>NZ_DGNN01000020.1:0-47793 GCF_002388965.1 Leisingera sp. UBA4491 | reverse complement strand
AGCAGAGCCTCGATACGCTGCTAAAACTCGTTGCGGCCTGAACACTCGAACGAAAAGGACTTGGACATGGATAATCAACTGAAGCGGCCGAACGCCATGGATGCCTACTGGATGCCGTTCACGGCCAACCGGCAATTCAAGCAGTCGCCGCGCATGGTCGCCTCGGCCGAGGGCATGTATTACACCACCACCGACGGGCGCAAGGTGATGGATGGCACCGCGGGCCTGTGGTGCGTCAACGCGGGCCACGCTGCGCCGCGCATCACCGAGGCGGTGCAGAAACAGGTCACCGAACTGGACTATGCGCCCGCCTTTCAGATGGGCCACCCCAAGGCGTTTGAGCTGGCCGCGCGGCTGGCGGAGCTGGCGCCGGGCGATCTGAACCATGTGTTCTTCACCAACTCCGGCTCGGAATCGGTGGAGACCGCACTGAAAATCGCGCTGGCCTATCACAAGGCCAAGGGCGAGCAAGGCCGCACCCGGCTGATCGGGCGCGAGAAGGGCTATCACGGGGTGAACTTCGGCGGCATCTCGGTGGGCGGCATCGTCAACAACCGCCGCCATTTCGGCAGCCTGCTGACCGGCGTCGACCACCTGCGCCACACCCATGACCCGGCGCGCAACGGCTTTACCAAGGGCCAGCCGGAGCATGGCGCGGAGCTGGCGGAGGATCTGGTGCGGCTGATCGAGCTGCACGGGGCGGAGACCATCGCCGCGGTGATCGTCGAGCCGATGGCAGGCTCCGCCGGGGTGATCCTGCCGCCCAAGGGCTACCTGCAGCGGCTGCGCGAGATCACCCGGGAGCACGGTATCCTCTTGATCTTCGACGAGGTGATCACCGCCTATGGCCGCCTGGGCCGGGCCTTTGGCGCGGATTACTACGGCGTCGAACCGGACATGATCACCACCGCCAAGGGTCTGACCAACGGGGTGATCCCGATGGGCGCGGTGATGATCAGCAGCGCCATCCACGATGCCTTCATGACCGGCCCGGAGCATATGATCGAGCTGTTCCACGGCTATACCTACTCCGGCAACCCGGTCGCCTGCGCCGCGGCGCTGGCGGCGCTGGACACCTACCGCGAGGAGGAGCTGTTCGAGCGTGCGGCGGCGCTGGAGGACTATTGGTCCGATGCCCTGTTCAGCCTTCAGGGGATGCCGCATGTGAAGGACATCCGCTGCTCCGGCCTGGTCGGCGCGGTGGAGCTGGAGCCGGTTGCGGGGGTGCCCACCAAGCGCGCCTTCGACACCTACCTGCGCGCCTGGGACAAGGGGGCGCATCTGCGCACCACCGGCGACATCATCGCGATGTCGCCGCCGCTGATCATCGAAAAGACGGAAATCGACGAGCTGATCGGCATTCTGGCCGAGTCGCTGGTCGCGTGAGGACCTGCCTCTGCCTTGCGCTCGAATGGCGCGCGGGGCAGGGGCGGCAAAGGGAGAGAGATATGAAAGACGTGCAAAGCAACGCCCGCATCAACGGCAGCCGCCTGTGGGACACGCTGATGGAGATGGCGCAGAAAGGCCCCGGCCTGCGCGGCGGATGCAACCGCCAGACGCTGACCGACGCCGACAAGGAAGGCCGCGACCTGTTCAAGCGCTGGTGCGAAGAATCCGGCATGACCGTCGGCGTCGACAGCATGGGCAATATGTTTGCCCGCCTGGAAGGCACCAATCCGGATCTGGATCCGGTGATGATGGGCAGCCATCTGGACACCCAGCCCACGGGCGGCAAATACGACGGCGTGCTGGGCGTGCTGGCAGGGCTTGAGGTGGTGCGCTCGATCCGCGATCAGGGCATCCGGACCCGCCGCCCGATCGTGGTGGTGAACTGGACCAATGAGGAAGGCACGCGGTTTGCCCCCGCGATGCTGTCCTCCGGCGTTTTTGCGGGCGTTCATACGCAGGACTGGGCCTATGCGCGCGAGGATGCGGAAGGCAAGAAGTTCGGCGAGGAACTGGCCCGCATCGGCTACGCGGGCGATGAGCCGGTGGGCAACCGCAAGATGCACGCGATGTTCGAGCTGCACATCGAGCAGGGCCCCATTCTGGAGGCCGAGGGCAAGGACATCGGCGTCGTGACCCATGGCCAGGGCCTGAACTGGCTGCAGGTGACGCTGACGGGCCAGGAGGCGCATACCGGCTCCACCCCGATGCCGATGCGCCGCAATGCGGGCCTGGGGGCCGCGCGGATCACGACGCTGGTGCATGAGATCGCGATGAGCCACCAGCCCGACGCCGTTGGTGCCGTGGGCCACTGCGATTATTACCCCAACAGCCGCAACATCGTGCCGGGCAAGGTGGTGTTCACCATCGACTTCCGCTCGCCCAGCTTTGACACGCAAGCGGACATGGAGCGCCGCCTGCGCGAGGGTGCCGCCAAGATCGCCGAGGAGCTGGAACTGGGCCTGGAAATCGAGCAGGTCGGCCATTTCGACCCGGTGACGTTCGACGAAAACTGCGTCTCTGCCGTGCGCCGTGCCGCCGAGCAGCTGGGCTATTCGCACCGCAACATCATCTCGGGCGCAGGCCATGACGCCTGCTGGATCAACAAGGTTGCGCCGACCGCGATGGTGATGTGCCCCTGCGTCGATGGGCTCAGCCACAACGAGGACGAGGAAATCAGCCGTGAATGGGCCGCGGCAGGGGCAGATGTGCTCTTGCATGCCGTGCTGGAAACGGCAGAAGTCGTGGAGTGAAGACTATGACTGCAAGAACCGTGATCAAGGGCGGCACTATCGTTGCCGCCGACCGCAGCTATGCCGCCGATGTCGCCATCGAGGATGGCAAGATCGTGCAGATCGGCGCGGGCCTCACTGGCGACAAGGTGCTGGACGCCGAGGGCTGCTATGTCATGCCGGGCGGCATCGACCCGCATGTGCATCTGGAAATGCCCTTCATGGGCACCCATTCGGCGGATGACTTTGAATCCGGCACCCGCGCGGGCCTGGCTGGCGGCACCACCATGGTGGTGGACTTCTGCCTGCCAAGCCCCGGCCAGTCGATGCTGGAGGCGCTGGAGGCCTGGCACGCCAAGTCCAAACGCGCCTGTGCCGACTACTCCTTCCACATGGCGGTGACCTGGTGGAGCGAGCAGGTGTTCAACGAAATGCAGCAGGTCGTGGATCTGGGCATCAACACCTTCAAGCATTTCATGGCCTACAAGGGCGCGCTGATGGTGGACGATGACGAGCTGTTTGACAGCTTCCGCCGCTGCGCCGCGCTTGGCGCGCTGCCGATGGTCCATGCGGAAAACGGCGACGTGGTGGCCACCATGCAGCAGAAGCTGCTGGCCGACGGCATCCGCGGCCCCGAAGGCCATGGGCTGTCGCGTCCGCCCGAGGTCGAGGGCGAAGCCACCAACCGCGCCATCATGATCGCCGACATGGCGGGCGTGCCGCTGTACGTCGTGCATACCTCCTGCGAGCAGGCGCATGAGGCGATCCGCCGGGCGCGCCAGAAGGGCATGCGCGTCTATGGCGAGCCGCTGATCCAGCATCTGGTGCTGGACGAAAGCGAATACCGCAACCCAAATTGGGACCACGCCGCGCAGCGGGTGATGTCGCCGCCGTTCCGCGACAAGGCGCATCAGGACAGCCTGTGGGCCGGTCTTCAGGCAGGTTCGCTGCAGGTGGTGGCGACTGACCACTGCGCCTTTACCGTGGATCAGAAACGCTTTGGCATCGGCGATTTCACCAAGATCCCGAACGGCACCGGCGGGCTGGAGGACCGGATGCCGGTCCTGTGGAGCGAGGGCGTGAACACCGGGCGGCTGACACCGAACGAGTTTGTGGCCGTGACCTCGACCAATATCGCGCGTATCCTCAACATATACCCGCGCAAAGGGGCGATCGTGGAAGGCTCCGACGCCGATCTGGTGGTGTGGGATCCGAAGAAGTCCAAGGTGATCTCGCCCGAAACCCAGCAGTCGGTGGTGGAGTACAACGTCTTCTCCGGCCGCGAGGTGACCGGCCTGCCGCGCTATACCCTCAGCCGCGGCGAACTGGCGGTGGACGACGGCACCGTCTGCGCCACCCCGGGGCATGGGCGTTTTGTCGAACGGCCCGCGTTCCCCGAGGTCAGCAAGGCGCTGTCCAAGTGGAAACAGGTCACCGCGCCGCGCCAGGTTGTGCGCTCGGCTGAAAACATGCCGGCCTGCGTCTGATCACGGTCCCCGGCGCAGGCCGGGGGCTTTTGCATTTACTGCCTGCCGCAGAAGCAGGCAGCAACAAAGCCAAATAACAGGGAGGAAACTCAAAATGGCTGATGTAACCAGCGGGTATTCCGCGTCCGGCGCCGACGCGCCGCCGCGGGTGGATCTGACCGGGATCGACCCCGAACTCTATAACGAGGACCAGCTGCCGACGACGGCGGCGGAACGCACCTGGGACTGGCTGGCAATTGCCGCGCTTTGGGTGGGCATGGTGGTCTGTATTCCGACCTACCTGCTGGCCTCCTACCTGATCGGCTCCGGCATGAGCTGGGATCAGGCAGTTATGACCATTCTGGCCGCCAACGCCATCGTGCTGATCCCGATGGTGCTGGTGGGCCATGCCGGCACCAAATACGGCATCCCCTTCCCGGTGCTCTTGCGCTCCTCCTTCGGGCCGACCGGCGCCAAGATCCCGGCCGTGGCCCGCGGCATCGTCGCCTGCGGCTGGTTCGGCATCCAGACCTGGGTCGGCGGCTCGGCGATCTTTGTGATCCTCAACACCCTGACCGGCGGTGCGCTGGCGGGCGAGGCGCTTCCGGTGCTGGGCATCAGCGCGGGCGAATTCATCTGCTTCCTCGCCTTCTGGGCGCTGCATCTCTACTTCATCGCCAACGGCACCGAGTCGATCCGCTGGCTGGAGACCTATGCGGCCCCCTTCCTGCTGGCGATGGGCCTCGCCCTGCTGGCCTGGGCCTATGTCAACGCCGGCGGCTTCGGCGAGATGCTGTCCACCCCCAGCGCCTTTGATCCGGGCCAGCCGCAAGAGGGCCAGTTCTGGGTCGTCTTCTGGCCGAGCCTCACCGGCATGATCGGTTTCTGGGCGACGCTGGCGCTGAACATCCCCGACTTCACCCGCCACGCCAAAAGCCAGAAAGACCAGCTGGTGGGCCAATTGGTCGGCCTGCCGATCCCGATGGCGCTGTTTGCCTTCATCGCCTCCGCCGTGACCTCGGCCACCGTGGTGATCTATGGCGAGGCGATCTGGGATCCGATCCAGCTGTCTGAGAAGATGGGCGGGTTCTCGGTGATCATCGCGCTGTTTGCGCTGATCGTGGCGACGCTGACCACTAACCTGGCGGCCAACGTGGTGGCGCCTGCGCACGGGTTCTCGAACCTGGCGCCGAGCAAGATCAACCTCAAGCGCGGCGGCTATATCACCGCGGGCATCGGCATCGCGATGTTCCCCTGGGTTCTGGTGAACCACATCATCGGTTGGCTGATCGCTTATTCGGCGCTCTTGGGTCCGATCGCGGGCGTGATGCTGGCGGACTACTACCTGCTGCGCAAGACCAAGCTGGAAGTGGCTGACCTGTTCAAGATGAACGGCATCTATTCCGGCAGCAACGGCACCAACTGGGCCGGTGTCTGGGCGCTGGTGATCGGCATCCTGCCGAACCTGCCGGGCTTCCTGGCCGGTGTCGGCATTACTGCGGGCACCTCGGACTTCTTTGCCACGATCTACACCTACGCCTGGTTCGTGGGCCTGTTCGTGGCCGGCGCCGCCTATCTGGTGCTGTCCAAGATCCTGAACAAGTGACCTTTGGCCGGGGCGGTGCCTGCCGCCCCGGTTTCCTTTTCGGACAAGCGGAGTTCCCATGCCCAAAGCCTATTGGATTGCCCATGTCACTGTGACCGATCCCGATCCCTACAAGCTGTATGCCGAAGGCGCGACGGAGGCGTTCAAGACATTCGGCGCCCGCGTTCTGGCCCGCGGCGGCGCCTGCGAGCAGATGGAGGGCGACGGCCATCCGCGCAACGTGGTGATCGAGTTCGACTCGATGGAGGCGGCGCTGAGCTGCTACAACTCGCCGGAATACCAGGCCGCCAAAGCGCACCGCGAGGGCGCCGGGCTGGCCAATATCGTGATCGTCGAAGGCGCGCCCGGCTGAGCGGGCGCGCGCTTGCACCGGCTGCTTGCCGCCCTGCGTGACAGGAGGGGGCAGGCCGCCGGTCAAGTCATTGTTTTCTTGATTAAATCCAGCAGCCCGCCTGTGCGCTGCTACGATCGCCCGGAAAAATTGTCAGCTGACAATGCCGTCAGCCCGGTTTGCGCCATGGCGATGCTCAGCTCTTCGCTCAGCGCTTCCCACAGCTGTTGCAGCCCTGCTTCGCCCCCTGCCGCAATGGCAAACTGCAAAATCCGCCCCAGGAAGGTGAAGTCCGCCCCGGCCGACAGCGCCTTCAGCACATCCTCGCCCGACCGGAGGCCGCTGTCGTAGAACACCGGGAATTCCGGCCCCAGCGCGGCCCGGATTTGCGCGAGCATCTCTATCGGAGCAGGTGCGGCCTCCAGCTGCCGGGCGCCGTGGCTGGAGACCTGGATCGCGTCCGCGCCCGCCGCCGCCAGCGCGCGGGCGTCTTCAACGTCCAGCACGCCCTTTATCACCAGTTTGCCGGGCCAGAGGTCGCGCAGCCGGGTCAGCGTGTCCCAGGTGGCCCGCGCCCGGCTTTCGGTGCGGTCGAAGTCATAGCCTTCCATCTGGAAATTCGCCATCACCGGCTTGCCCTTCAGCAGCGCCGTCAGCGACCAGCGCGGGTGCAGGGCAAAGTCGAGGAACTGCCGCGGGCCGATGCGGAACGGCATTTTGAAGCCATGGCGCAACTCGCGCGGGCGGCGGCCGACCTCGGGCACATCGACCGTCAGCACCAGGGTTTGATAGCCGGCCGCGCGGGCGCGCTCCGCCAGTTTGAAGGTGCCGCTGCCGTCGCCGCTGAAATAGAGCTGGAACCAGGCATAGCCCTCCGCCGCCTCCAGGATAGTCTCCAAAGGGGTCGAGGCAACGGTCGAGACCCCATGCGGCACCCGGTGGCGGGCGGCCAGCCGGGCCAGCATCAGGTCGGCGCCGGGGGCGGCGAGGTTGCACATGCCCATGGGGGCAATCCCGAAGGGCCGGTCCGCTTCGGCACCAAAAATCCGGACCGCCAGCGAGCGCCGGCTGACATCGCGCAGGATACGGGGCCGCAGGGTGATGGCATCCAGGGCCGCACGGTTGCGCGCCGCCCCGGTTTCCTGCCCGGCGGCCCCGTCGATATAGTCAAACACCATCCAGGGCAGCCGCCGCCGGGCCAGGCGGCGGGCGTCCTCAGCCGAATGGATGGCGCCTGCACCCATCAGCCGGCCACGGCCTTCATGAAGCGGTCGCGGATCACCACCGGGTCCATCGTGATCACCGGCATCTTGGCGTTGCCGCTGTCGCATTTGACCACCAGAACCGTCGCCTCGCCGCTGGCCAAAGCCTCCTCCAGCGCAGGGCCGGTGTCCTTGTCCTGCACCTCCACCACCCGGGCGCAGCCGGCGGCGCGGGCCATGCCGGCCAGATCGGTGCGCTGGCTGGTGTAGGTCGGCTGATCGCCGGTGGAGCCATAGGAGCCGTTGTCGATGATCATCAGGATGTAGTTGCCGGGCGCGTTGTTGCCGATGGTGGGCAGGGTGCCGAGGTTGGTCAGGATCGAGCCGTCACCGTCGATCACGATCACCGGTTTCGGCTGCGCCAGCGCCAGCCCCAAGCCGATGGAGGACGCCAGCCCCATGGTGCCCAGCATGTAGAAATTGCTGGGCTGGTCGTCGATGGCGTGCAGTTCTTGCGACGGAATGCCGATGTTGCAGACCACCAGTTCGTTGCGCAGGATCGGCGCGATCTCTTTCAGGATTTCGGAACGGATCATTGGTCGCCATAGCCTCCCCAGAAATTGGCGTCGGTCAGGATGGCAACGGGCTTGTTGCACATGAAGGTGTATTTCAGGATGTTGTCGAACTCCTCGACATCTTTCTGCCAGTGAAAGTGGTAGGCGGGGATGTTGAGCTGCGCCAGGAGCGCCTTGGTATGCACCGCCATTTCGACCTGGCAGGCCACCGGCTCGCGCAGCTCGCCGCGGTAGGAGATCAGCATCGGCAGCGGCATCCGGTAGTACTGGATCAGCGTCGCCAGCGTATTGATGGTCACCCCGATGGCAGTGTTCTGCATTATGATGGCCGGGCGCTTGCCGCCCATCCAGGCGCCGGCGCACAGCCCCATGCCCTCGTCCTCCTTGTTGGAGGGGATATGGAAGATGTCGTCGCGCTGGTCGATCTCCTCGATCACCCCGGCCAGCTGCTTGCAGGGCACGGTGGTGACGAAGGAGACGCCGTTGGCCGCCAGATCGTCAGCGATCCTCTTGTCGATATTCATGGTGGGTTGCCTTTGCTTCGGGTGTCTTGTTTCTCGGGGTCAGGAGGTGCGGCAGACATGCACGGCGCAGGGCGCGTGGCGGACCACGCGGGCGGCAGTCGAGCCGAGGAAAAAGTCGCTGAGGCCCGGTTTGTGGGAGCCGACGACGATGCAGTCCATGCCGTGCTGCTGCGCGTATTCGACAATGGCGCGGTAGGACCGGCCCTTGACGATCTCCGCCGTGACATTGGCGTGGCCTGCGGTTTTCAGGGCCAGCGCCTCGCGGGCCTTGTCAAAGCCGTCGCGCACGGTGTCTTCGTCCAGGTAGGCGGTGACCGAACTGTGCGGCGGCTCATAGACATGCAGCGCGGTGATCTGCCCGCCGGGGTTGCACAGGGTGGCGGCGGCCTTGAGCGTTGTTCCGGACACCCCGTGATCCAGGGCCATGGGAACCAGGATATTGTCATACATCGTTGCTCTCCGTTTGTTTGGCGTGCGGGCTCAGGCCCAGGGGTCGAGGATGATCTTGGGCGCCGCCACCGCGCCGCTGCGCAGGTCGCGGAACGCAGCGGCGCCGTCCGACAGCGGCCGTGTTTCGGGCCAGTCCAGCGGGCCGAGGCGGCCGTCAAAGATGGCCTGCGCGGTGTCGCGGAAGTCCTGCGCGGTATAGGTATAGGTGCCGATAAAGGTGATCTCCTGCAGGGTCATGCGGCGGATATCCAGACCTCCGGCGTCCTCCCCCAGCCCGGCATGAGCAATCACCCCGCCCGGCGCAGCGGCGGCAGAGGCGGCGGCGCGGGTGGCGGCATAGCCCACCGCGTCCACCACCAGCGGCACCATGCCCTGAAACTCCGCCACCGCCTGCTGGCCGCAGCGGTCCGCCAGAAAGGCCCGGCGCGCGGCGTTGGGTTCCTGGACCGTGACGTCCTCTACCCCCATCGCGCGCAGCGCCAGCGCCGCCGCAAGCCCGATGGCACCGCCGCCGATCACCAGCGCGCGGCGCTCCTGTGCCGGGTGCAGCGCCTCCAGCGCCAGCCGGGCGGCGTGCCAACTGACCGCCAGCGGCTCGGCCAGCGCGGCCTTTGCCAGCGGTACCGCGTCCGGCACGGTGACAAGATTGCGCTCCGGCATTGCCACGAACTGGGCGAAGGCGCCCTCGCGCGGGGGCATGGAGATGATCTGGCGGCTGGCGCAGAGGTTTTCGCGCCCCGATGCGCAGGCCGCACAACTGCCGCAGGTGACCAGCGGGTTGATTGTCACCCGTCTGCCCGCATCCGCCCCGTCCTCGATCACCCCGGCGGCTTCGTGCCCCAGGATCAGCGGCGCGGGCCGGCGGTTGTCATGGCCCAGATAGGCGTGCATGTCAGACCCGCAGATGCCGGAGGCATGAATGCGGATCAGCTGCTCGCCCGGCTGGCCCGCGGCCATCGGCACATCGCGGACCGAAAGCGTCTCAACCCCTTCATAAACCAAGGCTTTCATTTCGCGGTGAACCCCCCGTCAACCATCAGGATTTGCCCGGTGACATAGGCCGAGGCCTCCGAGCACAGGAACAAAAGCGGCCCGTCGAGGTCCTCCAGCCGCCCGTTGCGGCCGATGCAGGTCTGCGCGGCGTTGCGGGCCGCGCGGGCCTCATCGCCGAACACCGCCTGGGTCAGCTCAGTCGGGAAGAACCCCGGGCCGATCGCGTTGGCGGTGATGCCATGGGGCGACCAGGCCTCTGCCATGGCGCGGGTCAGCTGGCCGATCCCGCCCTTGCTGGCGCCATAGGCGATGCCGCCGGGAAAGGCGCGGGAGGTCTGGAGCGAGGCGAAGTTGATGATCCGCCCCCAGCCCCGGTCCTTCATCGCAGGCACCAGTGCTTGGCTGAGGAAGAAGGGCGCCGAGAGGTTCAGCGCCAGGGTGCGGTCCCAGCCTTCCGTGGTCACCTCATCCGCAGGCTGCCGCGTGTTGACGCCGGCCGCGTGGATCAGGATGTCCGGTGCGCCAAAGGGGGCCGCAACGACGTCCCGCAGTGCCGCCAGCGCGCTGCGGTCCGCCACATCGGCCACCGTATAAGCCGCGCCTGTGCCGATCTCCGAACAGAGACTTTCCAGCGCCTCCGCCCGGCGCGCCACCGCCACCACCTGCGCCCCGGCGGCGGCCAGCGCGATGGCCGCCCGCCGCCCCAGCCCGGAGCTGGCGCCGGTGATGCAGGCGGTCCGGCCCGTCAGATCGAACAGGGCGCGCGGGTCAGCCATTGGCGGTCAGGTCAAAGGTTTCGTCCGGGAAATACTTGGCCAGCCGCACATCGGCGGCGCGGGCGTGGCCCTCCATCCCTTCCAGCCGGGCGATCCGCGCGGTGGCCTCCGCCACCGGTTTCGAGCCTTCGCGGGTGGCGCGCTGCCAGGTGACGATCTTCATGTATTTGTGAACTGACAGCCCGCCGGTATAGCTGGCCGCGCGCGAGGTCGGCAGCACGTGGTTGGTGCCCGCCGCCTTGTCCCCGTAAGAGACCGTGGTCTCCTCGCCCAGAAACAGCGAGCCGTAGCAGGTCAGCTGCTCCAGCCACCAGTTCAGATCCTCTGCCTGCACGGTCAGATGCTCGGGCGCGTATTCGTCGGAGCAGGCCGCCATATCCTCGCGGTCTTTGCACAGGATCACCTCGGCATAGTCGCGCCAGGCGGCGGCGGCGTTCTCGCGGTTCACCTCCGGCAAGTCGTCGATCAGCCCCGGCACCAGCCGCATGACTTCCTCGGCCAGAGTCCGATCATCGGTCACCAGCCAGACCGGCGAGTTGTAGCCATGCTCGGCCTGGCTCACCAGATCGGTGGCGACGATATGGGCGTCGGCGGTGCTGTCGGCCAGGATCAGGCTGTCGGTGGGGCCTGCGATCATGTCGATGCCGACGCGGCCGAACAGGATGCGCTTGGCCTCCGCCACGAACTGGTTGCCGGGGCCGACCAGGATATTGGCCTTGGGCAGGCCGAACAGGCCAAAGGTCATCGCCGCAACCCCCTGCACGCCGCCCATCGCCATGATCTTATCCGCGCCGCAGATATGGGCGGCATAGACGATGGCGGGGGCCACGCCGGTGCCCGGGCGCGGCGGCGAGCAGGCGGTGATGTGCTTGCAGCCCGCCACCTTGGCGGTGGTCACGGTCATGATGGCGCTTGCGATATGGCTGTAGCGCCCGCCCGGCACATAGCAGCCCGCCGCATCCACCGGGATCACCTTCTGCCCGGTGATGAAGCCGGGGCAGATTTCGGTTTCCACATTCTGCATCGTGCTTTTCTGCAGCTCGGCAAAGCGGCGCACGTTGTCGTGGGAAAACCGGATATCGGCCTTCAGCTTCTCCGGCACCTGCGCGCAGGCGGCTTCGATCTCCTCTGCCGTCAGCAGCACGCTGCCCTCGTAGCGGTCGAACTTGGCCGCGTATTCCAGCGCCTTGGCGTCGCCGCCGGCCTCGATGTCGTCCAGGATGCCCTGCACGGTCTTGTGGGTCTCAGACGCGTCCGACTTGGGGGTCAGGGCAGCCTTCTTCAGGTATTCACGGGTCATTTTCAGGGGGTCCTACTTGTAGATGTCAGGAAGCAGCGTGGTCGAGATCGGCGGGATGTAGGCGATCAGCAGCACCACGATCAGCATGGTCAGAACAAAGGGGATGGCACGGGCGGCGATCTTGAGGATGGACTCGCCGGTGATGCCGGAGACGACGAACAGGTTCAGGCCCAGGGGCGGGGTGATGAAGCCGACCCCCAGCGCGGTGATCATCATGATGCAGAACTGGATTTCGTTCATGCCGATGTTGTCGGCGAGCGGCTTCAGGATCGGTGCCAGGATCACGATATTGGGGGTCGTTTCCATCACGCAGCCGGCGGCGATCAGGATGCAGATCATCAGCAGGATCAGCACCGAGGGGTCATCGGTCAGCCCGGTCACCGCGGCCACAAACCCCTGCGGCACGCCCATGATCGCCAGCGCCTCGGCCAGCGGCGCGGAGAAGGCGATGATCGGCAGGATCACCCCGTTCACCTTGGCAGAGCTGACCAGCATCGCCGGGAAATCCGAGAGCTTGAGGGTGCCCAGGATGAAGCCCATCAGGATGGTGACGACCACCGCCGTGGCGCCGGCCTCTGTCGGGGTCAGGCGGCCGGAGAAGATGCCGTAGAAGATGATCCCCGGCACGATGAAGGCATACCAGCCGGATTTCAGCGAATGACCCAGGTTGCCCAGCCATTCACCGAACCCCATGTTGCCGCCGGTCTCATAAGTATAAAGCCGGTTCATGATGATATTGGTGACCAGGATCGACACCAGAATGGCAATCCCCGGGATCAGCGCGGCCAGGAACAGGGTGGAGGCGGAAATGCCCAGCACCAGGCCGATGATGATATAGGCGATGGAGGGCGGGATCAGGATGCCGGTGCAGGCACCCGCCGCGACCAGCGCGCAGGCATAGGGGCGGGGGTAGCCGCTTTCGACCAGCCGGGCGATGGTCATCCGCCCGACGGCGGCAGCGCCGGCGGCGTCAGAGCCGGAGATCGCCGCGAACATGCCGCAGACCAGCACCGTGGCCGAGCCGAAGCCGCCCCGCGTCCAGCAGGTCAGCGCCTCTGCCACATCGAGGAATTTCTTGCTGAGGCCGGTGCGCACCAGCACGTCGCCGGTC
This sequence comes from Leisingera sp. UBA4491, assembly GCF_002388965.1. Lineage (NCBI taxonomy): Bacteria > Pseudomonadati > Pseudomonadota > Alphaproteobacteria > Rhodobacterales > Roseobacteraceae > Leisingera > Leisingera sp. UBA4491. The sequence goes on along the minus strand of NZ_DGNN01000020.1, from coordinate 34,781 downwards.
AGGATGAACAAGGGCACCGCGGTCAGCGCAAAGGCGTCGATGCCGGTGAACAGGCTTTCGCCGATGGCGCTGAGCGGCAGGTCGCCCGACATCACCAGCATGGTGATGGCCGCCGCCCCGATGGCGGCCCAGACCGGCACCGCCAGCGCAATCAGCGCCACGAACATGATCACCGGCAGGTAGAAATCCCAGCCCAGTTCGACTGTTTGGTTGAGTGTGTTCCACAGCATCGCTTAAGGCCCCTCAATCAAACAGCTTGTCGCCTTCGAAGACGGGAGTGCCGTCACGAAGGCTGCGCCAGTCGCGCAGGAAGGATTGCAGCAGGCGCCAGACCATCAGGGTGAACCCCGCAGGCACCGCCATCAGGAACCACACCATCGAAACCCGCAGCCCGTGGCTGACCGATCCGAACTTGGCGGAAACCAGAACCGTCTCGAACGACCAGTAGAGCGCGACCAGGGCCACGATGAACATCACCAGATCGCCGAAGATGTAGAGCAGCGCCTTGGGCCGGGGGCCGAGGTAGTGCATCAGCACATCAATGCGGATATGCGCGCGCTCCTTGACCGCGGCGGCGGCACCGATCCAGGCCAGGTAGATGAAGGAATAGCGGACGATCTCCTCGCCCCAGATCGAGGAGAAGGCAAACAGCTCGCGCCGGATCACCTCGATCGCCATGGTGATGACCAGCATCACGTAGAACACCAGGAGCAGCCAGCGCTCCGCGTTCTTGTCTATCGTTCGCAGGATCTTCATCGCTGTTCCCGGGGTTCAGGCACGCCCCCGCAGCCAGCCCGGCGGGCTGCTGCAGAAGCGGCGGTTTCGGTGGCGGGCGGCGGCCGGTGTGCGGCGCGCGCCTCTGCAGCGGTCAGGCGTCGTGGACGAAGTACTTGCCCTGGGTGCCTGCGGCCTCCTCCAGCTTGGCGAAATTGTCCATCGACCCGGCCAGCTCTGTCTTGAAGGAATCCCATTCGCTGCGCTGGTAGCCGCCGGCCTCCTTCCACTCCGCCAGCTGGTCATCGCTGAGCGAATGAAACTCGACGCCTGCCTTGGTCAGTTCCGCCATTGCATAGGCGCGGGCGGAGGGCACCTTGGACAGGTTCTGATGCGCGGTCATCTCCGACCCCCAGATCACGCCCTGCTGCACATCGGCGGGCAATGAGTTGAACCATTCCAGATTGCAGGAATAGACTTGGCTGTCCGGCACCGCCTGGGTAAAGGTCACATGGCTGAGGATGTCCTTGAAGCCAAAGACATAGAGCGCCCCGACCGAAGGGTCGAGCGCATCCGCCACCCCCTGCTTGATCGCCGAGGGTGTTTCGCCCCAGGCCACCGGGGTCGGGTTGGCGCCGACCATCCGGTAATACTGCTGCAGCATTTTCGAGCCCGGCACCCGGAATTTCACCCCCGACATGTCGCCGGGTGACATCACCGCGTTGCCGCCCTTGCGCACTGCCACCACACGGGGGTCGATGTTCACATAAAACAGCGCCTTGAACCCGGCGGCCTCGACCTTGGGGTGGACCTCGGCGGCCCAGAAGTCAGAGTTCACCAGATTGGTGAAACGCTGGTTGGAGCCGCAGAGATAGGGCATGTTGATCAGGTCAACGGTGGAGGCGAAGGGCGCGAAGTTGGACAGCGAATGCTGCGCCGCCTGGATGGTGCCGCCCTGCACCTTCTGCACCAAAGCGCCGCCCGCGCCGAGCTGGCCGCCGGGGGCAAGCTTGACGTAGATCTTGCCGTTGGTGGCGTTCTGGATGTTTTCCTTCAGGTCCAGCTGCATGATCGGATAGCTGCGGGAGGCGCCGAGCACATAAGCGGTCGCCACGGTCATGATATGCTCCGCTGCGCGCTCGCGCTCTTTCTCTTCCTTGGCAGTCTGCGCGGCGGCCTCCGATGACCACAGAACGCCGCCCGCACCCGCCACCAGCGCCGCGGTGAAGGAGCCGGTTGAGGCCAGTTTCAGAAAATTGCGGCGCTCCGCAGATTTGGGGCCATCCTTGTCAGTCGTCATTGTCTTCCTCCCTTGGAAATCCGTCAGCTGCCGTTGTTTTTCTTGTGGTCAGCCTCGCGCTTGAGGATCGCGGCAACGAACAGGACCGAGGCCGCAAACAGGACCAGCATCTCTCCCACGTCGTTCAGAAACCCGCCGCCGCCAAACGCGCCCAGGGCGACATTGGCAAAGAACACGGCAAAGACGGCAACGGCAGCGAGGAGAAACATCGTTTAATCCCGTTTTTTGATCCCAACACCATTTGTAAGCGCTTACATCATTAATGCAAGCGCTTACATGGGCGGATGGCAACGGCTGCGATTTGTGCTAAGACAGGGGCCAATGGAATGGCAGGCATGATATGGGAAAAACCCGCTCAGCTCCGACACTTACCGATGTTGCACGGGAGGCCGGCGTCTCGACCGCGACGGTGTCGCGCTGCCTCAACACGCCGGAACGGGTGATCGAATCGACCCGTCAGCGGGTCCTGCAGGCGGTCGAATCACTGGGCTACACGCCGAATTTCGCCGCCCGGGTGATGGCGGCCAAGCGCAGCTTCACCATCGGGGCGATCATCCCCACCATGGACAACGCGATCTTTGCCCGCGGCCTGCAGGCCTTTCAGGACGAGCTGCGGGAGCGCGGCTATACGCTGCTGGTGTCCAGTTCGGCCTATGATCCGGAGGCCGAACGCGAGCAGATCCGCACCCTGGTTGCGCGCGGCGCGGACGGGCTGCTGCTGATCGGGCACGCGCGCGACCCGCAGATTTACGAATACCTCGACCGGCATCAGGTGCCGTCGCTGGTCGCCTGGTCCTATGTGCCGGAGGCCAGGCGGCCCTCGGTCGGGTTCAGCAATGCCTGCGCCATGCGCGCGCTGGCGGAGAGCGTTCTGGCGGCGGGCCACCGGCGGATTGCGATGATTTCAGGCCTGACGGAGGGCAACGACCGGGCGCTGAGCCGGGTGGAGGGTGTCAGGCAGGCATTGCAGGCGGCCGGCCTGGGGGAGGGGGCGCTGACCCTGATCGAAACCCCGTATGAGATAGACAACGGGGCTGAGGCATTCCGCCAGCTGATGGCGCTGGAGCCGCGCCCGACGGTGGTGATGTGCGGCAACGACGTGCTGGCGGCGGGCGCTTTGCGCGAGGCGAAAGGGATGGGCATTGCGGTGCCGGAGCAGGTCTCCGTCACCGGGTTCGACGACATCGAATTGGCGGCAATTGTCAGCCCGGCGCTGACCACGGTGCATGTTCCGCACCGCGAAATGGGCCGCAAGGCCGCGCGGGAGCTGGTGGCGATGGTTGAAGGCACATCGGCAGGGCAGCCGGAGTGCATCAGCACGCATGTCGTGACGCGGCAGTCGCTGGCCGGGCCGCCCGGCCAGTTATAAGCACGGCATCAGCTTTCTGGCACCATAGCTGCGCGCAGCAGCAGCTTGCCCCTCACGTATGGAAACCGGCAAGCGTGCCTGCCGGTGTCCTTTGCATGTCTGGGGCTTGCCGCCCGCGCTTACTCCGCCGCGATTGCGCGGTTGCCGCGGTCTTCCGGCTGGAACGGCGACCATTCAAGTTCGCCGTCATAGCGCCAAGCCAGCTTGCCTTCGCTGTCCATCGCAATCAGCGACAGCCAGCGGTTGTCGAACAGCGCCCTGACATTGGCGTGCCGTTTCAGCACATCGGTCATGGCTTCACGGGGGGCTTCGATGATGACGGACAGGCGCAACGGATCATGCTGGAAGCCTTCGCCGTCATGCACGGACTGCCAGGGCAGCCCGGGGCGCAGCGCGCCGCCGTTGCCTTCCAGCACACCGATGCCGCCTGCAACATTGTGCAGCAGCTTGTTGCCGCCGCCGAACAGCTCCGGCGCCACGGTGGAACCGTAGTACTGCAGGCTGATCCAGCTGGCGACCTGCACCGGGGCGGTCATGATCAGTTCCAGCACGCCAAAGCCCGCATCGGCCTGCCAGTCGTAGTTGTGCAGGAAGGTGTTGCCGGACAGATCCGCGCCCTCGGTCCGCTGGCGCGGGGCGGCGATCAGCGCCTGGCAGCCGGCCAGACCCCATTCCGGGCGCAGCTCGGCCCAGTCGCTGGCCCGGCGGGCAATATCCGCCTCCCCCTTCGCCCGCGGCAGCCTGGCGGCGCGTTCGCTGCGGGCCAGCCGCCCGGCATCGTCCAGCCAGCGCTTCAGCCGGGCGACATCCGCCTTCCACTCCTGCCCCCGCAGATCCTGCTCAAACAGCGTGACTGCGTCGGTGGTGGTGTGGTGCAGCGCCGGCAGGAACAGCGTATCGGCGGGGATGCTGATGCCTTCGCCCCGCAGCCCCTCGCGCACCTGGGCGTCATTCAGCAGCCCGGCCAGCAGGCGCGCGTTCACATCGCCGGCATGGCCGCCGCAGGCGCCGCACTGCAGGGCGCTTTCATGCGGGTTGTTGGTGACGTCAGCGCCGTGGCCTGCCAGCATCACGATCCGCGCGAAATTCTCCGTCAGGGACATCGCGGCCAGCACGGATTTGGCCATGCCGACGCGGGTTTCCAGACCGATCGCAGGGTCAAGCTGCGGGGCGGGGTCCGGCTTGGCGCCAGCGGGGCGGCCAAGCGAGTCCCGCAGCAGCTTGCTGACGTACAGCGGGCCGGTGGCCTCGACAAAGGCAAAGGAGGAGACCGCCGCCAGTTTGAACCGGCCCCAGGCGCGTTTGGCCCGCGCCGCATAGCGCCGCTTCCGGTCGCTGTCGTCCGCTTCGGCGGCCTGCGAGGTTACACCGGGCTGCAGCAGGACCGGGCCGCGGATCTCGGTCACGTCCGAACCGGCGGCGCGGTGCGCGCTGGCAAGGCCGAAGAAGCCCGCGAAGCCGATGGTTTCGATCCCGGCATCCTGCGCTTCCAGCATCCGGCGGAACACTTCGGAGCGCACGTCGATGCAGAAGGCGGCCTGCACGGCAGGGCGTCCCGTGGTCAGGCGCGGCTGGCGGGAGGTCAGGACAGCGGACAGCTTGCGCTGCTGCGCCCGCTCGGCGGCGTCCTGAAGCACCGCGTCGATGACCAGATCCCGGCTGGGGGTCACCGGCATTTCGTGCTGTGCGGCAACCTCTGCCCACCGGCTGGCAATCTGCTCCTTGTAGAGATGGAACAGCGCCTCGTCGAAGACCATCCGGATCGCCAGCAGCTCAGCCGCGGTGTTGTCGGCCTGGCCGTCCAGTTCCGCCTGCCACAGCAGGTAGCGCGCGTATTGCGCCCAGCCGCCGAGGGTGATCAGCCACCTGTGGTAGGCGGTGCCGGCGGCCTCGGCCGACACACCAAGGGTCTCGGACGCCCGCCCGATGGCCCGCCAGTGCGACCGGTTGGTGGCGGCAACAAAGGCGCCGAAGCCCTTGAGGCCGTGAATTTCCGGGGTCAGATCGCGGGAGGCGAATTCGCGCCAGGCGCTGAAGGCGCCGCCGGTGCGGTTGGGCTGCCACAGGGCCTGGCCCTGATCGAAATGGCTGCACGCCCAGGCGCCGATCCGCTCCTCAATCAGGCCCGGCCAGTCGATGCCGGACACCTCCGCCGCCAGCTCCGCCACTGTGGGCAGGGCGCGCAGCGGGGCGCTTTCGGTCTGGAGCGCGGCCTTGACGGTGTCCAGATCCGGCAGGCCAAAGCGGCTTTCGGCACTGGCCAGGGCCGCGCGCAGATCCTCCGCGCCGATCTCTCCGGCGTCGAATTTCGCCGCCCAATGCGCGCGCTCCGGCGTGATCCGGGCGCCCGCGACCCGCGCCATGCGCGCCGCTGCCACCGCCAGGGGTTCACCGGTCTGGCCAAGGAACGGGTTGACCGCAACGCTGGAGGAGAGCGGGAACAGCGGCGGCACCGCTTTCACGGCCTTGTTCGCCTCGGCGACAAATTCCAGCAGGGCCGCAGGGTAGGTTTCGTGCTTGGTAAACATGTCTCGCTCCGTTTCAGGCGGTTTTCCGGTTCGACCAGCCGTCCAGCAGCCTGTCGAAGATCGCATTTGCGTAAAGCCCGCTGGACAGATGCACGCGCAGGCCGGCGGCGGCCGGATGGGTGGCCCAGAGCGGGAAGGTGGCCTGGGCCACGGCGACCGCGCCAAAGCTGATCAGCGCCAGAACGATCAGCGCCCATTCCAGCGGGCCCGGTGCGGGGGCCGGCGGCAGGGTGCCTGCGGTCATGTGCAGGGCCAGCGATTGCAGCAGGAAGTAGCTGACCGAGGTCGCGGAGGCATAGATCACGGTGCGGCGGGTCAGCGCGCCGGGGGCCGCATCGGCAAGGCCCTGCGCCAGGATGTAGGCCACGCCGAAGATCAGGATCACGCCCAGGGCGATGGCCTGAACCGATTTGCCGTCAAAGCCGAAGACCGCCCCGATCAGCCCGTACATCACGATGCCGATGGCAAAGGCCTGCAGCACGTTGCGGGCGCTTGGCACCGCGACGGGGCCGGGACGGCGGATGGCGGCCACATTGCGGACCGCTTCGCCCGCGCTGAGGAAGGCGTGCGCCTTATAGAGCGAATGCGCCACGATGTGCAGCAGCGCCAGCGGGAACAGCGCCAGGCCGCACTGCATGACCATAAAGCCCATCTGCGCAATCGTGGACCACGCCAGCGAGGTCTTGACCGCGGCCTGCGTCAGCATCACCAGCCCGCCGAACAGCGCCGTGAAACCGCCCAGCATCACCAGCAGCGCCATCACCCCCGGCGCGGCCAGCATCACATCGGCAAACCGGATCAGCAGGAAGCCGCCCGCATTGATGACGCCTGCGTGCAGCAGCGCCGAAACCGGGGTCGGGGCCTCCATCACCTCGGTCAGCCAGCCGTGGGCCGGAAACTGCGCCGAGGCCAGCACCGCTGCCAGGGCGATCAGCAGCGCTGCGGCTATGGTCGCAGGACCTGCTTGCGCGGCGGCCAGGATGGCGGAGATTTCGGATGTGCCGTAGGTCAGCACCAGCAGCAGCACTGCCCCTGCCAGCGCCAGCTCGCTTGCCCGGGCCACAACAGCCTTTTTGCGCGCGGCGCGCCGGGCGGTGGTGCGCTCCGGGTAGAACAGGAGCAGCCGGTTCAGCAGCAGGCTGGTTGCCACCCAGGCTGCCAGCAGCTGGATGAGGTTGCCGGACATCACCAGCAGCAGAACCGCGGCCAGGGTCGCTGACATCCAGCCCGCAAAGGCGCCCTGGCGCGCTTCGCCGTCCATGTAGGTGGCCGCGTAGCGCATGACGATCCAGCCGATAAAGCTGACCAGCACAAGCATGGTGGCGCTGATCGCATCCAGCCGCACCGAGATCCCAACGCCCCACAGGCCGATCAGCGCGGAGGTTCCCGGGCCGTGAAGCAGCAGCAGGACGGCCGAGGCGGCCGCGGCCGCAAAGGCGGCAAGCGCGGCCCACTCGGCCGCTTTGGGCAGCAGGCCCGGGCGGCGGCCGGGAGTGCGGCGCGCAAAGGCTGCGGCGGCGAGCAGGATGAGCGGGCTTAGAAGTGGCAGAAACAGGTGACTCATGGTTCAAATTCCTCGGTCTCAGCAGGCGGAATCGCGCTTGATACCGAGATAGGACAGGTTTCTTGATATAAAAAATTCATTGTTTGCTGGGTTTGGTTCTATTAAATAGAACGGTATGCCGCTGAACTATCACCATCTCCGCTATTTCTGGGCGGTTGCGCATGACGGAAACCTGACCCGGACGGCGCAGCAGCTGAACCTGTCGCAATCTGCCCTGTCCGTGCAGATCAAGCAGCTGGAAGAGCGGCTGGGCCATGCGCTGTTTGAGCGCCGCGGGCGGCAGTTGCACCTGACCGAGGCGGGCCGGATCGCCCTGGACCACGCCGATGCGATCTTCGCCGCCGGGCAGGAGCTGGTCGCCACCCTGCAGGAAACAGGCCGCAGCCGTCAGGCGCTGCGCGTGGGGGCGCTGGCCACCTTGTCCCGCAATTTCCAGATCGGGTTCCTGCGCCCGATCCTGGCGCGGAATGATGTTGAGGTGATCCTGCGCTCTGGCAGCCCGGCGGAACTGCTGGAGGGTCTGGGCACGCTCAATCTGGATCTGGTGCTGATGAACCGGGAGCCGCCGGACGACAGCCTGGCGCCTTATGAAACCCATCAGATTGCCGAACAGGCCGTCAGCATCGTCGGCTCCCCGGAACGGTTCGACCCGGACCGTCCCATCCGCGAGCTGCTGGGCGCGCATCCGTTCATCCTGCCCACCACCGACAACACCCTGCGCACCGCCTTCGATGCGATGGCCAGCCGGCTGTCGGTGCGCCCGCAGGTGGCCGCAGAGGTGGATGATATGGCGATGATGCGCCTGCTGGCGCGGGAAAACATCGGCTTGGCTCTGGTGGCGCCGATCGTGGTGCAGGATGAATTGTCGTCGGGGCGGCTGGTGGAAGCCAGGGAGCACCCGCGGATCAGAGAGACGTTTTACGCCATCACCCTGCGGCGCCGGTTTCCCAACCCGGTTGTGCAGGAGCTGCTGGCAAGCAGTTATGATCCGGCGCCGCTGACCTGAGCATCTGGCCGTTCAGGGCCGCTGCGTGGATTCGTCACGTTTGAAAAAAGGCTTCACTCTGGCACTTCCCTGCCGGATGCGGGCACGTGGGGCAACTTGACACTCACCGCCATATTGCCAAGCCGGATCATTTCGTATACCGCGGCATACAAACCGCGCTCCCGGGTTCGCAGGCTGCTGCCGAGGCCCGGGATGCACGCCCTTCTAACGCTTACTCGCCGGGACAGCCATGAGCCTTTACACAGATTACCTGAATGAGATCGAAACCCGCAAAGAGCAGGGTTTGAACCCCAAGCCCATCGACGATGGCGCGCTGGTTGAAGAGCTGATCGCGCAGATCAGGGACACCGGTAACGCGCACCGCGACGACTCCCTGAACTATCTGATCTACAACACTCTTCCCGGCACCACGAGCGCGGCGGGCGTCAAGGCGAAGTTCCTGAAAGAGATCATCCTGGGCCAGGCCGAGGTTCCGGAAATTTCCACCGCATTCGCGTTCGAGCTGCTGTCCCACATGAAAGGCGGCCCGTCGGTGGAGGTGCTGCTGGACCTGGCGCTTGGCGAGGATGCCGCGGTGGCGGGGCAGGCGGCCGAGGTGCTGAAGACGCAGGTCTTCCTGTATGAGGCGGACACCGATCGCCTGAAGCAGGCCTATGCAGCGGGCAGCGGCATCGCCAAGGACATTCTGGAAAGCTATGCAAAGGCAGAGTTTTTCACCAAGCTTCCGGATATCGAAGACAAGATCGAAGTCGTCACCTATGTCGCTGCCGAGGGTGATATCTCAACCGATCTTCTGTCGCCGGGCAACCAGGCGCACAGCCGCTCGGACCGCGAGTTGCACGGCAAATGCCTGATCTCCGAAAAGGCGCAGCAGGAAATCGAGGCGCTGAAACTGCAGCACCCGGGCAAGCGCGTGATGCTGGTCGCCGAAAAGGGCACGATGGGGGTCGGATCCTCGCGCATGTCCGGCGTGAACAACGTCGCCCTGTGGACCGGCAAGCAGGCCAGCCCCTATGTGCCGTTCGTGAACATCGCGCCGGTTGTTGCGGGCACCAATGGCATCTCCCCCATCTTCCTGACCACCGTGGGCGTGACTGGCGGCATCGGGCTGGACCTGAAGAACTGGGTCAAGAAAACGGACACCGATGGCAACCCGATCCTGAACAACGACGGCAACCCGATCCTGGAGCAGAAATACTCTGTCGAAACGGGCACCGTTCTTGCCATCGACACCAAGACCAAAAAGCTCTGCAGCGCTGAAACCGGCGAAGAGCTGGCGGATGTCTCCTCTGCCTTCACGCCGCAAAAGGTCGAATTCATGAAGGCCGGCGGCTCCTATGCCATCGTGTTCGGCAAGAAGCTGCAGACCTTTGCAGCCGAGACCCTGGGCGTCGAGCCGGTGACGGTCTTTGCGCCCTCCAAGGTGGTGTCGCATGAGGGCCAGGGCCTGACCGCGGTGGAGAAGATCTTTAACAAGAACGCCGTTGGCGTGGCCGGGGACACGGTGCTGCACGCGGGCTCGGATGCGCGCGTCAAGGTGAACATCGTCGGCTCGCAGGACACCACCGGCCTGATGACCGCGCAGGAACTGGAATCGATGGCCGCGACCGTCATCTCTCCGACCGTGGACGGCGCCTATCAATCCGGCTGCCACACCGCCTCTGTCTGGGATCTGAAGGCGCAGGCCAACATCCCCAAGCTCATGACATTCATGAACAAGTTCGGCCTGATCACGGCGCGGGACCCGAAGGGCGTCTACCACGCGATGACCGACGTGATCCACAAGGTGCTGAACGACCTCACCGTGGATGACTGGGACATCACCATCGGCGGCGACAGCCACACCCGGATGTCCAAGGGCGTGGCTTTTGGCGCCGACTCCGGCACCGTGGCGCTGGCGCTGGCAACCGGGGAGGCCACCATGCCGATCCCCGAGTCCGTCAAGGTGACGTTCAAGGGCCGCATGAAGGACCACATGGACTTCCGCGACGTGGTGCATGCCACCCAGGCGCAGATGCTGCAGCAGCACGGCGACAACGTGTTTCAGGGCCGCGTGATCGAAGTGCACATCGGCACCCTTCTGGCTGACCAGGCGTTCACCTTCACCGACTGGACCGCAGAGATGAAGGCGAAGGCCTCGATCTGCATCTCCAACGACGAGACGCTGATCGGTTCGCTGGAACTGGCCAAATCGCGCATCCAGGTGATGATCGACAAGGGCATGGACAATGAGGCGGCCACCCTGCAGGGGCTGATCGACAAGGCCGACAAGCGCATCGCCGAAATCAAGTCCGGCGAAAACCCGGCCCTGGCGCCGGACGGCAATGCCAAGTACTTCGCCGAAGTCGTCGTTGACCTCGACGCGATTGACGAGCCGATGATTGCGGACCCCGATGTGAACAACGCGGATGTGTCCAAGCGCTACACCCACGACACCATCCGCCCCGTGTCCTATTACGGCGGTGAAAAGAAGGTCGACCTGGGCTTTGTCGGTTCCTGCATGGTGCATAAGGGCGACATGAAAATCGTCGCGCAGATGCTGAAGAACCTGGAGAAGAAATCCGGCAAGGTCGCGTTCAACGCGCCTCTGGTTGTCGCGGCGCCGACCTACAACATCATCGACGAGCTGAAGGAAGAGGGCGACTGGGAAATCCTGCAGCGCTACTCGGGCTTTGAATTCGATGACCTGATGCCGAAAAGCGAGGCGCGCACGGAATACGAGAACATCCTGTATCTGGAGCGTCCGGGCTGCAACCTCTGCATGGGCAACCAGGAGAAGGCTGCCAAGGGCGATACGGTTCTGGCCACCTCCACGCGCCTGTTCCAGGGCCGCGTTGTGGAAGACTCGGCAGACAAGAAGGGCGAGTCGCTGCTGGCCTCGACCCCGGTTGTTGTTCTGTCGGCGATCCTGGGCAGAACCCCCAGCATGGACGAGTACAAATCCGCGGTGGAGGGGATCGACCTGACCAAATTCGCGCCGCCGCTGGAAAAACCCGCTGGCGCGCGGTCGGTTCATTTCTGACACCAGCTGATGCGTCCCGCCGCCGTGCCGCCCCTGCGGGCAAGGGCGCATGGCGGCTGCAAATCCTGGTGCCGCCGGGCAGGTGCAAAGCCTTGCCCGGCGGCCCGTCAGACCTGGAACCGCCCGGCTGCGGCCTCCGCCCGGGACGGCTGCTAGCGCCCGTAATCCTGATTATGTTATTTCGCTTCTAAAGAACCGCAGGCGCGGCCGTTTTGGGCTGCGGCAGGTGCCCGGCCTCCCGGCGGCACCGGCCATAGCGTATGGCAGGCGCATAAGCAGCGGATATCGTTCACTTTATTTCCACATGCGGCGCTCGGTCCTGCCAGCCGGCCCTCACGCCGGGGCGTTATAAAGTAATACACGCTAAACGGTAATTGCTTTTTCACACTCTTCTTATAGGGTGTTAAGGGTCCAACGAGGTACAGCTTATGAACCTTTCTCTCTCCCGATTCTTTGAAAGCACCCCGGCGACCAATCTCGACACCTGCGACCGTGAGCCGGTTCACATGATCGGCATGATCCAGAAGGGCACCGGCCTGCTGGTGCTGGATCCTGCCGATGGCCGCATCGTCGGCGTGTCGGAGAACCTGCATGAAATCCTGGGCAAGCCAGCTGACGCGTTGCTTGGCGCAGGTATCGGGGTTCTGTCGGAGGATATTGCCGAGCAGCTGGCCGAACTGGCGGACAGCCCGCATATTTCCCACGAAATCCTCGACGCGCAGTTCGAGGCGGACGGCGCAATTTACGATGTCGTCACCCACGCCCACGCGGGCCGCCGGTTTGTCGAATTCATCCGCAACGAAGCGCCGTCGGCGTCGCTGGTGCGCAAACGGATGCGGCGCTGCGGGTCGGCCTGTTCGCAGATCATGGGCGCGTTGACCTTTGAGGAGGCGATGCAGGTCGCCGCCAATGCGGTGCGCGATCTGACGGGCATGTCCCGGGTCAAGGTCTACCGGTTCCTGCCCGACTGGTCAGGCGCGACAATTGCTGAATCGCGGGACGACCGGATGGTGCCGATGCTGGGAATGCATTTCCCCGATACCGATATCCCCAAGCAGGTCCGGGAACTGATGACCATTGTGCCCTACCGCTTCGTGGGGTCGGTGCAGGACGAAAACGTGCCGATCCGCGCGCTGGCCGGTCAGGCTGGCGAGCTGGACATGACCTGGTCGATGGGGCGCGCGGTCTCCGTGATGCACACCGCCTATCTGCGCAACATCGGGGCGTCCTCGTCGTTTTCCTGCAGCCTGATGGACAAGGGAAAGCTGTGGGGCCTGATTGCCTGCCACCACGTCGAGGAGGCGATTGTGCCCTCGGACAGCTGGGCGCTGGCGCAGGAAATCGGCACCGCGCTGATGCTGCGCTACGATCAGGCGCAACGCACCGAGACCGCGGACATGATCTCGCAGCTGCGGCGGATCGAGAGCAACTTTGCGGCCGAACTGCGCCAGACCGGCGACGTTGAGGACGTGATCAAAACGCTTGTCCCGGTGCTGCAGAAATTCCTGCGCGCCGACGGGTTCGCCTTTCAGTACGGGCTTAACCTTCACACATCGGGTGAAACGCCGCCGCCGGAGTTCATCCGCGATCTGATCCGGTGGACCAAGGACAACCTGACCGGCGAAGATCAGTTCCAGACGATTTCGCTGCAGTCCATCTATCCGGACTCGGTGCCCTATAAGGATGTCGCCTGCGGGGTTCTGGTGCAGCCGATCGTCGTGCACCGGGTCTGCCAGCTGATTTGGTTCCGCGGGCCGATCACGCAAAAGGTGGCCTGGGCCGGGCGCCCGGATGCCAAGATGGTGGCAGACGAAAAGACGGGTGTCACCCTGGGGCCGCGGACGTCGTTCGACAAATGGGTCAATGAACACAACGACCAAAGCCTGCCCTGGGAGGAGGCTGAGCTGCAGGCCGCGCGCGAAATCTTCCAAGAGTTTCTGGACATTATCTCCTCGCAGCTTCTGCTGAAGGAGGAGAATTCCTCGCTGCGCCGCTTTGCGCATATGGCGGCGCATGACCTGAAGGCGCCGCTGCGGGGCATCAGCTCGGCGCTGCAGTGGATGGAAGAGGATGAGGCCGATCCCGCAAGCGTCGAAGAGCACCGCCACCTGGCGGCGCAGCAGGCGAAGAAGCTGCAGCGCCTGACCGAAAGCCTGCTGGAACTGGCCGTCCTGCAGGAGCAGAAGCCAAAGATGGTGACTGTCGACCTTGGCGAGCTGGCGCAGCAGGCGGTTGAGCTGCTGGGGCATGACATCGCGGCGGCCGGCGCCGACGTGCAGATCGGCGGCCTGCCGTCCTGTGTCGCGGCGCCGGACCTGCTGATCCGGGTGTTCCTGAACCAGATCGGAAACGCGCTCAAATACGGCCGCTCTGCGGACCGGGCGCTCCGGATTGCGGTCACCTCCGAGGAAGACGGCAGCTGGCACCGCATCCTGATTGAGGACAACGGCCCCGGCATCCCGCCGCAATATGCGGAGCAGATTTTCGAGCCGTCGCAGCGGCTGGTGACAGATGACAAGGCCGAAGGAAGCGGGTTCGGCCTGTCGATCTGCGCCGAGATCGCCAAGCTGCACCTTGGCCGCATCTATGCCGACAAGACGTTTGAAGCCGGCGCACGGTTTGTTCTGGAACTGCCGAAAGCCCAGCCGCAATGACGCGCCCGCAGGACGCCGCCCGGCGGTCCGCGCGCCTGTGGCTGCGCGAGGCCACGCACCGGCTGCATCTGGACCTGCATGAGCATCCGCTTTACCGGCGCCTGACGGAGCCGGACCTGACCTATCAGGAACTGAGGGCAACCGCGGCAGTGACATATGCCGCGGCCTCGGCGGTGGAGGCGGACCGTGCCAGGCGGCAGCTCTGGCCGGAAATTTCCTTGGCGGATCACCTGACGGCGCTGGAACGGGATCTGGGCAAGGAGCCGTGCCCGGCGCCGCAGCCCGGGCAGGCGTATCTGACCTCAGACGCGGGCCTTCTTGGCGCGCTTTACGTCATCCACGGGTCCGCCTTCGGGGCGGCTTCGCTGGCCAAGACGATCTGGCGCGCCGTGCCTTCTGCCCCCCGGTCGTTTGTCGTGCCGCGCGACACCGGGGCCTGGCGGTCCCTGTGCCAGCTGCTGGATGCGGTCCCGCAGGCCGGTTTGCCGGAGCTTGCCGATGGGGCAAGGGAAGTGTTCCGCACTTACAAACGGCTGGCCGACCTGCAATTGGCGGGGCTGCAGGCCTCGCTCCTCCCCGATGCCGCCAGGAATATTCCGCCTGCGCGCGGTTCTGCCTGGCAAGCAGCCTCCCGCTAAGGGCCCGCCCCGGCGGGCCGGGCAAGGCGGCCCTCAGGATCAGGCGCTGAGCCGCTGCGGGACAGCGTGGAGGGGTGCAGGGCCCCTGCCGCCCAGATCGAAGCTGCCGACGATTTCTGTCAGGCTGTGCGATTCATTCTGCAACAGCTGGCTGGCCGCCGCAGCTTCCTCCGACATGGCCGCGTTCTGCTGGGTCATGCTGTCGAGTTGGTGCATGGCGCCATCAATCTTCTCCAGCCCGCGGGACTGGGCGCGCACACCGTCAGCAATGTCGGTGACCAGGCCGGACACAGCCGACACCTGCTCGATGATGCTGGTCAGCGCATCGCCCGCGCGGCCGACCATCGAGACCCCGTTGGCCACATGTTCTTCGCTGGCGCTGGTCAGCCCCTTGATCTGCCCGGCCGCGTTGGACGCCCGCTGCGCCAGGGCGCGCACTTCAGAGGCAACCACGGCAAAGCCGGCGCCTGCGGGGCCGGCCCGTGCGGCCTCCACCCCGGCGTTCAGCGCCAGCAGGTTGGTCTGAAAGGCGATGTCGTCGATCATATTGATAATCTTGGAAATTTCCGACGAGGCTTCCTGAATCTGGTCCATCGCCTCCACCGCGGAGGTCACAACCCCGGTGCTTTGCTCCGCTTCGCTGCGGGCGCCGCGCATGGTTTCATCCATCTTGCCTGCCTGCTCCGCGGTGGAGCGGATGCCGTCCGTCAGCTCGCGGATGGCGCCTGCGGTTTCTTCCAGTGTCGCCGCCTGGCTTTCGGTCCGGTGCGCCATTTCGGTGGCGGCGCTGCGCTGCTCCTCGGAGAAGCGCCCGACATTCTCCGCGGCGCCGACGACCTGGGCCATCGAACTGCGCAGCTTCTCAAGGCTGCGGTTGAAATTCTCCCGCAGCGCTTCGTACTGGCCTGCAAACGGGGTCTGGATGTCGCAGGCCAGGTTGCCGCGCTGCAGTTCAGAGAGCGCCGCGCTCATGCTGTCGACCACCGCCGCGGTATGGCGCGCCGCCTCCACCTCCCGCGCAGCGGCCTCGTCGGCGTCCTTCAGCTTGCCGCGGAAACTGTCGAGGCTTCGGGCCAGGTCGCCCAGCTCGTCGCCGCGGTCGCGGCCGTCGATTGCGGTACCGTAATTGCTGTCCGCCAGCGCATTGGTGGCTTCGCGCAGGGCGTGGATCGGCCGGGTGACGCTGCGCGCCGCCAGCCAGGACACGCCGATCGCCGCCAGCAGCGCGGCGCCGATCAGCCCGGCTGCGGTCAGGCGGATCCGCTCAACCACGGCAAACGCGGTATGCTCATCCGTTTCCAGCACCAGGGACCAGTCAAATCCCGGCAGGTCCAGCGGCATCACCAGGGCAATGGCCCGTTCGCCGAGCGAGGAGGCCACAGCCTCGAACTGGCCGGCCTCGCGGGCCTTGGCAGCCAGGATCTGCGGTGTGTCCGGCAGGGCCGTGAGCACCGGGAACAGCCCTTCAGCCGACGACGGGCTGCGGGCCAGGCCATCGCTGCTGACCACAAAGATGTTCTGATGGGTGCCGCCCGACAGGTTGCTGGTCAGCGCGCTGACGACGCCCGCTGTGCCCAGCCGCACTGCGATCACCCCGGCCACCTCCTGGCGTTTGGAGAACACCGGGGCGGCCATGAAAGCGGCGACGCCATCGGCGCTGTGGCTGTAGGCGGCAAAATCCGCGGCCACCACGGTGCCGGCCTCGGCCTGCAGGGCGGCCTGAAACACCTGCGCCAGCCCGCCGCTGGAACCGGGCTGAATATCGGTCAGGAAATCGCCCTGCTTTTTCACGGAATACACTACCTGCCCCTTGGCGCTGATCAGGTAGAGGTCCTGATAGCCATTCAGGTGCAGGCTTTGCAGAAAGGTGGGATGATAGGTGACATGCGACTGGTTGTAATAGCTGCCGTCGCCTGCGTCCGTCAGCTCCTCCCGCTGGTCGGCGGGATGCGGGTTTGCGTCTGCATAGGTCTCTTTCAGATAGGCGACGGGGTCGGCTTCCTCGACCATGCCGATCACCCGCTCGAAATTGCCGATCGCCCGGAACACCGCCGGCTGGCCCGCCAGGCTTGATACATCGGAGCGCGCCGCCTTGAGCAGGAACTCCAGCGCCTGGGCGCCTGACTTGGCTTCGATCTTCTGCGCGGCAAAGGCGTTGTCCCGGATGCTGCGTTCCGCCATCGAATAGACCAGCAGCGACACGGTGACGAGAAACGCGCCCGTTAGCGCCACCATGATCATCGGCAGTTTCAGTTTCAGCGGCAGTTTCGTGGTCCGGGGCATTGGCGAAAATCTCCTGCAATCGGCGGCACGCCCCGGTTTGCGAGGGGCGCATACAGAAGTGTTAATCGGCAAAGTCCTGAAAAAGTGTGTACCGCAAGGGCACCGCAAATGAAGTTTTCCGGAATTCATGGAATTTTATGCCGCAAATTTGAAGTGCGGCAAAACGGGCGGGAAACAAGGGGATCCGCTTTGTTATTACCAGCATTCCGCCTGCATCTTTTCTGAACGACCGGTTTTCTGTGACGCAAACCGGCCAGTCCTGTCATATTCAGATTTGATGATTTTGCAGGCGCGGCCCTGCGCCGGCGGGCGCGGCGGGCGGTCTGCCGGGGGCGGATAGAACCGGGTCCGGTGCAAGCTTGCCTGCCGTTTCGGGTTTAAAAATCCTGCCAGAGATTCCGGGCGGCCGCTGCCGCCGCCGCGGGAGCCGGGCTGGCCTCGATCTGCCAGGTGTCTTCCCCATGCGCCGTTGGCGGCGGCGGGGCTGCCGGTGCCGCGGCAGGGGCCGCCTGGCCGTCTGCGGCCTGGAAGCCCGCCACCAGTTCTGCCAGCTTGGCGGCATCGGAGTTCAGCATGTGGCCGGCCGCGGTGGCCTGTTCTACCATCGCGGCATTCTGCTGGGTCACCTGATCAAGCTGGGTGACGCCGGCGTTGATCTCACTCAGCCCGGTCGATTGTTCCGCCGCGCCCTGGGCAATGCCGGAGACCAGCTGGGAAATCTGGGTCACCCGCTCGACAATGCTTTGCAGCGCGCCGCCGGCCTTGCCGACCAGATCGACCCCCTGCTGCACATGGCTGGAGCTGTCGCCGATCAATGTCTTGATCTCGGTGGCGGCATCGGCAGAGCGCTGTGCCAGCGCCCGCACTTCGGCGGCAACCACGGCAAAACCCTTGCCCGCCTCGCCTGCGCGCGCCGCCTCGACGCCGGCGTTGAGCGCCAGCAGGCTGGTTTGAAAGGCGATGTCGTCGATCACGCCGAGGATCTTGGAAATCCGGTTCGAGCTCTGCTCGATCTCAGCCATTGCGGCCACGGCGTCCTGCACAACCTCGTGGTTGCCCTCGGCTTCGGTGCGGGCCTCTTCCATCGTGGCCTCGACACTGCGGGCGCCTTCGGCGGCGGATTTGACCGATGCCGTCAGCTGATCCAGCGCCGCGGCGGTCTGCTCCAGCGTCGCGGCCTGGCTTTCGGTGCGGTGCGACAGGTCGTCGGAGGCCTGGCTGATTTCAGCGGCGCCGCTGCGGATGCTTCTGGAGGCTTCGACAACCTGGGCCACGGTGGAGCTCAGCGTGCTGGCGGTCAGGTTGAAGTCCTTGCGCAGCCCGTCATGCTCTGCCGGGAAGGGGTCTGTGATCTGATAGCTGAAATCCCCCCTGGACAGGCGGGACAGCCCGGTGCGCAGGGCATCGACCACTTCCTGCTGCTGCGCCTGCTGCACCTGCGCCCCGCGCCGGTCCTCTTGTGCTGAGCGGGCGGCCTTCAGGCTCTCCTGCATCTCCGCGATGGCGCGCCCGATGGCGCCGATCTCGTCCTTGCGGCCTGTCTGCCCGATGTCCCGGTCCAGATCGCCCGCGTTGACGACCCGGAGGCCCGCGCCGATCTGCCTGAGAGGAAGGATGGCCGAGCGCGCCGCAGCGGCGAGCGCTGCCAGCAGGACCGCGCCTGCGAGTGTCAGCGCGGCGAGGATCTGATGCGCAAGGCTCGCGGCGGCTGCCAGCGGGCCGGTGATGGTCTGCCGGAGTTCGATAACAACGGGCGCACTGCCGCCCTCTGCCGCGATCCGGCCGGCCGCCGCGGCCCGCACCAAGGTTTCCCCGTCCCGCGCCTCGGTGCGGACGTAGGAACCGCCGGGATTGCTGCTCAGGTAATCCCGGGCTGCCTGCATGAACTCATCCGTGTTCGGGCCGGAACTGGCGCTGTAGACGAACAAGGCGCCCGGACCGCCGCCGGTTACGGCGCCTGAGACGATTGCGCCCCCGCTGCCAATACGGGGGCTATTTTCCAAAAGCGGTTTGATCTGGTCGAGCGCTTGGACCGCAGCCGTTGATGCGGCCGCAACAGCGTTGCGTTCGACCGCCCGCGGAATAACCAGCCAGCCGGCCGCGAGGCACAGCGTCAGAACCGCGGCGACCGGGATGGTCAGCCTGAACAGGAGGGACTTGGAACCGGTACCCATAAAACACTCCGCAACAACCGCTAACCACTGTCTGCGCCGCACAGGACCGGCACCCGGCCCGCGCTGGAAAGCCGGGCACCTGCCCGTTGACGGGACAAGTGTTCCGCGGATGCCCTAAGGATCCGGTAACAAAGACCGGACCGGGGAGCCGGATCGCGTTAAAAGAGCGAAAAATCCGCCCGCACAAGCAAAAGTTTACGTCAATCGCGTGCCCGGCCGCTGCTTGCGCCGTCTGCCGGAGCCGGCGCGGCGGGGCACAGTTGCGGGGAAATTGACGAAACAGGTTGTCAAATCCGCCGCGCCGGACAAAAACTCGGCCATGGATGACAAAGACCACGACATTCTGCGGCTGATCCAGTCCAACGCGCAGCTGACCGCTGAGGCCATCAGCCATGAGGTTGGCCTGTCCGCGCCCGCGGTGCAGAAACGGCTGAAGAAGCTGCGCGACACCGGGGTAATCGAAAAGGAAATCGCCATCCTCTCCCCGGCCCGGCTGGGACGTGAAATGACCGTGATCGTGCAGGTGGTGCTGGAGCGGGAAAGCCGGATGCACCTGGATGCCTTCAAGCGCAAGATGCGCAAGGCGCCGCAGGTGCAGCAGTGCTATTACACCACCGGCGAAGCGGACTTTATCCTGATGGTCATCGTCAGGGACATCAAGGAATACGAGGCCTTCACGCAGGAGTATTTCTTTGATGAATCCAATGTCAGCCGCTTCACCTCTTCGGTGGTGATGGACCGGGTCAAGGTCTCGCTGGACATCATCTGACCCGGCGCCTTTGCGTCAGCTGCCGGGGGCCGGGGCTGCGTGGGCTGCAACCAAAGTGTCGAGGAACAGCTTGGTGATCCGGGTCATCGCCGGGCGCTTGCGGGTGACGGCGGCGAACTGGCTGCGGTAGAAGATTTGCTCCGGCAGCACCTTGCGCATCATGCCGGCACGGACAAATTCATCTGCCAGATGGTCGGGCAGAAACCCCAGGTAGCTGCCCGACATGACGAGGATCGCCAGCGCCTGTTCGTTCTGGACCTTGGCGGCGCGGCGGAAACCGAGGGTCTGGCCGACATGCAGGTTGGGGGAGTTCACCCGGATGCCGGCGTAATTCGCCGCCTGCACATCCGCAAGGCTGAGGCTGGCGTGGTCGCAATCCATGAACGGATGGCCCTTGCCGCAGTACAGGAACATGTTTTCACCATAGAGCGGCGCGTAGTCCAGGCTGGGGGACGGCCGGTGCAGCGCCAGGATGCCGACATCGATCCCGCCGCCGATCACATTGGTTTCAATCACGTTGGGCGGCTCCAGCGACAGGTCGATCTCAACTGCGGGCGCGGTCTTGTTGAAGGCCCGGATGGCACCGGCGACATAGGCCTCCGGGTTGGAGGCGCATTGATCGAACAGCGCGATGCGCAGGGTGCCGGCCAGCTGCTGCTTGATCTCGTTCACTTCGGCCCGGAAACCGGAGACCGAGGCCAGCAGACCCTCCGCCGACTTCAGCACCTTGCTGCCTTCATCGGTCAGAGAAAACCCGGCCGGGCCGCGGTTGCACAGTTTCAGATCCAGCCGCAGCTCCAGATCGGCGATGTATTTTGAAATTGTGGATTTGCCGATGTTCAGTTCGGTTTCCGCCGCCGCCAGACCGCCGCTTTCGGCCACCGCCTTGAACACCCTCAGCAATTTGAGATCGGCATCGGCAACATGTTTGAGGTGGGATTTGCGGCTCATCCGGATGTTCGCGATATATGAAACTTTGCGCTCAAAAGTTTACATCCAAGAAACAAAGAACGCAATGTAGCGTCCTGCGGACCAAGGACGGATCGGACTGGCAGCACCGCAGTGGAGGGCGGGCCAGCGCGCGCCTTGCGACCCAGGATGACAATACGGGAGGAAGCCATGTCATTTCTCAAGAAGGTCTGCACGCTGACCGCAGCCGTTTCTGCCGCCGCGATGCTGACCGCCGGTGCGGTATCCGCCAAGAATTTCAAGATCGCCGTGGGCGACGGTGCCGGCAGCTCGCAGGAAGGCACCGGCAAGTTTTTCATCGAGGCGCTGGAGGAGAAGTCCGGCGGCAAACATACCGCGACGATGTTCCTGAATGGCCAGCTGGGGTCTGAGCAGGACACTGTGAACGAGGCCGCCATCGGCACCCTGGACATGTCGCTGCTGGCAATCAACAACGTCACCCCGTTTTCGCCCACCGTGGGCGTGTTCACCCTGCCCTATGTGATCCTGTCGCTGGAGGATGCGGAAAAGCTGACCCAGGGCCCGATCGGGCAGGAGCTGACCGAAAACACCATCCGCGATGCCGGCGTGCGCATCCTCGCCTGGACCTACACCGGCTTCCGCCGTCTGACCAACTCCAAGAAACCGGTCACCACGGTGGCGGATCTGCAGGATCTGGTCATCCGCGTTCCCAAGAACGAAATCATGATCGCAACCTACAAGGCCTGGGGCATCAACCCGACCCCGATGGCCTGGTCCGAGACCTTTACCGGCCTGCAGACCAAGGTGGTGGACGGCCAGGACAACCCCTACACCACCATCAACTCGATGAAGTTCTACGAGGTGCAGGAATATGTGACCAACCTGCGCTACATCTTCTCGATCGAGCCGCTGATCGTGTCCGAGGCGGTGTTCCAGGATCTGCCCGAAGAGGACCAGCAAATCCTGATCGAGGCGGGCAAGGAGGCCACCGTGAAATCGGCCCAGTACCTGCGCGATATCGAGGCCCAGATCAAGGATGAGCTGGTCGCCAAAGGCATGCAGATCGACGATCCGGCAAATGATGAGGCCGAGTTTATCAAACTTGCGACCGAAGCGGTCTGGCCCAAGTTTTACGACTCCATCGGCGGTGTCGATAAGTTGAACACCGTGCTGACCACCATCGGCCGCGAGCCTGTCCAGTAAACCTCTGGCCTGACGGAACCACACAACGGAGCAGCGCTGCCGGCGCTGCTCCGCTCAGGGGAGGAGTGCATCATGGTCTGGAAATTCCTGGACAACATCGAAAGCTATATCTGCCGCCTGCTGCTGTCCGGCTTTGTCATTCTGCTGTTTGTGCAGATTGTCTCGCGCGAGGTGTTCGGCCATTCGTTTTCCTGGATCGAGGAACTGTCGGTCTACATGTTCGTCTGGTTCGTCTACTTCGGCGCCTCTTATGCGGCGCTGAAGGGCGCGCACAACCGCGTCACCTTCCAGTTCAAATTCCTGCCTGCGGGCGCGATCAAGTATATCGAGGCCTTTGCCGACCTCTTCTGGCTGTTCTTCAACTGCTATTTCCTGTGGCTGGCCACCGATTTCGTCTTCAACAAGATGAACAAGTTCTGGAAGTCGCAGACCTTGGGCATCGAGATGAAGTACATCTACATGGTGCTGCCCATCGCCTTTGCCCTGATGACGATCCGCATTCTGCAGGTGAATTACCGCAAGCTGATCCGCGGCGAAGATATCCACGATCCCGACCAGATCGACCTTGACGAGATCAAGGCAGCCGCTGACGCGGACCGCCGCACGTAACCGGGAAGGACAGGACTTATGGAAACCGAAATCGTCACGATCCTGTTCGGATCCTTTCTGCTGCTGCTGCTTCTGGGGGCGCCGATCACCGTCGCGCTGGGGGTGTCGTCGCTGATCTCGTTCCTCTATCTGGACGAAAACCCGATCAAATTCGTACAGATCGCTTTCACCTCGGTTGGGTCTTTCCCGCTGATGGCGCTGCCCGCCTTTATCCTGGCCGGCGCGCTGATGGAGGCTGCGGGGATTTCGAAACGCCTGATCAACGTGGCCGAAAGCCTGGCCGGGCCGTTCACCGGCGGTATTTCCGCCGCCACGGTGATGGCCTGCCTGTTCTTCGGCGCGATCTCCGGCTCCGGCCCGGCCACCACCGCGGCTGTGGGCATGCTGATGATCCCGGCGATGATTAAACGCGGCTATGAAAAGGGCTATGCTTCTGCCGTCACCGCCTCCTCCGGCGGTCTGGGCATCATCATTCCGCCGTCGATCCCGATGGTGATCTTCGGCATCGCGGCACTTGGCATGGCGCCGCCGCCGGAAGCGGTCGAGAAATTCGGCACCTTCCAGTCGGTCTCTATCTCGAAGCTGTTCATCGCCGGGTTCATGCCCGCCTTCCTGATCGCCACCAGCCTGTTGATCATGAACTTCGTGATGTCCAAGAAACGCGGCTACAAGGGCTCGGCTGAGGGCTGGTCGGTGCGCAACGTGATGTGCGAGATGTACCGCGGGTTCTGGTCGCTGATGGCGCCTTTGGTGATTCTGGGCGGCATCTACACCGGCTTCTTCACCCCGACCGAGGCGGCCATCGTGGCGATCTTCTACACCCTCGTCATCGGCGTCTTCATCTACCGCGAGCTGACCTGGTCGTCGCTGTTCCAGTCGCTGGAGGCGACCACCTGGCTGACCGGCCGGGTGCTGCTGATCCTGTTCACCGCCACCGTGTTCGGCCGTCTGCTGGTGGAAAACCAGATCCCGGCGATGATCGCGGAATCGATGCTGAGCTTCACCCAGAACCTCTATGTCATCTGGGCGCTGATCATCTTCTTCCTGCTGTTTGTCGGCATGTTTATGGAGACGCTGGCGACGATCCTGATCCTGGTGCCGGTGATGCTGCCGGTGGCCTATTCCGTCGGCATCGACCCGATCCATTTCGGGGTGGTGATGGTCTGCACCCTTGGCATCGGCTTCCAGACGCCGCCCTTGGGGGAGAACTTGTTCATCGCCTCGGGCATCTCGAACATCTCGATTGAGACGATCTCGCTGCGGGCCCTGCCCTTTGCCGCGGTGAACACGATTGCGATTTTCATCATCGCCTTCTTCCCGGAAATCTCGCTGTGGCTGCCGCGGCTGTTTGGCTATTGACCTGAAAGGGGACCGGCATGAAACCGATGATCACCAGCATCCTGTTTGCCACCGATCTGTCGCACAACTCTACCCTGGCGCTGCGCCATGCCGCCAGCCTGGCCCATGCGACCGGGGCGGAGATCCATGTGCTGCATGTGAATGAGCCGATTTCCGAGGACGCGCGCATCACGTTCGAAATGTTCGTGCTGAATGAAGAGACCCGCAAATCTGCGGCCAAACGGCGGCGCGAGATGGTCAAGCAGATCCTGGCAGAGCGGCAGGCGCGGTTTTGGGCCTCCTTTGAAGGCGACGAAGCCAAGATCCGCGATCAGGTCACCTCCGTTGAGGTGACCGACGGCCACCCGGCGGAGGTGATCCTGCGCCGCTCGGCCGAGCTGGGCTGCGACCTGATCGTGCTGGGGGCCCATGACCACGGGTTTTCCCACACGTTTCTGGGTACGGTGGCCAAGCGCGTGCTGCGCCGCTCGCAAATCCCGACGCTGGTGGTGCCTTATCATAACGGCGAAGGCGAGGATTGATCCCTCCCCGCTGGCGGCCTTCCCCCTGGCTGCCTGCAAAGACCACCCCTGCAACAGGCGTCAGCTCCTTGCAGGGGTGGTTCTGACGTCCGGGTGCAGGTTTTTGTAGGGAAAGCTTCCCAGATCACAGGGAAACACGCCGGGGGCAGCCACCGGATAGACGGCGCTGGCAATCGGTTCGAAGTCGGCGCGGAAATGGGCGGTGCTTTTCACGCAGATCGTGCTGTAGGCCGCCGGGTCCAGTCCGATGTGGGTGAAATGCGCCAAGTCCAGGCATTGGTTGCGGAGGCTGGTCACCACCAGCGTGATGTCCGCCCCGGTTCCCGTCAGCCGCAGCGCCGCCGTCGGGCCAAGCGCCGCGACTCCGCCGCCGTACATCTCCCCGCTATAGCGGCAGCGGCCATCGCCAAGCGCGAGAACCTGAAACTCGGCCTCAAACGGCTGGTCGCCCGCCGCGCCCGAGCGTCCGCCAAGCGCCGCGCGAAAGAGGCCGCCCTGCCCCGCTTCATGCGTCGCCGCGGCCGCCGCCGGATCATGGAACAGCCCCATCAGCACGCCCTGTGCGCCAGCCTGTGCCAGTGCCGCCAGCAGCCCGGTGGTGTCGGACGTGCCGCCCGCGCCCGGATTGTCCTGAACATCCGCCAGCACCACCGGCTTGCCCGTGCGCGGCTGGCAGGCGATCTCTGCCGCTTGCTCCGGTGTCAGCATCGGGTGGTGCGCATGGGGTTCCAGCCTGGCAAACAGCTTGGCGATGTGATCGGCCGCCTGCGCTGCGGCCCCCGGGGTCTCCGCATAGGCGACGCAGGAGGGCCGGGTGTCCGGGAAATCCGCCGCGGTGAACCCCAGCGCGATATCCGCCAGCACGCCGGCCTGCGCCAGTGGCGGCAGCGCGGCATACAGCTCCCGCCCCGGGGTGGCACCGGTGTATTGCGCGTGCAGCGGGATCAGGCAGTCCATCTGCCGGAATGCCTTGTGCAGCCTGCCGCCTGCCAGCAGGTGCTGCAGCACCGGCACGCAGCGCCCGCCGGTTTCGGCCATGTCGAGATGCGGATAGGTGCGGTAGATCGCGATATAGTCCGCAAGCTCCACCAAAGCCGCGGAGATATTGGCGTGCAGGTCCAGGCTGACCGCGATGGGCAGCTCCGGCCCGGCCCAGGCGCGCAGCCGCCGCAGGATCTCCCCCTCGCCGTCGGGGTGGCTTTCGGTCACCATCGCGCCGTGCAGGTCGAGGAAGATGCCATCGAGCGGCCCGGCAGCACGCAGCCCGTCCAGGATCATGCCGCAGATGGTGTCAAAGGCGTGATCCGTCACATGCGCCGAGGGTTCCGCCGCGCACCACAGGACCGGAGCCAGCGCCATCCCGGCGTCCTCCGCCGCCTTGGCAAAGCCCGCGATGGGCAGGTTCATGCAGCGGGTTGCGGCGATCACCGCCTCCCCGTGCAGCATGGCGGGCCAGGAATCCGCCATCTCAAACTCTGCCAGCCCGGCCTTGGTGGTGCCGAAGCAGTTGGTTTCGTGCTGAAAGCCCGCAATGGCGATCCGCGGTTTGCTTTGCCTCATGGCTGAACCTGCATCCAGACAGTCCGCCCGCGGCGGATGGTGCGGGTGACTTTGGTGGTCTCGATACGGTCCAGGTCCTCCAGGGGATTGCGGTTCAGCACTGCCAGATCCGCCAGCTTGCCCGGTTCGATGGAGCCGCGGGTGCCTTCCTGAAACACCTGCCAGGCGGCGTCGATGGTCTGCGCCCGCAGGGCCGACAGGACGCTGATCCGCTGCGCCTCGCCCAGCCGCCTCCCGCTGGCCGTCAGCCTGTTCACCGCGCAATGGGCCAGGTGAATAGGCCGCGTCGGTGTGACCGAGGCGTCGTTGTGGATGGTGTAGCGAACGCCATAGCGTTCAGCCGAGGCGCAGGGGGAAATCCGCTCTGCCCGCTCCGGTCCCAGAAAGGTGTCGTAATGGCGGTCGCCCCAGAAATGCACATGCGCCGGGAAGAAGCTGACGGTGATGCCCAGCTTGGCCATCTGCTGCAGCTGGCCGTCGCGCAAGGCCTGGCCGTGGATGATGGTGTGGCGGTGATCGGCGCGCGGATTTGCCTTCAGCGCGGCGGCCACCGCGTCGATGAACATCTGCGCCCCGGCGTCGCCGTTGCAATGGCAGTGGATCTGAAAACCAAGATCATGCAGCTTCTTCACTTCGCGGCGGTGTTCTGCGGCCTCCGCATAGGGCATGCCGCAGGGATGCGCCGGGTCCACAGGTTTGTGGTACGGCGCGCTGAGGTAGGCGGTCTGCAACTGGAACGCGCCGTCTGTGAACAGTTTGCGCGGGCCAAGGGTGAAATGCGGGTTGCCGGGCCAGTCGAGCGCCTCGGGGCCGTGGCTCAGCTCCGGCTCCAGCTCTCCGATCGGCAGCAGCATCAGGTCATAGCCCGGGTCCCGGTCGGCGGGCAGCGAGGCGAAATGCTCCAGCATCTGCCGCGTGGCCCAGGCGTTCTGGGCGTAGGTGACGCCATACGCCAAGTACTCGTCGCGGCAGCTATTGAACCCGGCCCAAAACCGTTCGCGGTCGATCAGGAAATCGGTATCGCCCATTTCTCCCATCGCCGAGAGACCCTCGATCAGCCCGGTCAGCGCGCCGGTCTCCGGGTCGCGCCCGAACCGCCCGCCCAAGGGATCGGGCGTGTCCCGGTTCACGCCGCGGCGCGCCAGGGCCAGCGAGTTGGCGGCTCCATTGTGGCCGGAGGCATGGATCACCCAGACCGGATGCCCGGTCGAAACACTGTCCAGCTCTGCGCGGGTCGGCATCCGGCCCTCGGCAATCGCGGTGTTATCGAACAGCACGCCCATCACCCATTCCCCCGCAGGCGTCTCCGCCGCCTTGGCCCGCAGCCGGTCCAGCGCGGTAGGGATGTCCGGGCAATCGCCGCTGGGGGCAGAGGCCAGATTGACCCGGAACAGCCGGATGAAGCCGGGGTCGGGGAAATGCCCGTGCGGGTCGATGAAGGCGGGGATCAGGGTCTGGCCCTGCAAATCCACCTCATCCGTGCCCGCGGGCATCTGCGCGCGCAGGTCGGCCTCCGGGCCAGCGGCGCGGATGGTTTCGCCCTCGGTCAGCACCGACTGGGCGCAGGTATTGGCCGCGTCCATCGTCAGGACAACGCCGTTGAAATACAATGTGCTGGTCATAGTCTTTCAGATGTTGAGGGGTTTCAGCCGAGGGGGGCGAGGCAGCGCAGGCCGTGGCCGTTTTCGACCTCCCATTGCGGGGTTTGACTGCAGACCTCCTGCGCAAACGGGCAGCGCTCGCGGAACTCGCAGCCCTTGGGGCGGCGCAGCAGGCTGGGCGGTTCGCCTTTCAGCGCGATGCGCTCCAGCCTGGCGTCGGGATCGGGTTCCGGGTTGGCCGACAGCAGGCAGCGGGTGTAGGGGTGGCGCGGGTGCTTGAAGATCGCCTCTGTCGTGCCTTCTTCGACCAGGCGGCCCAAATACATGATGCCCATCCGGTCCGCGACATGGCGCACGACGTTAAGGTTGTGGGTGATGATCACCATCGCCAGCCCCAGCCGTTCGCGCAGGTCGTTCATCAGGTTCAGCAGTTCGCCTTGCACCGACACGTCCAAACCTGCGGTGGGTTCGTCCGCGAGGATCAGCTTGGGCTCCAGCGCCAGCGCGCGGGCGACGCCCACCCGCCGCGCCTGCCCGCCCGACAACTGGTAAGGATAGCGGTCTGCGAAATGCGCAGGCAGGTTCACCATCTCCAGAAGGCGCTTGGCCTCGGCGTCCAGAT
Source organism: Leisingera sp. UBA4491 (assembly GCF_002388965.1). Taxonomy (NCBI): domain Bacteria; kingdom Pseudomonadati; phylum Pseudomonadota; class Alphaproteobacteria; order Rhodobacterales; family Roseobacteraceae; genus Leisingera; species Leisingera sp. UBA4491. The sequence continues at coordinate 6,355 of NZ_DGNN01000020.1, read as the reverse complement.
CGCGGTCCTTCATGCCCTGGATGCGGTAGGGTTCGGTGATCAGGCTCCGGATCGTGAGGCGCGGCGACAGCGAGCCGACCGGATCCTGGAACATCATCGCGATGTCCTTGCGCAAGGGGCGCATTTCCCGCTCCGAGGCGCCGCGGATTTCCCGCCCCTCGAATTTGACGGAACCCTCCTGCGCCGGTGCCAGACCGGCAATCGCGCGGATCACCGTGGTCTTGCCGGAGCCGCTCTCACCTACCAGCGCATAAGTTTCGCCCGGCTCAACGGTGAAACTGACACCGGCCAGCACATTGACCTGGCCATAACTGGTCCTGAGGTCTTTGACGTCCAGCAGGCTCATTCTGCGGCCTCCTTGTGGTTCAGCCAGCAGGCGGCGTGGTGGCCGTCTTTCAGTTGTGTCAGCGGCGGCACCTCAGCGGCGCAGCGCGGCATCGCTTGGTTGCAGCGGTCGCGGAAGATGCAGCCGCCGGGCAGGTTGGCCAGGTCCGGCACCTCGCCCGGGATGGTGGGCAGGACGCGGGCGCGTTCCTTGATGTGGCCCGGGTCGCAGTCGATCAGGCGGCGGGTGTAGGGGTGCTTGGGATCGTGGAAGATCTCGCGCACCTCGCCGCTTTCGACCAGGGCGCCCGCATACATCACCACCACCCGGTCGCAGAGTTCTGCAATCACCCCTAGGTGGTGCGAGATGAACAGGATGGCGCAGTTGAACTGCTGCTGCAGTTCCTGCAGGCGCTCGATGATCTGCACCTCCAGCGTGGCATCCAGCGCCGTGGTCGGCTCATCCGCGATCAGCAGGTCCGGTTCCGACATCAGCGCCATGGCGATGGCGATGCGCTGGCGCATACCGCCCGAGAATTCATGCGGGAACTGGTCGAGACGCGCCTCAGGGTCCGGGATGCCGACGGCACCCAGCATCTGCGCAGCGCGGGCGCGCTTTTCGGCCCTGGACGCCTTGGAGCGGTGCTGAATGTCCAGCATCTGCTGGCCGATGGACAGCACCGGGTTGTGGGTCTGCATCGGGTCCTGGAACACGATGGAAATATCGGCGCCGCGCAAGGCCCGCATCTTGCGCTCCGGCAGTTGCAGCAGGTCTTCGCCCTTGAAGCGCACCTCGCCCTGGCGGAACCGGGTGTTCGGCGCGGTCAGCCGCAGAATGGACGAGATCAGGGTGGACTTGCCGCAGCCCGATTCACCGACGATCCCGACAATCTCGCCCTTGCGGACGTCAAAGGAGATATCGCGTAAAGCGCGCAGGTCGCCGCGGGCGGTCTCATAATCGACGCTGAGGCGGTCGATCTCCAGCAGGGTGTCGCTCATCGCTGTTTCCTCAGTTTCGGGTCAACCACATCGCGCAAGGACTCGCCCAGGAAGGTGAAGCCCAGCGTTGCCAGGATGATCGGCAGCCCGCCGCCCACCACCAGCCAGGGGGTCTGGCGGATCAGCGAATAGCCGTCTTTCAGCAGCGCGCCCCAGCTGGGAGTGGGCGGTTTCACCCCGAGGCCGAGGAAGGACAGCCCGGCCTCCAGCGCGATCACGGTGGGAATGTCCATCGCCGCCAGCACCGCCAGCACGCCGATAATATTGGGCAGCATGTGCACGCCCAGGATACGCGCCATGCTGGCCCCCATGGAGCGTTCGGCCAGAATGAACTCTGAATTGCGCAGGGTGAGTGTCTGGGTCCGCGCCACCCGGCCATATGTCGGGATCGAGGTTGCCATCACCACGAACACCACCGTCTGCAGGCTCGGCCCCACCAGCGCCACCACCGCCAGCGCGAACATCACGGTCGGGAAGGAGCGTATGGTGTCAAAGAGGAGCATCAGGAAATTGTCGAGCCACTTCGGCCCGTAGCCCGCGATCATGCCCAGCGTCAGGCCGATGGCCATGGCGCCGAAGACCGCGGGCAGCGCCACTTTCAGCGCCACCTGGCCGCCCATGATGACGCGCGAAAAGGTATCGCGGCCCAACTGGTCGGTGCCCAGCAGGTAAGTTGCGGACGGCTCTTGCAGGCGGTCCTTGATGTTCATCGCCACCGGATCGTAAGGAACAATCCAGACGGCAAAGACGGCACAGAACACGATGGTGCCGACAATGATCAGACCCATCAGCCCCAGCGGGTCGCGGGCGACACCATGGATGATCTGGCCCAGTTCGGAACGGGATTTTGCCATATCTCACGCCCTCCTTAAGTTGCCGTGCGGGCGCGGGGATCGAGCCAGGCGTTGATCAGATCGGCCAGCGCGGTGGACGCCACGAACAGGCCGGTCGAGATCAGCACCGATCCCATCACGATCGGGTAGTTGCGGGTGGTGATGCTGTCGATCACCAGCTTGCCCAGGCCGGGGCGGGCAAAGACGATCTCGGCAAAGACGGCGGAGCTGAGCAGGAATCCCATGCCGACGCCGATCACTGTGACCACCGGCAGGATGGCGATGCGCAGCGCATAGACCACCACCACGCGGCGCTCGCTGATGCCAAAGGCGCGGGCGGTTCGGATGTGGCTTTCGCCCATCACCTCCAGCATCGAGGCGCGCACCAGCCGGGCGATGTATCCGACCCAGCTGAGGCCGATGGCAAAGGCCGGCAGCACCAGATGGTCCAGGCGGCCCCAGAAGCCTTCGCCCGCGCCAATGGCCGGGAACCACTGCAGGTGCACCGCGAAGATCAGAAGGGACAGCAGCGCGACCACAAAGGCGGGCGCGGCCACGAAACTGACAGAGATGGCGGCGGCGATGCGGTCGATCAGCGTGTTGGGATGCGCCGCGGCATAGGCGCCCAGGCCGATGCCCAGCAGCGCCGACCACAGGATCGAGGCAAAGATCAGCGCCAGCGTGTGCGGCAGCTGATCGAACACAATCGCCGTCACCGAGCGGCCCGAGAACACGTCGATCCCCAGATCGCCCCGCATCAGGTTGCCATAGAAGATCAGCAGCTGTTTCCAGACCGGCTGGTCCAGCGCCAGTTCCGCCGTCAGCCGCGCCTGCAGCTCTGGCGTGGCGCGCGGGCCCAGCATGATCTGGACCGGATCGCCGGGCACCGCGCGGATCATCAGGAACATGACAGTGACCGCCACGATCAGGATCAGCAGTGCCAGCCCGAACCGCCGGATTGCATAGAGTAACATGGCCGCATGGCTCCCTTGGTTTCGCGGTGCGGAGGAAAACGGCACGGCTGCGCCGCATATTGCAGCCGTGCCAGATCAGGCCCGGGGGGAGGACCGGGCCTGAGGGGAGGATCAGGCCTTGCCGAAGTAGCGCAGCAGCGCCAGCCCGTCGGGCCGCAGCGCCGGCACCACACCCGCCGAGTGGACCACCGGCGTCGCCTCATGGGTCAGGAAGCGGTAGGCGCCGCTCTCCTCCATCAGGTCCTGTGCGCGCCGGTACATCTCATCCCGCTTGGCCGGATCGGTCAGCTGCGCGGCCTCGGCGTGGATCTTGTCGAATTCCGGGCTGCTGAACTGTTCCCAGTTCCAGTGGCCCACCTGCTCGGTGGTGAACCAGGAGGTCGCGTAGTAGGGATCCGGGGTCATCGAATAGCGGTTCAGCACCAGCTGCAGGTCCTCATTGTCGGCACTGGCCCAGAAGGCCCCGGATTCCAGCACGTTGACCTCTACCGTGATGCCGATCTGCGCCAGCGTCGCCTGGATCACCTGCGCCGCGGTGGTGAAGGTGGTCTTGTTCAGCGTGTCGAGCTTCAGGGTGACGTTGGCTTCACCCGATTGCGCCAGCAGGTCCGCGGCTTTGGCGAAATCCGCCTGCGGCGGCACCAGCGATTGCGGACGGTGGCCCGCCAGGCCCGGTGCAATAATGCCGGTCGAGGGCTCCGCGGCGCCGAAATAGGCAGCCTCCAGGACCGAGGGCACGTCGATGGCGTGCTGAATCGCCTGGCGCAGTTTCGGGTTCTGCAGCTTGGGGTGATCCAGGTTCATGCCGAGCCAGGTGTAATACAGCGACGGGTATTCCAGCAGCGTGCCGCCGTTCGGCACCCCATCGCGGTAACGCTGAACCGAGCCGAGCGACACGCGGGTAAAGTCCAGCTCCCCGGCTTCAAAGGCGATCTCGGCGGTGTTCTCATCGTCGATCGGCAGGATCTCGATGGTGTCCCAGGCGGGCGCCTCGCCCTTCCAGTCCGGGTTGCGCTTCAGGACGGTCTTTTCCTTGGGCGACCAGCTTGCGCGCAGGTAAGGGCCGGATTCCGCCAGCGGATCGGTGGTTGCCTTGCCGCCCGCAGCCTCCCAGGCCTTTTTCGACACGATGTTGCCGGTGATATAGGGCAGCGCGATGGACCACAGCGGTGCGAAGGGCTCCTTCAGCACGATGGTGCCTTCGCGCTCGCCGGTCACCTCGACATGGCTCAGCGGACCCATGTCGGGTTTGTTGGGGCTGTCGGTGGCCTCATCCACGATCCGTTCAAAGCTGAACTTCACGTCCTCGGCGGTCATTGCGCCGAAGCCGCCCGTAAAGCCGATGTCGTCGCGCAGCGCGAACTTGATGTGGGTCTCGTCGCCCTGCTCGATCATCGCGGCGGCATCCATCTGCCAGTCCCATTCGCGGCCCGGCTTGTACTGGATCAGCTTGTTGTAGATCGCGGCGTGGATCTCCTCGTCGATCACGCCCTTGGAAAACGCCGGGTCGATGCTTTGCATGTCGCCGTAGGAGCGCACCCGCAGGGTGCCGCCCTCCGCCGCCAGCGCGCGGCTGCCCAGGCCGGCCGGCAAGACGGCTGCCGCCCCCAGCGCCGTGGCCCCTTTCAGAAATCCGCGGCGCCCCAGTGCCGTCTTGGTCCATTCGATCTTCATGGTGTCCTCCCTTGGATCAGATCTTTGAAGCCCGCCGGCAGGGGGCTTCCCCGGCCGCTCTGTCTGCCGCCTGCCCGCTCCAGCCCTCCCGGCCGGCCAAGCGGATTTCCAAACCCCGCGCGGCTTGCTTTCAGAAACGCCGGTTTCGCCGGATTCAAAACTGTGCAAACATGCGCGGATTGACGCGGAATGATCTGCACCCGCGTCAGAACGCGAAGGAAACTGACCCTTGTCCGGCAATTTTTCTGAAAACCTGCGCTCTCTCTGCGCCGAGCATGGCAGCATCGCGCAGATCTGCCGCGAGATCGGCCTCAACCGCCAGCAATTCAACCGCTACCTCAGCGGCAGCAGCCTGCCTTCCGCGCACAACCTGCGCCGGATCGCCCGCTACTTTGCGATCCCGGAATCGCAGCTGTTCGCCGCCAGCGCGGATTTCGAGGCCCGCCTTGCCGAAGCCGCCGGTCCCGCCCCGCACAGCCCGGGCGAGGAATTCCTGGCTCCCTTTCGCGGCCAGCAGCGCAATTTGAAACGCTACCTGGGCTTCTACCACGCCTATTTCCACACCCCCTCCTGGGGCGAAGGCATCTTTTGCGCGCTGGCCCGGTTCATTGAAAAGGACGGGCTGATCCTGTCCCGCTCACTGGAAGTCGCTCATGATCCGGAACAGAGCATCCGGCAGATCTCGCGCTACCGGGGGCTGGTGGCGATGCGCGGCAACCGTCTGTTCATCACCGAGCACGAGCGCGCCCATGAGGGCAGCGTGGCGCAGACTATCCTGTTCTCGGCCCACCGCCAGCAGCTGAAGTACCTGCGCGGCATGACCATGGGGCTGGCCTGGCGGCCGTTTCCCCGCCCCTATGCGGCGCGGACAATCTGGAAGCGGCTGGACGAACGGGTCTCGGCGCGCGAGGCGATTGCGGCCTGCGGCGTTTACCCGGTGCGCAGCCCGCGGATCGACCCGACCGTGCGGAACTATCTGGAAACCCCGGACAAGGAGGATCTTCCGGATTTGTCCGGCAGCGTGCTTCTCTGAAGGGTCCGGGTCAGAAGGTGCCGCTGCGGGCCGGGCAGAACTTTTCCGCAAAAGGTTTGGCAAAGTCCCGGGTCAAGGCATCTTGTCCCGATGCGGTCAGCGGGCGGGTTCCTCCAAACCTTCATCGTTCTGATCAGGCAGATCCTCGATCAGCCGCGTCTCCAGCAGCTGGCCGTTGCGGTAGAGCACCGGATAGGCCACCGCGGCGATGTGGCTGTTGAACTCGCGCAGGGCGCGCAGGGTCTCCAGGTGGATGTCGGAGGTGTCGAAACTCTCCCGCCCGCCGCTCTGCAGCCGCCGCAGGTGGCGCTTGCGGCTGTCGCGCTCCATCCGCTTCAGCTCGGTCTTCTCCAGGCTCAGAAGCCGCGCGCTCTCCAGGTCATCGGAAATCAGCACGTTGGAGGCCAGCTGCAGATTGGCCAGGATCGCCTCATGCATGCGGGTGATCTCCAGCCAGCCGTCGCGGGAAAACCGCAGCTCCTTCTTGCGCATCTCCCCGGCCAGCACCGTCAGGCGGC
>NZ_DGNN01000012.1:0-2625 GCF_002388965.1 Leisingera sp. UBA4491 | reverse complement strand
TCAGAAAGGTCAGGATCGCCATATCAGGTTCCGGTTTCCCCGCCGTGGCAGGAGGTCTCTGCCGTGAGGACTATCATAACTCTATCAGCACAGCCCGGCCGCGGGCGCAACGGGGACGCGCAGCACGGCCTGGGTTTCCAGCCCCCAGGCGCGGCCCGAGCTGATGTCAGATCCCTCAACCGTCCGCCCCGGGCGCGATATCGGTCTTTATCCCCCAGCCGGAGAGAGCTGCGGCCAGCTTCCTGCCAGGGGCCTGATCCGTGAACAAAAGATCAATCCTGCGCGGCGACGGGCCGCAATGCGGTGCGGTTTCGTCAAATTTGGGGTGCGCAATGGCGACAGCGAGCTGTTCGGAGCACTCCGCAACAACGCGCGCCAGCTGCGCCTCGGCCGCGCTGTGGTAGAGAATCCCCTGCTTGGCGGAGAACCCGTCCGCCGACAGGATCGCCAGGTCCAGCGCGAAGCGGCGCACCTGCTGTTCCGTGACAAAGCCGAAGGTTCCGCGCTCGTTGCTTTGCAATTCACCGCCCAGGAAATGAACCCGGTTGCCATTGTGGTTTGCCAGTGTCTGCGCGGCCCCTACGGAGTTGGTCACCACGGTCAGGCCTGACTTCTGCCGCAGCTCCTCGGCCACAAAGGCGGTGGTGGAGCCGACATCCAGAAACAGCGCCATGCCATTGCGGACATACGCCGCCGCGCGGGCTGCAATCCGCGCCTTTTCCTTCTGGTTCTCGGAAATCCGCCGGGCAAAGCTGGTCGCGCTTTGCGGCCCGGCCAGGAAGGCGCCGCCATGCACCCGCTGCACCGCGCCCGCTTTGTCCAGCGCCTTGATGGTGCGGCGCACGGTCTCCTCTGAGACGTCGAGCATCCTGGCAAGCTCCGCACTGCGGGCCGAGCCGCCAAGGCGCCGCAAGGCGTCCACAAGCTCCATTTCACGGTGGGAGAGGGCAAGAGAGTCCGGCAAGAGGCACCCCATTGGCAACTTAAGTCTTCACTCGATTAGGCATGGCCCGCCGCCGCATTACAACACCGCCCCACAATATCCCACAATTTTTTGGGATTTTCCGGCGGATAGGCCATAAACGCCCCGCAAACGCGCGCACCGCCCGTCCAGCGGCGGAGGCGCTCCCGCCCCTTTCCGGCCTGCCTGCGGCCGTCGCGAAAGCGTTGGGCGGGGCGCCGTGCGGGCCGCACGGCGCGGGCAGCGCCCCTCTTAGGGGCGCTGCCGGGCCCAAGGCCCGTGCCGGGGCATCTGCGATGCACCGGCGGGGCGCGGGAGGGCTGCCTTTGCGGCAAAGAATAACCGCCGCGGCTGATGGGCCGCGGCGGTTCGTTTCTGTCAGTGCCGTAAAGGCTTACAGGTTCGGGTAGAGCGGGAATTTGGCGCAGAGGTCCGCCACCTTGGCGCGCACCGCCGCTTCCACATCCGCGTTGCCCTCTTCACCGCTGGCCGCCAGCCCGTCTATCACCTCGATGATCAGGTCGGCGATCTGGCGGAACTCCGCCTCGCCGAAGCCGCGGGTGGTGCCCGCCGGGGTCCCGAGGCGCAGGCCCGAGGTCACGGTGGGCTTTTCCGGGTCGAACGGGATGCCGTTCTTGTTGGTGGTGATATGGGCACGGCCCAGCGCCTTGTCGGCAATGTTGCCGGTCACGCCCTTGGGCCGCAGGTCGACCAGCATCACATGGGTGTCGGTGCCGCCGGTCACGATGTCCAGGCCGCCCTTGATCAGCTGGTCCGCTAGCGCCGCCGCGTTGGCCCGCACCTGCTTCTGGTAGGCCTTGAACTCCGGCTTCAGCGCCTCGCCGAAGGCCGCCGCCTTGCCTGCGATCACATGCATCAGCGGGCCGCCCTGAATGCCCGGGAAGATCGCCGAGTTCACCTTCTTGGCAATCGCCTCGTCATTGGTCACGATCATGCCGCCGCGGGGGCCGCGCAGGGTCTTGTGGGTGGTGGTGGTGGCGACATGCGCGTGCGGGAACGGCGAGGGGTGCTCACCGGCGGCGATCAGGCCCGCGATGTGGGCCATGTCGACCATGAAATAGGCGCCGACGCTGTCCGCGATTTCACGGAACTTGGCAAAGTCGATCTGGCGCGGGATGGCGGAGCCGCCGGCGATGATCAGCTTGGGGCTATGCTCGGTGGCCAGCGCCTGGATCTGGTCGTAGTCGATCCGGTTGTCATCGCGGCGCACGCCGTAATGCACGGCGTTGAACCACTTGCCCGACTGGTTCGGCGCAGCACCATGGGTCAGGTGGCCGCCGGAGGCCAGATCCATGCCCAGGATGGTGTCGCCGGGCTGCAGCAACGCCTGGAACACGCCCTGGTTGGCCTGGCTGCCGGAGTTCGGCTGCACGTTGGCATATTCGCAGCCGAACAGCTGCTTGGCGCGGTCGATCGCCAGGTTTTCGGCGACGTCGACATACTGGCAGCCGCCGTAGTAGCGGCGCCCCGGGTAGCCTTCGGCGTATTTGTTGGTGAGCACGGAGCCTTGCGCTTCCATCACCGCGGCGGAGACGATGTTCTCGGAGGCAATCAGCTCGATCTCGTCGCGCTGGCGGCCCAGCTCGGCCGTGATCGCGCTAAAAAGCTCAGGATCGCGCTCGGCGAGGGGCTGGGTGAAAAAG
>NZ_DGNN01000028.1:291235-291886 GCF_002388965.1 Leisingera sp. UBA4491 | reverse complement strand
CGATCCCGCAAACAGAGAGCCGGTTCGGTGAAGCTGCGTCGCGGCACCGTTGCCGGACATCAAGGTCGGCTTTGGGCCGATCAGGTTCCGAATGGCGAAGACGGTTCGCAACTTTGCAGCGGCAGCTTCCTGCGCTGAGCTGTCGCTCGCGCCTAGCACTCAGCATTGAAAATATGCTCCTGACCAAGTTTGAACGGCGCTGGCCGAAAAGGTCCGCTTCAGCCGATGGCAAGTCTATGAGTCGCAAAAGGAAAGACTGGTGCGATCACGATTTTTCCACTGGCCTAAAATCAAAGGCTTAGCGGAGCCTGGAAGGAAAACTATGTGTCGCCCGACATCGGGCGACGCATAGTTTTGCCATTTGCGGCAGACCCTTTCCTTTTTCGTGTCTCCAACATCCCCGCTGGCGCCTCCTGTTCCGCCAGTGGCGAAGCCTTCCCTGATTTTCACTTCGGAAGACCTCGTGTCTTCCGGAGGGCAGGCGGACCAATCAACCGGAAAATGCCGGGGGAGGGGGGAGCGGGCGCAGCCCGTCGATGCCCTGCCGCGACTCCTGGGATATGCAATCCGCGCGCCCCGCGCGGATTTCTACTGTCTCTTGTTGAAGGCGCAACTGCCCAGTCCAGACAGTGTCCGTCGTCAGAGATTTTG
>NZ_DGNN01000028.1:0-291210 GCF_002388965.1 Leisingera sp. UBA4491 | reverse complement strand
CAAAATCTCTGACGACGGACACCGAAAAAGTTTCACGGTGAAAATGCTCCCGCCCTCCCTGAAACCAGAAAGGGCCAAAACTGGCCGGTTTTTCCGCCGCCCGCAGACCGCCGCCTACAGGCCACCGCAGGCGTTTCGAGCTTCCGTCAAACCAAGTCAGCAACTGTTTTCCGGAAATGTGCCCCGCGTGGATTGGATACATGGGTATATAGGACGATATCCAGCGGCAGACGGCCGTACTCTGGAGAGAGAATGACAGCATCACCGGAAATGATGTGGTTCTGAATGATGGAGTGAGGCACCCAGGCGGCGCCGCTTCCTTCAAGAACCATCTGGGAAATCCCCACCGAAAATGCGCTTTCCACTGCCGGCGTACCCGTCCAGGCGCGTTCAGCCCTGTTTTGATGCAGCGTTAAAATCTGTCCAAAGAAACTTTCGGCAGGATAATCAATGCAGGGAGCATCCGGCGGCAGTATCTGGCCTTCCAGGAGATCATGCCGCAGCGCGCCGCCGGCGACGGGAAGCAGGGTGTCCCGCCGCCAGACATAACGGTCAACAGTGTCGTCAAAAGGTACCTGCGGCAGTTCACGGTACTCATAGCTCAAAAGCACGTCGCCTTCGTGGCGCAGAAACGTGGACATGGCAGATACCTGGTTTTGCGTCCGCAGCCGGATTTGCGGCGTCCGGCCGCTGTTGCGGAATTTGCGGAGAATCTCCGGAACAACAGACACTGACAGCGAGTGCTGCGTTACCAGCACCAGCGGTTCGCCAATGCCTTCCGAATTCTTCAGATGCCCATGCAATTGCCTTAAATGTGCCAGCAGCGCCCGGATCTGTGGCTCGCTTTGAAGCAATGTGGGAGACAGCTCTACCCGGTTGGCCTCACGCACCAGCAAGCTTCTGCCAATCCAATGCTCCAAGGCCCGTATGCGCCTGGAAAAGGCTGGTTGTGTTACGTTCCTGCGTGCTGCCGCGGCAGTCAGGCTGCGCTCCTCCAGCAGGATCAAAGCGTCTTCGAAAAGGCGGGTATCCATGTCTGCTCATACAATATGTATGAGTAGGCTGCAATGTTTGCATTATTCAACGGCCATTCCAGCGTCTAGCCTTACTGAAAATACGCAAAAGGGATGTATTCGATGAACACCGCAGTGACAGAAGACACAATGGCCGGGGGTGGCAACCTTGCGCTTGTAAAGCGCGCACTTGGAAACTTCCCGCGCGTGCGGCTGGGCCATCTGCCGACCCCTTTGGAACCTCTGGATAGATTGAGCGAAGAACTGGGCGGGCCGCGCATCTGGGTCAAGCGCGATGACTGCACCGGTCTTGCCTCTGGCGGCAACAAGACCCGCAAGCTGGAATTTCTGATGGCAGAAGCGCTGAAACTCGGTGCCGATACGGTTATTACCCAGGGAGCCACCCAGTCCAACCACGCCCGCCAGACGGCGGCGGCGGCGGCCAAGCTGGGCCTGGATTGCCAAATCCTTTTGGAGGACCGCACCGGGTCGAATGACGTGGCCTATAACTTCAACGGCAATGTTCTGCTGGACCAGTTGCATGGCGCAACCATCTCCAAGCGGGCCGGCGGTGCCGACATGAATGCCGAGATGGAAACCCTGGCTGGCGCGCTCCAAGACCAGGGCCGCAAGACCTATATAATTCCGGGCGGCGGCTCCAACCGCGTTGGCGCGCTGGGGTATGTGAACTGCGCCGCCGAACTGGAGGAGCAGGCCGGAGCGCTTGGGCTGAAGGTCGACGCGCTGGTTCATGCCACTGGCAGTTCCGGAACTCAGGCGGGGCTGGTGGCGGGGCTTGCAGGTCTTGCAAGTGACATTCACCTGCTTGGGATCGGCGTGCGGGCGCCGCAGGAGAAACAGGAGAGCATGGTCTTTGATCTGGCCTGCAAGACCATGGATTACCTTGGCATGGGGGCCGAAATCGACCGGGCGTCGGTTCGGGCGAATTGCGACTATGTGGGGCCGGGTTACGGGCTGCCGACCGAGGGTATGCGCGCGGCGCTTCTGAAGCTGGCCCGGCTGGAGGGGCTTCTGTTTGATCCGGTCTATTCTGGCAAGGGAGTCGACGGCCTGATCGACCAAGTCCGAAGGGGTTATTTCGACGGCATGGATAACATCGTGTTCCTTCATACCGGCGGCAGCGCAGCGCTGTTTGGATACCCCGGTATCTTCGGTCTGCCGGGCTATCAGGATTAACAAAAGCACAAGACAATTCAATAGGGAGAAAAACATGAAACTTCTGAAACCAGCCGCCGCCCTGGCCTTTGCTTTGGCCCTGGCGGCCCCGGCCGCCGCCCAGGAACGCACGGGAACCCTGGCCAAGATTGATGCCTCGGGCGAGATCGTCCTCGGGCATCGCGAAAGCTCGGTTCCCTTTGCCTATCTTGATGAAAACCAGAAACCGGTTGGCTATTCGATCGACCTTTGCATGAAAGTGGTCGATGCGGTGTCTGCGGAACTGGGCAAGGAACTGTCGATCAAATACGTGCCGGTGAATCCGAAAACCCGGATCGCACTGATGGCCAATGGCACAATTGATCTGGAATGCGGCTCAACCACCAACAACCTTACGCGTCAGGATCAGGTGGAATACCTGCCCACCACCTTTATCACCGGAACCAAACTGATGGTGCGCAAAGGGGCGGGGATTGGCTCGGTTGCAGATCTGGAAGGCAAAGCCGTGGCATTGGCGCAGGGCACCACCAACGAGCGCGCGGTAAAGGCGGCAATTGAAGAACTGGGCTTGGACGTGAAGGTGCTGCCGGTGCGCGACCATGCCGAGGGCATGCTGTCGCTGGAAACTGACCGGGTGGATGTCTATGCAACCGATCACATCTTGCTGTTCGGGCTGATCGCCAAGTCGAAAACTCCCGATTCATTTGAGGTCGTTGGCGATTTCCTCTCCTTCGACCCCTATGCGCTGATGGTGCGCCGCGACGATAGCGCCTTTGAATTGGTGGGCAAGAAGGCCCTGGCCGAAGTGTTCCGCTCAGGCGAGATCAACGAGATCTATTCTAAGTGGTTCGATCCGCTGGGCGTTGCGCAGACCGATCTGCTGAAGGCCGCGTTCCAGATCAACGCGCTGCCCGAATAATATCTTCCCGCGCTTGCACGGTCGGGCCTTCGCCGCTTGCGGGGCCCGGCACCTTCAACAGGGTAAACAATCATGAACTACAACTGGAACTGGGGCGTCCTCTTTGAGGAGGAGTACCTGGGCTGGCTGATATCAGGGGTGGGCTGGACCTTTGCGGTCGCGCTTGCAGCCTGGGTTTTGGCACTGGCCGTCGGGGTGCTAGTAGGTGTCGGACGCACACTGCCGTCAAAGCCCGTCGCCACCCTCTGCACCGCATATGTCGAGCTTTTCCGCAATGTGCCGCTCCTGGTGCAGCTGTTCCTGTGGTATTTCGTGATGCCCGAGATCGTCCCGGACGATCTGGGCCGCTGGATGAAGCGGGATATGCCAAACCCCGAGTATGTCACCGCTGTGATCGGCCTGGGCCTCTATACGGCCAGCCGCGTTGCGGAACAGGTCCGCGCCGGGATCAACGCTGTGGGTCCCGGCCTGACCAGCGCGGCCTACGCCAACGGCTTCTCGACTGCGCAAACCTACCGCTATGTGCTGCTGCCGATTTCCTTCCGGCTGATCGTGCCGCCGATGACGTCCGAGTTCCTGACCATCTTCAAGAACTCCTCCTTGGCGCTCACCATCGGGCTTCTGGAGCTGACTGCGCAAAGCCAGCAGATCGCGGAATACACCTTTCAGGGGTTCGAAGCCTTCACCGCCGCAACGGTCATTTATGTGGTTATTGCGCTTGGCGCGACGGTGATCGCGCAGACGCTTGAAAAATATACCCGTATCCCGGGTTATGTCGGAAAGGACTGAGCCATGGGTGATTTCGATCTTTCCGTCATTTGGAATAATCTTCCCTTTCTGTGGCAGGGTCTGCAGCTGTCGCTATGGCTCACCTTGCTGGCGGTTATTGGGGGCATCATCCTGGGCACCGGCCTGGCACTGATGCGGCTTTCCGGCATCATGCCCCTGGCTCTGGCTGCCGCTGGCTATGTGAACCTGATCCGCTCGGTGCCGCTGATCCTGGTGATCTTCTGGTTCTACTTCCTGGTGCCTCTGGCCCTGGGCCGCCCGATCGGCGGATTCTATTCGGCGCTGATCGCCTTTGTCATGTTTGAGGCGGCCTACTATTCGGAAATCATCCGCGCTGGCATTCAGTCGGTCCGTAAGGGGCAAGTGCATGCCGGGCAGGCAACAGGACTCAGCTATTGGCAGATTCAGCGCTATGTGGTTCTGCCGCAGGCGTTCCGCAACATGATCCCGATCCTGGTGACCCAGGGTATCATCCTGTTTCAGGACACCAGCCTGATCTTTGTTGTCAGCCTGCGCGACTTCATGACCGCTTCCTCAATCGTCGCCCGCACTGAGGGCCGGCTGGCGGAAATGTACATCTTCGCAGCCCTTGTCTACTTCACCATTTGCTTCGCCGGCTCGCTTTTTGTCCGGCGCCTTCAGAAGGCCAAAACCGCATGATCAGCATCGAAAACATCTCCAAATGGTATGGCGACTTTCAGGTGCTGACCGATTGCACCACCCATGTCGGCAAGGGCGAGGTGGTGGTTGTCTGCGGGCCGTCCGGCTCGGGAAAATCGACCCTGATCAAATGCGTGAATGGGCTGGAGCCGGTGCAGCAGGGCCGCATCCTGGTGGAGGATGCGGATGTCACCGCCAAGGGCACCAATCTGACCAGGCTTCGCTCGCGGATCGGCATGGTGTTTCAGCACTTTGAGCTCTACCCGCACATGAGCGTGCGCGAAAACCTGTGCCTGGGCCAGCAGAAGGTCCTGGGCAGGTCGCGCGACGAGGCCAATGCCAAGGCCGAGGCCCTGATCAGCCGGGTCGGGCTGCTGCCGCATATCGAGAAGTTTCCCGGGCAGCTGTCTGGCGGCCAGCAGCAGCGGGTGGCAATCAGCCGGGCGCTGGCGATGGACCCGATTGCGATGCTGTTTGACGAACCGACATCAGCGCTCGACCCGGAGATGATCAACGAGGTGCTGGACGTGATGGTTGAACTGGCGCAGGACGGTATGACGATGATGGTTGTCACCCACGAGATGGGCTTTGCCCGCAAGGTGGCGGACCGGGTGGTGTTCATGGATGCCGGCCGGGTCGTCGAAGACCGCGCCACGGAAGAGTTCTTCGGTAATCCAGAAAGCGAACGGGCACAGGACTTCCTGAGCAAGATTCTGAATCATTAGGCTTGCCCGGCGGGCTTGCGCCCGAAGGTGCCTTCAGCACTTGGCGCACGCCCGGACAGAGACCTGCTGGGAGCCGTCTTGACGTGTTGTGCGGAAAAGACTTCTTCCACGTCGTCTTTGTCGAGATCGGCCGCGGCGAAAAGGGCGGATTACATTTTGCACTTCAGGCTGATTTGAATGCCCGGTCTGGCGGCATTGGCTGCAACACAGCGGTGAGCGTGCCGCGCCTGCGAGCGGATGCTGCGTTAGCAAACACCCGGAGGGGCAACGGCGGCAATATCGGCACGGGGGGCAAGCCTGCCATTCGCCGCACATGCAGACAGGAAGCTCGCACATGTCCGCTGTAGGCACATATCACCCATTGCGGACATTAAAGCCGGCGTTTTGGCTGCCGCCAGTGTGTGTCTCCTCCCTGCTTAAAGCTCGGGCAGTAAGCTCAAATTTTCGGCGCCAACGGGCTGTTGTAAAATTGCGCCATACCTGCAGCCTTTACAGCCGTCTTCCACCCTTTTCATGCTCTGCCGCATGCCCGATGCCCTGTCCATTGTTGTTGTCGAAACCGACGGTGACCGCGCCTTCATGATTGTGGACGGGCTGCGGGACGCCGGGGAATTTGACATTCAGGTCATCTCGGAACCTTCAGGCCTCGCGCGTCAGATACAGATGCGTGACCCGGATGTGGTGCTGATCGACATCGCCAACCCCTCCCGCGATGTGCTGGAGGAACTGACGCTGGCCTCAGGCCCCAAGGACCGGCCAGTGGCGATGTTTGTGGACCGCAGTGAAGACGGCATGACTGCGGCCGCTGTTGAAGCCGGGGTTTCGGCTTACGTGGTTGACGGGCTGCAGGCCGCCCGGCTGAAACCGGTCTTGGACGCAGCCATCGCGCGTTTCCGGCTGTTTCAGCGCATGCGCACCGAGCTTGCAGAAACCAAACGGGCCCTGGAAGAACGCAAGGTCATCGACCGCGCCAAAGGGATGGTCATGAAGGCCAGGGGCATCGGCGAGGACGAAGCCTACGCGCTGCTGCGAAAGGCCGCGATGGACCAGAACAAGCGCGTCGCGGAGGTCGCGCTGGCGCTGGTCACCGCGGCAGGGCTGCTGGCATGAGCGCAACACGCATCCCCGCCGGTTATGTTCCGCTGACTGATGCGGCGCCGCTGATTGCCGCACAGGAAATGGGCTTTGCCGCCGAAGAACGGCTGAGTCTGGAGCTGCACCGCGCGCCCTCGTGGTCTTCCCTGCGCGACATGCTGGCGTTCGGGCAGGTGGATGCCGCTCAGATGCTCGCGCCGGTGCCGGTCGCCGCGGCGCTTGGCGTTGGCGGCGCCAGCGCGCCATTCTCTGTTCTGTCAGTGCTGTCCGTCAACGGCACCGTCATTGGCGTCAGCAGCAGCCTGGCCCGCAGACTTGCCGATGCAGGGCACAATTTTTCCTTCGATGATGCCGCATCCGCCGGAAAGGCACTGATAGCCGCAGCCGGCCCTGGCCTGCGGATTGGCGTGCCGTTTCCCTTTTCCATGCATATGGAACTGCTGCACTACTGGCTGCAAGGGTTGGCGGCTGACACCGGCCGCGGCATCAGCATCCGCACCGTCCCGCCGCCGCTGATGACCGATGCCATCACAAGCGGTGAAATAGACGCGTTCTGCGTTGGCGAACCTTGGGGATCCATCGCGGTAGAAAATGGCGCGGGGGCGCTGCTGTTGCCCGGTCGGGCGATCTGGTCCTTTGCGCCGGAAAAGGTGCTGGCCGTCCGCAGTACCTGGGCAGAGGCCGAACCCGGACTGACCGGCCGCCTGATCCGGACCCTGTGGCGTGCAGGCCGCTGGCTGGCCGACCCGGCTTCCCGCGGGCTGGCGGCGGAAATCCTGTCCGCGCGGCAGTATCTCGATCTGCCCGCCGAAATCATCGAACGCGCGCTGTCGGGCAAGTTCACGGTCACGCCCCAGGGGCTGCAGCGTGAAGTCCCCGGATTTATCGGCTTCCATGACGGCGCCGCGGGCTTTCCCTGGCGCAGACAAGCCCAATGGATTGCGCTGCAACTGGCGGAACGGACTGGCCTCGACCGGCACAGGGCGCTGGAATTGGCCGGGCCGGTCTTCCGCAGCGATCTATACCGCACCGCCCTGGCCGGGACCGGTGCGGACCTGCCCGGCGCCTCGTCGAAACTGGAAGGCGCAACCGGCGCCCCGCTGCTGGCCGCAGGAGAATCGGAAGCGGTCAGGCTGCTGCCGAACCGGTTCTTTGATGGCCGTGTTTTTGATCCCATGGCCGCGGACTGATGAAAAAGCAGGCAGCTTGCCCCGCTGCAACGCTGCAACGCAGAATTTCATGCTGCGCGAGCAAAGAAACCTTTGGCGCAGGCCGGGTCTTCCGGCAGTCTGAAGTCAGACAGGCAACGGAGCCTGACTGAGAATTTTCCCGAAGACCGGGTTTCACTGAGCAAAGCCGCTCGACCCGCCGCCACTCCTCCTGGCGGTGCGTGTCAGCGGCTTTTTTCTGTTCCGTCCCCTGGGCGGGGCGCAGCTAGGAAAAGGAACCAACCCGATGAAGACACTTATAATGGCGCTTGCGGCCTCGACTGCCCTGACCGAGCCGGCTTGGGCCGGAACACTGGAGATGGAAAAGGACGTGCTGACTTTCGGCTTCATCAAGCTGACGGATATGGCGCCGCTGGCGGTGGCTTATGAGAAGGGCTTTTTCGATGACGAGGGGCTGTTTGTCACGCTCGAAGCGCAGGCGAACTGGAAGGTCCTTCTGGATGGCGTGATCGGCGGCACCCTTGACGGCGCCCATATGCTGGCAGGCCAGCCGCTGGCCGCGACCATCGGTTACGGCACTGAAGCGCATATCGTCACACCGTTTTCCATGGATTTGAACGGCAACGGCATCACGCTCTCCAACGAAGTTTGGGAGATGATGAAACCGAACCTGCCCACGGATGCTGACGGCAAGATCGCGCATCCGATCTCCGCCTCTTTCCTGAAGCCGGTGATCGAGGACTTCAACGCCAAGGGCAAGCCCTTCAACATGGGCATGGTCTTCCCGGTCTCCACCCACAACTATGAGCTGCGCTACTGGCTGGCGGCCGGCGGAATTAATCCAGGCTACTACTCGCCTGAAAACGTGACCGGGCAGATCGGCGCCGAGGCGTTCCTGTCGGTGACGCCTCCGCCGCAGATGCCCGCGACGCTGGAGGCCGGCACGATCTCCGGCTACTGCGTGGGGGAGCCATGGAACCAGCAGGCTGTGTTCAAGGGCATCGGAGTGCCGGTCATCACCGACTACGAGCTGTGGAAGAATAACCCCGAAAAGGTCTTCGGCATCACCGCGGAATTCGCCGAGGAAAACCCGAACACCACGCTGGCAATCGTCAAGGCGCTGATCCGTGCGGCCATGTGGCTGGATGAAAACGGCAACGCCAACCGCCCGGAAGCGGTGGAGATCCTGTCGCGCCCCGATTACGTCGGCGCGGACTATGAGGTGATCGCCAATTCGATGACCGGCACCTTCGAGTATGAGAAGGGCGACAAACGCGATGTTCCGGATTTCAACGTGTTCTTCCGCTACAACGCCACATACCCGTTCTACTCGGATGCGGTCTGGTACCTGACCCAGATGCGCCGTTGGGGGCAGATCGCCGAGGCCAAGCCCGACAGCTGGTATGACGAGGTCGCCCGGTCGGTCTACAAGCCGGAGATCTACCTCGAAGCCGCAAAAATGCTGGTGGATGAGGGGCTTGCCAGTTCCGAGGACTTCCCCTGGGACAGCGATGGCTACAAGGCCCCGACGCCCGCAGAGGACATCATCGATGGCATCCCCTTCGATGGCAAAGCGCCCAACGCCTATATCGACAGCCTGCCGATCGGACTGAAGGCCGGCCAAACCGTCGTCGGCAGTGCCATTCAGGGCTGACCCCGGACAGGAGGGCAGGGGGCAGTAACCCGGCAAGGGCCGCCGCCGCTCCACGCCCACCCCGCACGCATCAGAGGATGACACCATGACGATCGCCGATCCCGACCCGCTCAGCTCCGAGGCCCGCCGCGCCCGGCTTTTTACCCGCATCAGCAAGATGGACGCCTGGTTTCAGGTCTTTGGCCTGGCCTGGGTCACCCCCGTGCTGAAAGCCGCCGCCGGGGACAATCCCAAGGCGCAGTTGAAGGAAATCTGGCGGCTGCTGGCAGTTCCCGTCATCGCCATTGCCGGCTTCCTCATGCTCTGGGCCATGCTGGCACCCAAGGTTCAGACCTCGCTGGGCGCCATTCCCGGCCCGGGTGCGGTGTGGACCGAAGCGGTGAACCTGCACCAGGATGCGCAGGCCAAGGCCGCCAAGGAGCGCGCCCACCAAGAGAAGGTGGAGGCCCGCAACCAGCGCTTTATCGACCGCGGCCAGCCGGAACGGGTCAAGGACATTCCCTATACCGGCGCGCCGTCCTACTACCAGCAGATTTGGACTTCGATAAAGACCGTCTTCTTCGGCTTCCTGATTGCCGCCGCCGTGGCGATCCCGCTGGGCATTCTGGCCGGTTTGTCGCCGGCTGCGAACGCTGCCATCAATCCGCTGGTGCAGATTTTCAAACCAGTGTCGCCGCTGGCCTGGCTACCGATTGTGACCATGGTTGTTTCGGCGCTTTATGCCACCAACGACGGGTTGTTTTCCAAGTCGTTCCTGGTCTCTGCCATCACTGTCACGCTGTGTTCGCTGTGGCCTGCGCTGATCAACACCGCATTGGGGGTGGCCTCCATCGACAAGGATCTGGTGAATGTCTCCAAGGTTCTGAAAATGAACACCTATACCAAGATCACCAAGCTGGTGCTGCCCTCGGCCCTGCCGCTGATCTTCACTGGGTTGCGGTTGTCGCTAGGGGTCGGCTGGATGGTGCTGATCGCGGCAGAGATGCTGGCGCAGAACCCGGGCCTTGGCAAATTCGTCTGGGACGAATTCCAGAACGGCTCCAGCCAGTCGCTGGCCAGGATCATCGTTGCGGTGCTGACCATCGGCCTCATCGGCTTCCTGCTGGACCGGGTGATGTACGCGCTGCAGTCGCTGTTTACCTTCACGAACAACCGGTGATCCGCCATGAGCATTCTTGAATTCAAATATGTCTCCAAGAGCTTTGGCGAGGGCACCAGCCGCACGCAAGTTCTGAAAAACATCAGCCTCAGTGTTCAGGAGGGCGAGTTCCTTGTGCTGCTGGGCTTCTCCGGCACCGGCAAGACAACCCTGATCAACCTGATGGCCGGGCTGGAGAGGCCGTCGCAGGGCACCGTCTCCTATCGGGGCAGGGAAATCACCGGCCCCGGTCCGGAGCGCGGCGTGATTTTCCAAAGCTACTCGCTGATGCCCTGGCTGACGGTGAGCGGCAATGTTGCGCTGGCGGTGGACACCGTGTTTCCCGGCCTGCCCAAGGCGGAAAAACAGGCGAAGGTGAACCGCTATGTGAAAATGGTCGGCCTCAGCCATGCCGCCAGCCGCCGCCCTGCAGAACTGTCGGGTGGCATGCGCCAGCGGGTCAATGTGGCCCGCGCCCTGGCGATGGACCCGGAGGTGCTCTTGCTGGATGAGCCGCTGTCGGCCCTGGATGCGCTGACCCGCGCCAATTTGGCGGAGGAGATCGAGATGATCTGGGAGGCGGACAAGAAGACCTGCGTGCTGATCACCAATGACGTGGACGAGGCGATCCTGCTGGCTGACCGCAT
The DNA here is from genome assembly GCF_002388965.1 of Leisingera sp. UBA4491. Taxonomy (NCBI): domain Bacteria; kingdom Pseudomonadati; phylum Pseudomonadota; class Alphaproteobacteria; order Rhodobacterales; family Roseobacteraceae; genus Leisingera; species Leisingera sp. UBA4491. The sequence continues at coordinate 280,225 of NZ_DGNN01000028.1, read as the reverse complement.
CATCGCCCTGAACCCGGACGGCAGCCTGGGAGAGGCGTTCCAAGTCACCATTCCCCGTCCGCGCGACCGTTCCGCCATTAACACGGACGAGACTATCAAGCGCTTGCGGGCAGAGGTCACTTCCTACCTGATGGACGTGGGGGTCAAGGCCAGGATCGAAGGCTCGAAGATCCTGCCGAACGTGACCCCGATCCACGGTTTGCCTGCTGCCGTGGCCGAAGCCTCGAAGTCGCTGACAGAAGAACGCTTTCTGGATTTCTCGCAGCTGCACAAGATCTATCCGACGCCCAAGGGGCCGCTGACCGTGGTCGAGGATTTCAACCTCAAGATCAACAAGGGCGAATTCATCTCGCTGATCGGCCACTCGGGCTGCGGCAAGTCCACGGTGCTGACCATGGCGGCCGGGCTGAACCCGATTTCCAAGGGGGCGATCAAGCTGGACCGCCGCCACGTCGAGGGCGCCGACCCGGAGCGCGCCGTTGTGTTCCAGTCGCCCAACCTGTTTCCCTGGCTGACCGCCCGCGAAAACTGCGCCATCGGAGTCGACAAGGTCTATCCCAAGGCGTCCCAGGCGGAGAGGCAGGACGTGGTCGAATACTACCTGGAGCGCGTCGGCCTGGCGGACGCGATGGACAAGCCCGCCAGCGCCATGTCGAACGGCATGCAGCAGCGGGTCGGCATCGCCCGCGCCTTTGCGCTTTCGCCCAAGCTGCTGCTGCTGGATGAACCCTTCGGCATGCTCGACAGCCTCACCCGCTGGGAGTTGCAGGAAGTGCTGATGGAGGTCTGGAGCCGCACCAAGGTGACCGCCATCTGCGTTACCCACGACGTGGATGAGGCAATCCTGCTGGCGGACCGGGTGGTGATGATGACCAACGGCCCGCAGGCCACCATCGGCAAGATCACCGACGTGAACCTGCCGCGCCCGCGCACCCGCAAGGCGCTGCTGGAGCACCCGGATTACTACGCCTACCGGCAGGAGGTGCTCGATTTCCTCGAAGAATACGAGCACGGGACCAAACCCGCCGCCAAACCGGCCGCAGACAAGATAGCAGCGGAGTGAGACCATGACCCAGAAACTCGTCATTATCGGGGCCGGCATGGCCTCCGGCCGGGTGATCGAGCATCTGCTCGATGCAGCCCCCGGGGCCTATGACATTACCCTGTTCAACGCCGAGCCGCGCGGCAATTACAACCGCATCATGCTGAGCCCGGTGCTGTCGGGCGAAAAGACTTATGAGGAGATCGTCACCCATTCGGACGCGTGGTACGCGGAGCGCGGCGTCACCTGCCGCTTCGGCGAGCATGTGGTGAAGATCGACCCCGAGATGAAAGTGGTCGAAGGCGAAAACGGCCATGTGCCCTATGACAAGCTGGTGATCGCCACCGGCTCCGCCCCCTTCATCATCCCGGTGCCGGGTCACGATTTGCCGGGGGTGATCTCCTACCGCGATCTGGACGACACCAACGCGATGATCGAGGCCGCCGCAAAGGGCGGCAAGGCGGTGGTGATCGGCGGCGGCCTGCTGGGTCTGGAAGCCGCCGCAGGGCTCAAGGAGCGCGGCATGGACGTGACCGTGCTGCACCTGACGGGCCACCTGATGGAGCGCCAGCTCGACGAGGCCGCGGGTTATCTCCTGCGCAAGGATCTGGAGGCGCGCGGCATCACCGTGAAGACCCGGGCCTCGACCAAGGCGATCCTGGGCGAGGACCGCGCCCAGGCGGTGCTGCTGGAAAGCGGCGAGACGCTTGGTGCCGATCTGGTGGTGATGGCGGTGGGCATCCGCCCGGAAACCCGGCTTGCCACCGACGCGCATCTGGATGTGGCGCGCGGCATCGAGGTGAACGCGCAGATGCAGACCTCCGACCCGGATATCTATGCGGTGGGCGAATGTGTGGAATTCGACGGCCATCTCTTTGGCTTGGTGGCTCCGCTTTATGATCAGGCCAAGGTTCTGGCGGACAGCCTTTTGGGAAGGCCGAATGCCTTTGCGGTCAAGGAACTGGCCACCAAGCTCAAGGTCACCGGCTGCGATCTGTTCAGCGCCGGGGACTTCGCGGAAGGCGAGACGCGCGAGGATATCGTGTTCCGCGATCCCGCCCGCGGCATCTACAAGCGGTTGGTCATTGAAGGCGACCGGCTGGTCGGCGCCGTCATGTACGGGGACACTGCCGATGGCGGCTGGTTCTTCGGGCTGATCAAGGACGGCACCCCCATCAGCGGGATGCGCGAAACGCTGATTTTCGGCCCGGCCTTCCAGGGGGGGGCCTCCGCGGACCCTCTGTCAGCCGTTGCAGCCTTGCCGCCTGAGGCGGAGATCTGCGGCTGCAACGGCGTCTGCAAGGGACAGATTACCAGCGCCATCGAAGGCGGCGCCAGCGACCTCGGCGCGATCCGCGCCACGACCAAGGCCAGCGCCTCCTGCGGCACCTGCACCGGGCTTGTTGAACAGCTCCTGTCGGTGACGCTGGGCGACAACTACGCGGCGCCCCAGGCCCAGCCCGTTTGCGGCTGCACCAGCCACACCCACGAGGACGTCCGCCGCCTGATCAAAAGCCGCGAGCTGAAAAGCCAGGCCGCGGTCTGGCAGGAACTGGGCTGGACCACCCCCAACGGCTGCCATGTCTGCCGCCCGGCGGTGAACTATTACTTGCTGGCGGACTGGCCGCTGGAGTACCGGGACGACCCGCAAAGCCGTTTTGTCAACGAACGCAAGCACGCCAACATCCAGAAGGACGGCACCTTCTCCGTGGTGCCGAGGATGTGGGGCGGCATCACCACCCCGGACGAGCTGCGCGCCATCGCCGATGCCGCCGACAAATACGGCGTGCCGACGGTCAAGGTCACTGGCGGCCAGCGCATTGATCTCTTGGGTGTCAGGGGTGAGGACCTGCCCGGCATCTGGTCCGATCTGAACCGCGCCGGGCTGGTTTCGGGCCATGCCTATTCCAAAGGGCTGCGCACGGTGAAGACCTGCGTCGGCACCGACCATTGCCGCTTTGGCACCCAGGACTCGACTGGGCTGGGCATCAAGCTGGAGAAACACCTGTGGGGGTCCTGGACGCCGCACAAGCTGAAGCTTGCGGTCTCCGGCTGCCCGCGCAACTGCGCCGAGGCAACCTGCAAGGATATCGGCGTCGTCTGTGTCGACAGCGGCTACGAGATTCACGTCGGCGGCGCTGCGGGGATGGAGATCAAGGGCACTGAGGTCTTGTGCAAGGTGACGAGTGAGGAGGAGGCGGTCGAGGTGATCTCTGCTATGACCCAGATCTACCGCGAAAATGCCCGCTATCTGGACCGGATCTACAAATGGCTGGCCAGGGTCGGCCTTGACTGGGTCAAGGCGCAGATCGTCGACGACCTTGAGAACCGCAGGGCGCTGGCGGAGCGGTTTGCGCTGTCGCAATCCGTCTACCGCAAGGATCCCTGGGCGGAGCACGCACAGAACAGCACCACGCGGGCGCAATACGCGCCGCTTGCCAATCTCACACTGGAGGCTGCGGAATGAACTGGATCGACATCGGCCAAATCGACGACATCCCGCTGCAGGGCGCGCGGGTGGTGAAGACCCCCATGGGCTGCGTCGCCCTGTTCCGCACCGGAGAGGACGAGGTCTTTGCCGCCGATGACCGCTGCCCGCATAAGGGCGGCCCGCTGTCTGAAGGCATCGTGCACGGCCAAAGCGTCACCTGTCCGCTGCACAACTGGGTGTTCGACCTGAACACCGGCCAGGCGCAGGGAGCAGATGAAGGCCGGATCGGCACCTACCCGGTACAGGTCAACGGCGGACGCCTGCTGATCGACGGGGATGCAATCGGCAAGCGGAGCGCCGCGTGATGCCCGGTGCGGATTGCCGGGAAACCCGCTCCGCCTGCCCCTATTGCGGCACCGGCTGCGGCGTGCTGCTGCGCCCGGACGGCGCGGGCGGGCTGTCGGTGCGCGGCGACCCGGACCACCCGGCCAACCGCGGGCGGCTCTGCTCCAAGGGGCTGGCGCTGGGGGAGACGCTGGGGCTGGAGGGCCGCCTGCTGGCCCCGCAAGTGAACGGTCAGGAGACGGATTGGGACAGTGCTCTGGACCTCGTGGCCGCCAGGTTCCGGCAGGCGGTGGACCGGCACGGCCCGGACAGCGTCGGGTTCTACCTGTCGGGCCAGATGCTGACCGAGGACTACTATGTCGCCAACAAGCTGATGAAGGGATTCCTCGGCTCCGCCAATATCGACACCAACTCGCGCCTGTGCATGGCCTCCACCGTCGCGGGCCACAAACGCGCCTTCGGCACCGACACGGTGCCTGGCACCTATGATGACCTCGACCAGGCGGACCTGATCGTCCTCGCGGGCTCCAATCTCGCCTGGTGCCACCCGGTTCTGTACCAGCGCATCCTCGCCGCGCGCGAAAAGCGCGGCACCAGGCTGGTGGTCATCGACCCGCGCCGCACGGCGAGCTGCGATCAGGCGGACATGCATCTGAAACTTCGGGCAGGCAGCGACGTGGCGCTGTTCAACCGGCTTTTGACCGCGCTTTATGAGGGCGGCGCGCTGGACGCGGAGTATTTGCAGCATGTGGAGGGGCTGGGAGGCGCGCTGGAATCCGCCTTTGCGAGCGATGCCTCCGTCACCGGGTTGTCTGACAGCGAAATCGCAGCCTTCTGCCGCCTCTGGATGGGCACTGAAAAGGTGGTGACCATCTTCAGCCAGGGAGTGAACCAGTCCACCTCCGGTACGGACAAGGTGAACGCGATCCTGAACTGCCATCTGGCAACCGGCCGCATTGGCAAACCCGGTTGCGGCCCCTTCTCGGTGACAGGCCAGCCGAACGCGATGGGCGGGCGCGAGGTTGGCGGACTGGCCAATATGCTGGCCTGCCATATGGATCTGGAAAACCGCAGCCACCGCGCGGCGGTGCAGGAATTCTGGTGTGCCCCCGCAATGCCGGACCGGCCCGGGCTGAAGGCGGTCGACCTGTTCCGCGCGGCAGGCGACGGGCGGCTCAAGGCGCTGTGGATCATCCATACCAACCCCGCCGTCACCATGCCTGAGGCCGGTGCCGTGCGGGCCGCGATCAAGGCCTGCGACTTCACCGTTGTGAGCGACATCACCGCGGCAACCGACACCGCGCGGCTGGCGGATGTGCTGTTGCCTGCCGCCGCCTGGGCCGAGAAGGATGGCACCGCCACCAATTCGGACCGCACCATCAGCCGCCAGCGCGCTGTCTTGCCGCCGCCGGGCCTAGCGCGCCCGGACTGGGACATTCTGGCAGACGCGGGCAGGCGGATGGGCGGGAGTGCAGCCTTCGATTACCAGTCTCCGGCGCAGATCTTCCGGGAGCATGCCGCATTGTCTGGCCTGGCCTGCAGCTTCGGGCTGGATTTCGACATTTCCGGCCTCAGCCGCATATCCGATTCTGACTACGAGAGCCTGGGCCCGGTCCGCTGGCCGGTGAGCCGGAACCGGCAGGGCGGCCGGTTCTTTGCGGACGGGCAGTTCTTTCACCCGGACGGAAAGGCCCGCATGCTGCCGGTCCGCTGGCGCCCTCCGGCGTCTGCGCCGGACCGCCAGTATCCGTTCCGCCTCAACACAGGCCGTATCCGCGACCAGTGGCACACGATGACCCGCACCGGACGAGCCGCCCGCCTTTCAGGGCATCTGGCCGAACCCTTTGCCGATATCCACCCGGAGGACGCCCAGCGGCTGGGAGTACAGCCCGCTGACCTGCTGCGCCTAAGCAGCCCGCACGGGCAGGCGATCCTGCGCGCGCGGATCACCGGCGATGTGCAGCCTGGCGATCTGTTCGTGCCGATCCACTGGACCGGCGAAACCGCTCCTTCGGCGCGTGTTGACACCCTTGTCGCCGCTGCCATTGATCCTGTTTCGGGGCAGCCGGAAAGCAAGGCCGCCGTCGTCGCGGCGGAGCGCTGGCAGCCGGCCTGGTACGGGTTTGCCGTATCCTGTCGGCCGATGGCTCCCCGGTCAGAGTACTGGGCCATGGCACGCACGGCAGCCGGGTACCGTGCAGAACTGGCCGGGGTGTCTCCGCTTGCTGATCCGGAGGCCGCGGCACGGGATCTGTTCGCCCAGCCCGAGGCCAGGGTGCAGTTAATGACAGACAGCGGCAAAGGCAGTACCCGGCTGGCGCTGTTTCATAACGGCAAGGTCATGGCAGCGCTGTTCACCGCGCCGGACCCGGTGGCGGTCAGCCGGGACTACATGGCGGGACTGCCGGGCACCAGCGCGGAAGGTGTTCTGACCGGCATTCCGGCAGCAGACCGGCCCGACCCCGGCCCGGTGGTCTGCGCCTGCTTCAACGTCGGGGCCAACACCATTTTGACCGCCATCCAAAGCGGCGGGCTGGTGAGCGTTGCGGACGTCGGCACTGCCTTGCACGCGGGAACAAACTGCGGCTCCTGCCGTCCTGACATCGCTGAATTGCTAGCGCGGCGCCAGTTCCGGCAGGCCGCGGAATAGGACGGCTCCTGATGACAGCTCCCCCTGAAACTTGAAACGCACCGGGTTCACTTGCTCTGGTGGGGGCAGGCCCCGGCGCACGCGACCTGCTGACGCTTGGCGCATTGCAAAGACTGCAGCAGGCTGACACGGTTTTTTGACCGCCTCGTTGATGGTGAGGTCTTGGAACTGGCCCGCCTTCGGCAAAAAGGGTCTTTGTTGGCAAACACGCCGGCGCCCATGACTGACTGCAGGACAGGATTAACGCGGTCATTTTGGCAGAGGCATTGAAGGGCCGCCGGGTTCTGCGCCTGAAATCGGGGGGGCAGTATCTTCGGCCGCGCTGCTGAAGAGCCGGCCGCCGCACGCGATGCCGGCATCGATGCGGAGATCGTTCCCGGGATCACCGCCGCCTGTGCCGCCGCTGCGCAGACAGGCACTCCCCTGACCGAACGCGACGGGCTGCTCCGCCAGGGCATGCTTCCCTCGACTCCTGTCACGATAGCTGTGGATGTTTCCAAGCCGGCTGCCGGGACAGTGTCTTGCGGCCTCAGAATGCTTCCGGAAATGCTGGAACTGTACGAAACCTTTGGCTGCGCAGCAATTGTCGTCAGATATCCAAAGCTCGGATCCGGGCAGCCCCCCCTCCAGACAATCAGGTTATGCCAGAATACGGTGCAACCTGAGGTGGAGTGATGTGACTTCTGCGACGCCCGGAGTGCTCCCGGCTGTCTTGGTGCAGAGGCTTGCGGTTTTGCGGAAGTTTCAGAGCTTGCTGAAGCCTTGTTCGGCCAGCTTTCGAAGAGGGTACAGAACGCGGCCAGCAACGATGAAATTCCCGGAGTTCATGCATTGGGATCACGGGGCGTATCCGTTTCAGAACGATCGCTTGGCGCCGTTATTGGTCATGCTGTACCGGCGAAGGCCGTCACGATGGCGAAGGACAGCAATCGCGCTTGCAGCCCTTGTTGCTACCGGCTTTGGAACTGAATGAGTCCACAACTTAGCCTTCTGATGCTCAAGCGTTTTGGGAGCTGTCTTCCCGATGAGGAGGGAACCCGGTCATGACTCGGCCGCGTGAGTTATCTTCGAGGTTGCCGGACGGGATTCCCGTTGGCAATAATCTGATGGATTAATGACGCAGCAGCTTGGTGACTTACCGCATCAGTTCCCGTTCCACCCGCGTTATCATGAAATGCCGCGGCATCACGAAGAACACCAATGACTTCATGCTCAGGCAGTACCTGAAGGTCTTTCATTGCCAGCAGCAATGCCTCGCAGATCGATAGCGCGGCCATTCCTGCACAGTCGGTCCGCTCGGACATTTCAACCCTTCCTTTCCTGCATTGCGTGCCATGATAAGCTGACAGAGAGGTTATCTTCATTACCCTCGCAGGAAACGAAGCAGGCCGAACTGATCCAAAGCAGTCCCGGTGACCTGCGGTGCTCAATACCACCGGGCCAGCTCAGGAGGGGTTATGAACTCGATCGAAGAAAGCCCGCTCGCAAGGAAGCTATCGGCATTTGCCGTGTTGTCAGAAGATGAACTGGCTGTGCTGGCTCAGTTGCATCAGCGCCGGAAAACCTTTGCGGCAGGTTGTGACCTTGTGCATCAGGGAGAGCCCAGACAAGCCGCCTACATTCTGGCTTCGGGCTGGGCCTGCTCCTACAAGATCCAGCCGGAGGGATCGCGCCAGATCGTCGACTTTCAGATACCGGGTGATTTTTTGGGATTGCGCAGCGTTCTGCTGCGCACTTCTGACCATAGCATCGAGCCTGTTGTGGAGATCGAAGCAGCCGAGGTTATGGCAGGTGACTTGCTAAGTGCTTTGGCCGACACCCCGAGGTTGGCGGCAGCCATACTTTGGGCGGCGTCCCGGGATGAAGCGATGGTTGTCGAGCACCTTGTCGGGCTGGGGCGCCGCGACGCAGATGCGCGAATGGCACATTTTCTGCTGGAACTTGGTGCGCGGCTGGCGTTCGTCGGACTGGGGAGCAAGGAGGGCTATGCCTGCCCCTTGACCCAGTATCATCTTGCCGACGCTCTGGGATTGACCGCAGTCCATGTTAATCGTGTTCTGCGTCAGCTTCGGGAACGGGAACTGGTCACCTTCCAGAGGGGCTATGTGAAGTTCGGAGACATTGACAGGCTCATGGTGCTGGCGGATTTCGATCCGGCGTACCTGGATCAGACTGGACCGCTTCTGAAATGAAACGGCCGCCCTTGGGTGAAGCCCGGGCAGCAGGGGAGCGGGAGCAAAACGGGGAGGTTACGCGAGAACTTGTTTCGCTGCCTCAAGCTCCCTGTACATTTCGGTATGGTTTTCATCGCTGTGCGCCTTTTCCGCAAGACGGTAATGTTTCCAAGCCGCGTCTTTCTTCGGTCCGGCAGAGGCTCTTTCGCAAGCTGCCCGTACCGAATCCAGCTTCACAGAAAGCAATCTTGTTTCGGGTGTCATTTCATTTCCTTTCAGAGGTCTCCGAGAATAAGAAGCGCGAACTATGTGCCGAACCGGTTTGGACCTGCACATACCCCGCGCTTCTTTGGCACTCGAAAACAATCACACACCAGCAAAATAAGGCGCCGGTTTAGTCTTCCTATCCGGGATAGGGCCTGCATGTACTGACACAGGTTAGCTAGCGGCTTCCCGGTTCGGGGGCTCTGCACAGGCCGGTTGCGCTCGTCTGAGAAACAAGTCGTGGATAAAGGCTATGCCTGCGCGCGTGCGCGTCAGTGCATTAGTGACTGCATTACCTCGACGCAGATCGGCAGCGGGGTGGGACTGGCCGCTCCAGGCAGCCGCAGTCTCGCTTGGTACCGGCAAAACTTGAAAACCTGAAAGGCGCTAACATCGATCAGTGCGTGAACGTCGCGCCCACCTTAAGGTCTTTGATGATACTTAGCTTTGCCGGGATCACGCCCTGAAGATCCCAGGAAGCCTCTTTGCGGCAGAGGCATCCAAAAAAGCCAAACAGGAATTCAATGAGAACCAGGATGAACACACGGTCGTCCAGATTGACGGTGACGTTTTCCCATCCGTTTTCCTTGGCCGGTTATGAAGACGAACTTCCTGCCGGAGCCTACGAAGTCATCGTGGAAGAAGAGCTTATTCAGGGGCTCAGCTTCGTGGCCTACCGGACCGCAGCAACCTATCTGCTGGTCCATGGCAGGGGCGGCCGTGCAGGCCGGACCGAGTTGCGCCTGATCACCCAGAATGACTTGGAAACTGCGCAAAGCCGCGACAGCGGATTTGACACAAAACATCAATCATAGCGACGCGGCGCTTTTCCCGCAGGAGGACCAGATATGACTTACCCCGAATGGCTTAGGCCTGGTGTTTACGGCGCATTTATTGGCGCGGTCGCCATTACCATCGCAGGTTTTTCCTGGGGCGGTTGGGTGACTGGAAGCCAAGCAGATGCAATGGCCAATTCCCGATCCCATGACGAGCTGATCGCTGCCTTGGTGCCTGTTTGCATCGACCAGGCGAACACAGATACCGACCGGACCGCCAAACTGGCATCAATCCAGGAGGCAATGTCTTACAAGCGCCGGGATGCCGTTATGGAAGCAGGCTGGGCAACGGTTCCTGGCTCAGAGCTGCCAAACCGTGCTCTTGCACAGGCATGCCTTGCCGGGCTGGATCTTGATGCATCGTGAGTCTGCAACAATGCCGGTGTTTGCGAGTTCCGGTAAAGCGCCGGATATAAAAATTGCGCCTTGGGCTTTCCTGAGGCGCCTGGTCAGACGTTTTGCAGCTGTGTCCGGTCTTTTGCTGATTTCGTCAGTGCCAGTCTTTTCGCAGCCAGGCACGTCTTCGATACCTGAAAACGCCCATGCCAGAAGTTACGGCGGCGGGTGGGAATGCAATCTGTCATACCGCCCCGCCGGCAATACATGTGTTGAAATTGTTGTGCCGCAAAACGCGTACCCGACGAACAAGCCTTATGGGACGGGATGGGAGTGCCTGCATGGGTATATCGAGGTCGAAAGCGCATCGTGTGACAAAGTTTTCATCCCGGACGGCGGGTATCTCGATCCTACCGGCAAGCGGTGGAATTGCCTGCGCGGATACCGGAAGATCGACGACATCTGCCAGGAAATTGCCCTGCCGGAAAATTCCTATCTGACGAACGACACCAGCGCGCCAGCCTGGCAGTGCAATCGAGGGTTTGAGGCAAAAGGGGAGAAATGCCTTACCATCGAAGTGCCGGAACACGCCTACCTGAACGGCTCAAGATACGGGCGTCCATGGACATGCGAGCGCGGGTTCTTTGAACAGGACGGGACATGCGCAGCCGTGTTTGTCCCTGAAAATGCATTCTTCGACGATGCACCTTACAGATCAGGGTGGAAGTGCGCCCGCGGTTACGAGGTGTCTGGAGAGCGCTGCATTCTCATAGATCTGCCTGAAAACGCTCATCTCGACAGGTCAGGCAACCGATGGGAGTGCAACAAGAGCTTTCAGCGGACAAGAGGCCGCTGCGCCCTGAGCAACTAGGAGTTGCACCTTCTGCTGCCCCGATTGGCAGCGTCATAACTTGCGGCGGGCACGTGAATGCCAAGCGCTTGTTTCAATCCAAAGGACAAATCATGGACCCCGCAGCCAAGGCCGGACTCTCAGTCCGGCGAAATATCAGCAATGGGCGCTTACGCTCACCCTTCCAATCTGGGGACACTGGAAGCACAGGCAAACTGCCGTTCCTCCCCGTTCCCACTGCAATAGTGTACTGCGAAGGAAACTTCGCCGAGAATGACGGGAAAACTGCAAACGGGCTGGTTCGCCACTCAGAGGCTTATCGGATACTTTCAGTGATCGACAGCGGGCACCACGGGAGTGACAGCGGGCAAATCCTGGATGGCGGGTTCAACCGGATTCCTATTTTCGGCAGCCTTGACGCAGCCATTGCCCACCAAAGCACAGTCCCTGATACGCTGATTTACGGGATGGCGCCGTCCAACGGGAAACTCGCTGGCGAGGACCGGCGGGTCGTTCTGGAGGCGATTTCGCGGGGAATGAATATCGTCTCTGGCCTGCATGAGTACCTTAGCGAAGATCCGGAGATCATTGCTGCCGCAAAATCCTGGAACGTCACTGTCCGGGATATCCGAAAACCGAAGCTCAGCAAGGACATGCGCCTGTTCGACGGCAGTATTGCGCGTGTAAAGGCGATCCGTATCGCCATTTTGGGAACCGACTGCGCGATTGGAAAACGGACCACGGCAACCCTCCTCGCCAGGGCACTGAATGCGCAAGGCATCAAGACGGTTCTGGTTGGCACCGGCCAAACAGGTTTGATGCAGGGGGCCAGATATGGCGTCGCAATGGACGCGGTGCCGCCGCAATTCTGCTGCGGGGAACTGGAAGGGGCTGTGCTTGCGGCGTACGAAAGCGAACAGCCGGATGTCATTCTGATCGAAGGCCAGGGCGCACTCAGCCATCCGGCGTTCTGCACATCTGCATTCATTCTGCGCGGCAGCCAGCCCGACGCGGTAATCCTTCAGCATGCACCAGCGCGGGCGCACCGCTGCGATTTCCCAGAGATGGCAATGCCAGATCCCAGTGACGAGATTGCCCTGATCGAAGCGTTTTCGGACACGAAGGTAATCGGCGTGACCCTCAACCATGAAGGGCTGACAGACGCAGGGATCAATGCCGCGATCAGGGACCATGCGCGGAAACTGGACCTGCCGGTCAGCGACGCCCTGAGCTGCCCTCCGGCGCATCTGGCTGAACTGGTTCTGTCCGCTTATCCTCAATTGCGGCCGGTGCCGGGGAAGGCCGCGTTATGACCGCGCCGCGCATGGAAATAGATCTGAGCAAAATCCGCCAGAATACGCGCGTGCTTGTCGACCGCCTGAAGCCCCGCGGGATCACTGTGACGGCGGTAACCAAAGCCGTATGCGGCCACCCGGGCATCGCAAAAGCCATGCTTGCAGGCGGTGCAATAGGGCTGGCTGATGCGCGGATGGCAAATGTTGAGCGCATGCGCGCGGCAGGAATAACCTGTCCGGTCCTGATGATCCGGACACCCATGCTGAGCCAGGTGGAGCGCGTTGTTTCGTCCTGCGAAGCCAGTTGCAACACTGAACCCGGGGTCATCGCCAGCCTCGCCGCTGCTGCCCTGCGCCAAGGCACTAATCATGGGATCATCCTGATGGTGGAGATGGGGGATCTTCGCGAAGGCATTATGCCTGAGGATCTGACCGACATCGCGCTTCAGGTCACCAGGACACCGGGCGCGCTGCTCAGAGGCATCGGTGCGAACTTTGCCTGCCTGGCCGGCCCGGCGCCCACTGCTGAGGATATGGCAGCACTCTCATCGCTTGCGAACGGCACCGAAGAAGTATGCGGTCCCTTCGTTGATGTGGTCGCCGGAGGCAGTTCCGCAAATCTTCTGTGGGCGCTTGGTACGGGACCGGCGGGAAGGGTGAACAGTTTGCGCCTAGGTGAGGCCATCCTGCTCGGCACCGATCCGGTATCCGGGAACCCGATAAGCGGGCTTCACACGGACGCTTTCGTCCTGCAGGCAGAGGTGATCGAGACGAAGGCGAAATCAAAGCTGGCTCCCTTGAAGCTGTCCGACCCCGCATTGTCAGCGCTAAGCCTGGTACCCGGCAATCATTGGAAAACCCGGTCGATCCTGGCCGTCGGGCTGCAAGACACAGATCCTGCCGGGCTCACTTTTCCCGCAGCGGTTTCCTACATCGGAGCGACCAGCGATCACCTCGTCGTGGAAACGACCAATTGCCCGCTGCGCATCGGGAGCGAGATAAGGCTGCGTGTCAATTACAGCGCCCTTCTTCGCGCCATGGCCGCGCCCGATGTTGAAAAGGTCATTTGCAGCGGCAGGCATGCAGCAGACGGTCGTACAGCCAGCCGCAATGGGCGGCACGCGGCTCTGCTGTGATACCAGCGGTTCCTTGGCAGTGCAGCTCCAAGCCTCGTTCAGCGCCTTCGAGTTTGCGGCGCCCCGTAGCAATTTGAGCCGGGAATACCTATATAAGATGTGACTGCGGGTGCTTTCTTCGCCTCACGGCGAGCCTGAAAACTGTGGCTCGCAATCGATCGGCCGCAACATCTCTTTCAATGGTCCGAGCACCGGTGACGCGGTTTTTCCGAACAATTCGGCTGGCGCGAATGCAGGAAAGAGAGAGCGGGGTTCAGATCCGCTTGCATGTTCCAGACCAGCCCCGACGGCCCTCTAAAGGCCCCTGATGCCGCCAGCCCGCGGCAACTCCGCTTTGCCAGAGCGGCTAGAACAGCACCGCAGCAAAGGAGAACTGGAAAATGGATCAGATGAAACGCAAGGCTGTCGCAATATTCTCCCGCCCTTTCACCCTGCCTGGATTCGACGAGACACTTCCAGCTGGGGAATACGGCATTGAAACCGAATTGTCCGCACCTCCGGGCCACCTGACACCACAAGCTTGGAAAGCTTCTGTTTTGATACAGTTGCACCCGCGCGCGTCCCATCCCGGGCTAGCGCGCAACCTGACGGTTTCACTGGCGGACCTCGAAAGCGCCCAAGCCAAGGACAAGCTGACGGGCAAGGATCTGTCGCAGTACTTCCTTGACGAAATGCTTGCCGACCCAATGGTGCGCTTGGTCATGCAGGCCGACGGGGTGTCAGAAGCCCAGGTTCGCCGCCTGTACCTTGGCGAGTGCGTCTCGGACCAGGGTCGCGACCAAGCTGCCCGGAATGCTGAACGGGCAGGCCCTTCAGGCGCATCTGCAATCCAAGCTGCAGAGAACGAAGGGCTGGCACCTCTGGCAGACAATCGCGCCAGTAAACGTGCCAGTCCCGCACCGGACTCGTCAGGCCGCAAGGAACCACGTCATGACTGATAAAAACGAACCAGAGGTTATTGTGGCACCTGCCCGCGGAGACGTGCCACGGGAGCGCCGTTGCTTGCGGTGCAATTCTGTTTTCTGGAGTGAAGGGTTCGGTGAACGGATTTGCCGGCGCTGCAAGTCTTCAAATACATGGCGTACCGCTGTTCCAGTAAGATCCGGTTCGCCTGGCCGCCGTTGAAACCCTTCGGACAGCACAGCTTTTATTGTTCCGGACCAGCACTTCGCCAAGCTCCTGCTGAGGTTTATTTTTTGGCAGCCTAACTGACTGGAATCAGCCTCCGGTAAACCCCGCGCGGTTCAAATGAGGCTCGTTGGGCCAGTCTTTGTTCCGCCATCTTCCCACCGTCTTCGGATTGATCCCAAGCTCCCGGCTCAGCTCCGCGATCGAAGCTTGCGATCGCTGTATTGCTGTTCTGACAGCGTGCGTGGTCGCGGCGCTGCCGTGACCAAACTACCCCATGGTGCCTCCTTCCACTCCAACGAAAAGATCACGCCATCAAGCCGCGGGATCAAATGCCTAAGCGGCGACTGGCTGCAATCCGCCCGGCGGCCGGCAAGGACTTTGGTCGAATACCGCGGCTATTGCCGATGGTCTAAGCCTTGAAGCAGCACCGGACCGAGTGCCTGCAATAGAAGGTGCATGGCCGCCAGTTCCGCTGCATTTCTTGGATCAATTCTTGGGAGGAATGGCATGAACATCCACACGAACGGGCTGGCCAATCCGGCACTGGACACGGCGCATCTGGGCGTCGAATTTCCGTTCAAGCCGCGCTATGGCAACTTTATCAACGGCGAATTTACCGAACCCCGCTCGGGCCAGTATTTCGAAAACACCACCCCGATTAACGGCGAGGTGATCTGCGAGGTGGCCCGCTCAAACGCCGAGGATGTCGAGGCGGCCCTGGACGCGGCCCACGCGGCGTTTCCGGCCTGGGGCAAGACCTCGACCACCGAGCGCGCCAACATGCTGCTGAAGATCGCCGGTATCATGGAGGAGAACACCCAGCTGCTGGCGGCGGCGGAGACGCTGGACAACGGCAAGCCGATCCGCGAGTCAATTCACGCCGACCTCGCCCTCTGTGTCGACCACTGGCGCTACTTCGCGGGCTGCATCCGCGCCGAGGAAGGCCATATCTCCGAAATCGATGCCGACACCTATGCCTACCACATCCCGGAACCGTTGGGCGTGGTCGGGCAGATCATCCCGTGGAACTTCCCGCTGCTGATGGCGGTGTGGAAGCTGGCGCCGGCATTGGCAGCGGGCAACTGCGTGGTGCTGAAACCGGCGGAGCAGACCCCGGCCTCGATCATGGTGCTGGCGGAACTGATCGCCGGGGTGCTGCCTGCGGGCGTCCTGAACATCGTCAACGGCTTCGGTCTGGAGGCGGGCAAGCCGCTGGCCTCGTCGAACCGGATCGCCAAGATCGCCTTTACCGGCGAGACCACCACCGGGCGGCTGATCATGCAATATGCCAGCCAGAACCTGATCCCGGTGACACTGGAACTGGGTGGCAAATCGCCGAACATCTTCTTTGAAGACGTGATGAGCGCGGATGACGCCTATTTCGACAAATGCCTGGAAGGCTTCACCATGTTTGCCCTGAACCAGGGCGAGGTGTGCACCTGCCCCAGCCGGGCGCTGATCCAGGAGTCGATCTACGACGACTTCATGGCCCGCGCCATCGAACGGGTGAAGGCGGTGAAACAGGGCAACCCGCTGTCCATGGACACGATGATCGGCGCCCAGGCTTCGGCCGAGCAGAAGGAGAAGATCGCCTCCTACCTGCAGCTGGGCAAGGACGAAGGCGCCGAGCTGCTGACTGGCGGCAATGTCTCTGCCCTGGAGGGGCTGGAAGGCGGCAACTATATCGAGCCGACCGTGTTCAAAGGCCATAACAAGATGCGGATCTTCCAGGAGGAGATCTTCGGGCCGGTGCTGTCCGTCACCACCTTCAAGGATGATGCCGAAGCGCTGGAGATCGCCAATGACACGCTCTACGGTCTGGGCGCCGGGGTGTGGACCCGCGACACCAACCGCGCCTTCCGCTTTGGCCGCGACATCCAGGCGGGCCGGGTCTGGACCAACTGCTATCACGCCTATCCGGCGCATGCGGCCTTTGGCGGCTACAAGCAGTCGGGCATCGGCCGGGAGAACCACAAGTTGATGCTGGACCACTACCGGCAGACTAAGAACCTTCTGGTCAGCTACAGCCCCAACGCGCTGGGCTTCTTCTGAGCAAGTTGCGCTGCAGGCGGCCCCGGGTGTCCGGGGCCGTTCCTTTTTCATTCAGCCGGGGGAGACTGCAATGACCGGAACAACCGGCATGACGGTGACGGCAACACAGGCGGCGCTGGATCTGATCGGCGCGCTGAAGGCGCGGTTCGGGCAGGATCTGCTGTTTCACCAGTCCGGCGGCTGCTGCGACGGGTCTGCGCCGATGTGCTTTCAGCAGGGCGACTACATCATCGGCGGCAGCGATGTGCTGGTGGGGGAGATCGGCGGCGTGCCGTTTTATATTAATGCCGATCAGCACGCGCGCTGGAAGCACACCAGCCTGGTGATCGACGCGATTGACGGCATCGGCGGGATGTTCTCGCTGGAGAACGGCAGCGGAAAGCGGTTCCTGACCCGCTCGGACGTGTGCCTGCGCTGAGACGCGCCGCGATTTGGTCAGGTCAGCGCACGCTCCAGGAAGCCGCGCAGCGCGCCGGTGTCGATCGGTTTGTGCAAGAGCGCCGCGTTCAGCCCGGCGCAGGCAGCCGCCAGATCCGGTGAACGGTTGGCGGTCACCAGGCAGGCCGGGACCGGCCCGTGCTGCGCCCTGAGCGCGGCAATCGCACCGGTTCCCAGTGCCCCGTCGTCCAGCTGGTAATCGGCGATGATCGCATCCGGGCTGATGTCGATTTCCTGCAGCAGCGCTCTGGCCTCGGCGCAGCTGGCGCAGGGCAGCACGTTCAGCCCCCAGCTGTCCAGCGTGATCTCCAGCGCCGCCCTGAGGTCGGCGTCGTTTTCGATCAGAACCACGATCCGGTGCTCGAACGGCACCGCGGCGCCGGCACCGGGGACTGGCAGGGGTGACGGCGCGCGCGCCGCCGTGCTCAGCGGCAGCTCCACCGAAAAGCAGGTGCCGCGCCCGACCTCCGAGGTGAGGTTCAGCGGATGTTTCAGCAGCCGGCAGGCCCGCTCGACAATGGCGAGGCCCAGCCCCATGCCGTCCGACGGGCTGGCCTTGGCGTTAAGCCGCTGAAACTCCTGGAACACCCTGTCCTGATGCTCCGGTGGGATGCCGGGGCCGGTGTCGCGGACCTCCAGCAGCACCCGGCCGGGCCGCTGCCGCACCCCGATCAGCACCTTGCCGCTGCCGGTATAGCGCACCGCGTTGGAGGCGAGATTCTGCAGGATGCGGCGCAGGTAGGCGGCGTCGCTTTCCACCACTGCGCCGCTGCGCACGACCCGGAAGTCCAGCCCCTTGAGCCGGGCAACCGGTTCCAGCTCGTCCTTCAGCTGGTCCAGAAGACTGCCCAGGCTGATGGCGGTGCGGTCGATTGCCGCCAGGCCGGAGTCGAGCTTGGAGATGTCCAGCAGGGCGCCTAGGATACGCTCGACCGCGACCAGCGCGTTGCCGGCCTTGGCCGCCCGGTCTCTAAGGCCCGCGTCCTGCAGGTCGTCCTCCAGCGAGCCGACATAGAGCTTGGCGGCGGACAGCGGCTGCAGCAGGTCGTGGCTGGCGGCGGCAACGAACCTCGATTTGGAGGCATTGGCACGCTCCGCCTCCGACAGCGCGTCCTCCAGTTCCAGAGTCCGTTCAGCAACACGCTGTTCCAGCGTTTCGTTGACCTGGGAAATGGTGCGCACGGCGGCGCGTTCGGCGGTCACATCGGTAAAGCTGATGACAAATCCCTTGTCCGGCATTTGCTGCGCAAACACTGCCAGGATGCGGTCGCGTCCCAGCCCGATCTCGAACGACAGGGGTGCCCGCTTGGCGGTGCTGGCCACCCAGGCCTCAACGTCGTCCAGCCGGGTGCCGCCCAGGATGCGGATGCTGTCCGCAGCCTGGCGGTAGAGGGTCGCGAAAAACATGCCCAGCTGAAACTTGCCCGCGGGCATCGACAAGAGCTCTCCGGCGCGGCGGTTCCAGCCGACCAGCCGGTTCTGGGCGTCGAAGATGCAGACGCCCTGGTTCAGATGCTCCAGGGTTGCCTTGATGACCCGCGACTGGTCGTCCAGCAGCCGCTCGCGCTCCTGCCGCTCCAGCCGCATCATGTCGGTGATGTCGGTCTGCAGGATCACGGTGCCGCCGTCCGGGGTGCGGTGCTCGCTGACCTGCAGCCAGCTGTTGCCGGCCATCATCACGTTGAACACTGCATGGTCGTCTTTGTGGCGGGCGATCCGGTAGGCCTCCCAGCCTTCGGCGCTCTCCCCCTCCGGCAGCGCCAGATGGACGCTGGTTGCCACAAGGTTCACGTAGTCGGCAAATCTCAATCCCGGCCGCAGCAGATGGTAGATATCGGCCATGTGCTTGCCGAAGCGGGTGTTGCACATCACCAGCACGTCCTGCGCGTCAAACAGGGCAAAGCCTTCCTGCACCGTCTCGATCGCATTGGCCAGGTTGGCGCGGGCGGCCTCGGTCTCGGCATTGGCCAGCGCCAGCCTGGCGTTTGACTCGTTGAGCAGGTCCAGCGCGTGCTCCAGCTCGCGGGTGCGCACGCGCACCTCCTCCTCCAGCATCACCGCACGCTGGAACTGGGCATAGGCCTCGCCGGAGGCATCCGAGCTCTGCTCGGCCCGGCGCATCAGGGTTTCCACGATCTTCAGCAGCTTCTGGTTCTGCCGCTCCGGCGTGTCGCGGGGGTCGATCAGCTCATGCACCATCGCTCAGCCCTCTTCGGGCGGGTAGATCGCCACCCCGGTCAGGGTCTGGTTGACATGCATCGAGTTGATCTGCTCGCCATAGGTCGAAAAGCCCACCACCCGGTTGTCGCGCAGGATGCGGGAAATGTCCTGCGAGACCTGTTTCTGCTGCGCTTCCAGCCGCCGCAGGATGCAGTCGCAGGCCAGGATGATCTCGGGGCGGCGGCTGGCGCTGAGCGCGGCCATCTCGCGCTCCAGGTGGATCACCATGTCCTCCGGCTCGGCCAGGGTCAGCACCACGCCCTCGTCGATGGCGGAGAAAAACACCAGCTCGTCATTGTCGGCAACCCGCTGGATGGCGCGCACATGGTGCTGATCCCCGAACTGCACGGCGACGGGATGGGCGGCAAAGGTGAAGGCGGTGAGCTGCTCCGGGTCTTTGCCCAGCACCCGGGCGTATTCGCGGGCGGCGGGTTCGGCATTGATTTCATGCACGACCCTGCGGGCCGGATCGGCCCCGGTCACCACCATGCGCTTCTGAGAGGGGATCAGGTGGTCGGTCTTGAAGACCTTGATCGGGCAGCGGCTGCGCACCTGGATCAGGATGGCAGCGTTGGAATGGGCCTGTCCGCCATGCAGCACATAGGTCTTGCCAAAGTTGGTGCCGTCACCCGCCGACCCGCCGAAAAAGGCCACCGGCCCCAGCCCCACCGACAGCTGCGAGGTCAGCGCGTCCTCCTTGGTGGAAAGCCCGTCGACCAGCAGGAAGGTAAAGTCGGAGATCCACCTGCCGGGCTCCTGCGCCATGTGGCTGCGGTTGCGGATCATCCGCTCGATCACGCTGTGCGGATCGAAGCTGTCGAGGTCCTCGATCAGGATGGTGCGGGTCTGAAAATGCGATTGGGCAAAGCCGATGGCGACGATCTCGCCTTCGACATAGCCGGCCGCTGAAATTTCCCCCGCAGAGGTGCAGCCGACAACCTGCGCAGGGGCAAACCGGCGCTGCGCCTCGTCGATCAGCCGCGCCACGTCGGTGTCCGGAGACAGAAACAGAACCACCAGCGAAAGGCCGTTCGGGTTCAGCGCCTGTGCCAGTTGTTCGACAGCGTCCGCCGCCCGGCAGTCAACCGAGCCGGACCGGACAACCTGCGGTTCCGTCATGGTTGCACCCGACGGACCATGGACAGGGCCCATCGCCTTTCTCCTCCCCGAATTTCGTCCGCCAGACTAGGCGGACGGCGGCGTGTCTTGCAAGACGTTTGCAAAACTCGCCTGCTTGGCGGCCAGCACCGCCTGGGTGCGGCTTTGCACGCCTAGCTTGCGCATGATGGCGGTGATATGGGCCTTTACCGTGGTCTCGGCGATCGACAGGTCATAGGCGATCTGTTTGTTCAGCTTGCCTTCGCAGATCAACTGCAGGATCCGGGCCTGCTGGTTGGTCAGCTGCGACAGCCGCTGCAGCACGTCGTCGCTGCTGCCGGCGCTGTCTTCCAGCAGCACGTATCCGTCGGGCAGGAACACCTTGCCCTGGTTGATCGCCTCCACCGCCTTCTGGAACACGTCGCGCTGGCTGTGCTTGGGAATGAAGCCGTTAGCGCCGGCATGGATCACCGAACTGACGATGCGGTTGTCGGCCATGGAGGAGACCACCAGGATCGGGCAGTCCGTCACCTTGCGCAGGCGCAGCAGCCCGTCCAGCCCGTTGACGTCGGGCAGGTTCAGGTCCAGCACCACCAGGTCGATGCGGATGCCCCCGGCGATCATGTCGAGCGCAGCCTGCAGGGCCGGCGCAGTGTGCATGCTGCTGATCGCGGTCACCGCCTGCAATGTCATCGCCAGAGCGTCACAGAACAGCGGGTGGTCATCCACCAGCAGCGCCGCATTGAACCCTGGGGTTTTCGGCGTGTCCGTGTGTGTCGGCATATCTGCACCAGAGCTGTTGTTTTCCTGCCAGCTTATCAAGCGGGCAGCGGCAGCGGTATACGCCTAAAGTCGCATATGGAAGACGCGCCTCCCGCAGGAGACGCGCCTGAGTTCATTGCATTTATCTTCAGCCGGTGCGGGATCAGTCCGCTTGCGCCAGCTGGCGGGGGAGGCGGAACGTCCAGACCATGCCGCCCTGGTTCAGGTAGTTGACCTTCTTGGCGACCTCGCCGCCCCACAGCGGCACCGCGCCGCCCCAGCCGGAGACGACCGAAACATACTGCACACCGTCCTGCTCCCAGGTAACCGGCTGGCCGACGATGCCGGAGCCGGTCTGGAACGACCACAGCTCCTCGCCGGTTTCGTCGTCGAAGGCGATGAAGCGGCCCTCGGGGGTACCGGTGAACACCAGCCCGCCAGCGGTGGTCATCACCCCGGCCCAAAGCGGCGCGTCGTTCTTGTATTCCCACTTGATCTCGCCGGTGTCCGGGTCGATCGCCTTGAGGCTGCCGATATGGTCCTCGTAGTTCGGCTTGATGGTGAAACCCGCGCCCAGATAGGCGGCGCCCTTTTTGTAGCTGATCGGCTCGTTCCAGATATCCATGCCCCATTCGTTCGAAGGCACATAGAAGTTGCCGGTGTTCTGGGAGAACGCCATCGGCATCCAGTTCTTGCCGCCCAGGAACGACGGCGAGGCAAAGATCACCTCCCCCTTGTTGCCGTCGGCTGCATCCGCCGGGTTGCCGGGGCGGTTGTCCTCGTTGAACACCGGGCGGCCGGTCTCGTCGATGCGCTTGGCCCAGGTGATGTCCTTGACGAAGGGCGTTGCGCTGACGAACTTGCCGTCGTCGCGGTTCAGGACATAGAAGAAGCCGTTGCGGTCGGCGGTGGCAAAACGCTTGTTGCCGCTGCGGTCGGTGTAGGCGACCACCTCGTTGACGCCGTCATAATCCCAGCCCTCGCGCGGGGTGGTCTGGAAGTGCCACTTGATCTCGCCGTTGGAAGGGTCGATGCCGATGCGGCTGGCGGCATAGAGGTTGTCGCCCGCGTTGCCCTCGACCGGAGTGCCGGCGTTGCGCAGGTGGCTGTTCCAGGGCGCCGGGTTGCCCGCGCCGAAGACCAGCGTATCGGTCTCCGCATCATAGGAGCCGCCGAGCCAGGTGGCGCCGCCGCCGGTCTTCCACATGTCGCCCGGCCAGGTGGCATTCAGGGTGCCGGTCATGGTGCTGTCCTCACCTTTGAAGGTGCCCATGTGGCCCTCGATCACCGGCCGGGTCCAGACCAGATCGCCGGTTTCGGCATCCCGCGCCTGCACCTCGCCGACAATGCCGAACTCGCCGCCGGAATTGCCGGTGATCACCAGCCCGTTGACGATCAGCGGTGCCGCGGTCATCGAATAGCCGGCCTTGTAGTCGGCCACCTTCTTGCGCCATTTCACGTCGCCGGTCTTGAGGTCCAGCGCCACGATGCGGGCGTCCAGCGTGCCGAAATAGAAGGTGTCGCCATAGATTGCGCCGCCGCGGTTCACCACGTCGCAGCAGGGCAGGATGCCTTCGGGCAGCCGGGCGTCGTACTGCCAGATCTCGCGGCCGGTCTCGACGTCGATGGCGTAGACCCGGCTGTAGGAGCCGGTGATATACATGATGCCGTCATAGATCAGCGGCTGGGTTTCCTGGCCGCGCTGCTTTTCGCCGCCGAGGCTGAAGGCCCAGGCGGGCACCAGGTTTGCGACGTTGTCCTTGTTCAGGGTATCGAGCGGGCTGTAGCGCTGCAGGTGCCGCCCCATCCCGTTGGTCACCACCTGGGTGGTGGTTGTCTGGTCATTCCTGAGGTCGTCCTCGGTGACCCCGGCGTGGCTGACGCCCGCCATCATGGTCCCTGCGGCGACCGCCGCGATAAAGCGGTTCATTGGCTTCCTCCCTTTCGTTTGATCCTCAACAGCCACGGCCCGGTGCGGGCTGCCGGCTTGCCACAGTATTCAGGGCGCACCGGGCGGGCGGTATTGCACAATGGTCGTATGCGGGCGGCAGCCGGGGCGGGACGGCGGCGCAACGCGGCAGCGCCCGGTGCCTTGCGGCCCGGGTTTGCGGTGCATTTGCATACGGCGCGGTCAGGGGCCGCTCAGCCCGGTTTCGCGGCTTTGCGGATCAGCCCGCGGGCCGGGTCGTAGCCCCAGACCGCCAGCCCCAGCCAGACCAGCCCCGACAGCAGCACCCAAGCCAGCGCGACGGCATTCAGCTGCTGATAGAGCGCAAAGCGGATCAGCTCGACCGCCTGGCTGAAGGGGTTCACGGCACAGATGTCGCGCAGCAGTGCCGAGCTTTCGGCCATCTTCCACAGCGGGTAGAGCGCGGTGGAGAGAAAAAACATCGGAAAGATCACGAAATTCATCACCCCGGCAAAGTTCTCCAGCTGGCGGATCACCGAGGACAGCGCCAGCCCCAGCGCCCCCAGCATCAGCCCGGCGGGGACCAGGGCGGGCAGCAGTGCGGCATAACCGCCCCAGCTGAAGCGGATGCCGAACAGCGCTGCCAGTCCCAGGAATACATAGACCTGAAGAACCGAGATCGCAGTGCTGGCGAGCAGGCGGCAGACCAGCAGCCACCAGCGCGGCAGCGGGCTGGTCAGCAGCAGCCGCATCGAGCCCATCTCCCGGTCATAGACCATCGACAGCGAGCTTTGCATGCCGTTGAACAGCAGGATCATGCCGCACAGCCCCGGCACGATATAGACCTCGTAAGTGGTGTAGGTGGCATAGGGCGGGGTGATCGACAGCCCAAGCGCGGCGCGGAAACCGGCGGCAAAGACAACCAGCCACAGCATCGGCCGCACCAGTGCCGCGACAAAGCGGCCGCGCTGGCCAATGAACCTCAGCGCCTCGCGTTGCGTGATCGCCGTCAGGGCGGCCAGCCAGTCCATCACGCCGCCTCTCCCGTCAGCCTGAGAAAGTGGTCCGCCAGCCCCAGCCCGCCGCGCAGCTGCCGGGCGGTGCCGTCTTCAGCCAGCCTGCCGCGGTGCAGGATCAGCAGCTGGTCGGCATCGTCCACCTCGTCGGTCAGATGGGTGGCCCAAAGCACCGTCAGCCCCTTGCGCCGGGACAGGTCATGCACATGGGCGGTGATCGCGCGCCGGGTTGCCGCATCCAGCCCCACCGTTGGCTCATCCAGCAGCAAAACCTTGGGGTGGTGGATCAGGCTGCGGGCAATCTCCAGCCGGCGGCGGTGGCCGCCATTGAGGTCGCGCACCCGCTCGCCCAGCCGGCCGCGCATCTCCAGCCGCTCCAGCGCGGCCTCGATCCGGGCTTGCGCCCTGGCGCCGCGCAGCCCGTGCAGGGCGGCGAAATAGCTGAGGTTGCGCTGCACCGTCAGGTCCAGGTCCAGTGTCGGCTGCTGGAACACGACACCCATCTGCCGCAGCGCCTTGCGCGGGGCACGGGCCATGTCGTGGCCGGCAATCTCTATCCTGCCCTGCGGCGCGGCGAACAGCCGGGTGAGCAGCGCAAACAGCGTCGACTTGCCCGCGCCGTTGGGGCCGAGCAGGGCGCAGAAGGTGCCGGGCTCAACCCGGAAGCTGACCCCGTCCAGCGCCTGCCGGGCACCGTAGGCATAGCTCAGGTTTTCCACCCGCAGCCCGGTCATTGGATGGTGATCTCCAGCCGCTGGGTATCGCCGGTGGAGCCGGGCACCTTGAGATGGTAATTCCCAGGCTTCAGCGCGATGAAGCCGATCTCCATCTCGCCCGCCTCGTCGAATTCGATACTGTCGAGTCCCAGCGGGCGGATCTCAAGGCCCTCCACCACGATCTCGTCGATCCAAACCGCGCGGAAGAATTCCGCGCCCGTCAGCGCCAGCTCCTGGCTGCCGTCGCCCTGGATCTCGAACTCGTAATAGGTGCCGGATTTCAGCACCCAGGGCGCCTCGGCCAGCGGCATCCCCGCCGACAGGATGATGGGCGGCAGGTCCTCTTTGTTGCTGGCGGACAGCAGCCCGGCGAGGCCGAGGCCGGCCCTGCCCGGATCATCATCGTCACCGGCCAGGGCGGCTGCGGGCAGCGCCAGGCACAGCGCCGCGGCGAATAGGCGGGGGTTCAGCATCGGAGATCCTCCTGTCTGGATACGCCGCGCCGCCGGGGCGCGGCAGGTCTCAGGGGCGCAGCGCCGCGCCCCAGGGAAAACGGCCGACCTTGATCGACTTCAGCGCCTGGCGCTTGGCGGTGTCGATCACGGTCACATCGCCGGACACGCCGTTGGTGGTGAACAGCAGCGACTTGTCGGGGGAAAACGCCATGTGCCAGACCCGGCGGCCGACCAGGATGTAGTCCTCCACCTCCAGCGTCTCCGCATTGACCACCGCCACATGGTTGGACGGCCCAAGCGCCACAAAGGCGGTCTTTTCATCTTCGGTGAAGGCAAACCCCACCGGCTGCACGCGGTCGGGATGCACACCCTTGACCTCGAAGGCGATCTTGCCGGTCTCGGTCTGGGTGGCGGTGTCGAAGACCGTAATGGTGCCGCCGATCTCGGAAGAGACCCACAGCGCGCTGCCGCCGGCGGTGAATTCGGCATGGCGGGGCCGGGCGTCGACCAGCGTGTTGGCAAACAGCTGTTGCGTCTCCGTGTCGATCCAATGCGCCATATTGGTGGTCTCGGAAGTGGTGATGGCGATCTTGCCATCTGGCGAGACGGCCATGCCCTCTGGCTCGATCCCGACGTTGATCTGGGCAACCACCTTGCGGGTTTCGGTGTCGACCACCGTGGTCACGGCGTCATCCTCGTTGGCGATGTAGAGATGGCGGTCGTTCGGGTGCAGAACGAACTGCTCGGGATCCTCGCCCGAGGGCAGCTCGTGCAGGATCTCGCCGGTGACGGCATCCAGAACCTGAACCGTGTCGCTGTCGGAGGCGCAGACATAGACTCGCGAGAAGTCCTTGGAGAAAGTGATGCCGCGCGGCCGCTCTCCCGTTGCGATGGTGCGGACCACCTCCAGCGTGCCGATGTCGATCACGCTGATGGTGTCGTCCTTTTCATTCGTGACCCAGATTTCCTGGGCATCAAGGGGCGCGGCGGCCAGCAGCGCCGGAAAGGCGAGCGCGGCAAGGGGTTTTGCAGCAAATGTCATTGGAAGGCTCCGCAGCGGCTTTCGGGTTCATCAAGGCCAAGGGTGTCAAGTTCGCTGTGCTGGTGCAGGAAACCGGGCAAGGGCGCCTGCGCCGCCAGCGCGCGGGGAGTGGCAAGCGGGATCGGCTGGCGCAGCTGACCGTTCCAGCTGCGGTAGCTGAGCGAGCGGCCCTTGAAACCCGCCAGCTCGAATGCGTCCGATAGCAGGTATTGGCGCAGGACGACCGCGTCGGCTGAGCCGGTGCGGGTCACAGCCTCGCCGATGCTGCGCACCGCGGCCCAGGCGGCGTAGTCTCGTGCCAGCATCTTGCGCCCGGCCAGGTCCTGGAACCGCGACTGCAGCTGCGCGGCGCCCCATTGCTCGACCACCGGCGCCCAGGCCGCGGGCACTAGGCCCTCGGAGCCGGCAACCGGCCGCGGCAACCACGTGTTGTATGGCAGGTATCGGGCGAAATCCTGAAGCTCGTCGGCGACCAGCAGCAGGTCGTGGCGGCCCAGGCTCTGCGACAACAGCGGCACCTCCTGGGCGGCGTTGCGGCGCATGTCGGCGCCATAGTCCCAAGTCTGCTCGGCTGTGATTTCCAGCCCGAACTTGGCGGCGCTCTGGCGCAGGGCAGCGGCAAAGGCCTGGTCCTGCGGGTGGCTGCCGGAGATCAGCGCGAGGCCGGTCCAGCGCTTGGTCAGCGCAAACTGCATCAGCGCATCGCTGCGCATCAGGTCCGAGGGCAGGGTGTGCAAGAGGTTGCGGCGGCAGTCGCCGCTGCGCAGGCCGGTGTCCGGGCTGGCGGTGTTGAACAGCAGCGCTTCCTCCGCCTCCGGCAGGGCGGCGGCAGCCAGCAGCGCCGGTTTGGGCGCATCCAGGATCAGCAGCGCGCTGCGGCTCAGCGCCGCCCGCGCCGCCGCGGCAAAATCGCCGCCCGTCGGCACCGCCACCGTCTCCAGGCTGTAGCTGTGGCCAAGGAAGCTGCCGGTGGTCCGGTTGTCGGCCAGCCCCAGCCGGGCGCCGGTTTCGCCCAGGTCCGCGGGCTGCGGGTCGAGATTGGAAAGGGTGGGGGGCTGCTGTTCCTGCTGCTTCAGGTAGATGACCGGCACCTCAAGCCCGGCGGCGGCAAGGGCGGCGGGGCAAAGGGCCATCAGGAGTGTGATCAGGAAGCGCATGGGGGCACCCGGTTCTGGCTGCATGGGCCGAGCGTACTGCCGCCCAGAGGCCCGCTGCCATTGGACCAAGGTCGTAGGCCGCCTGCGCTGTTCTCCAACTTAAGTCGCGTATCGGGGCAGCGGCCGGGCTGGCTATGCTTTCGGCAAGCACAAACTTACGGGAGGAACTCATGTTCAAATTGCCTCTTACGGCCCTCGGGCTCGCGGCTCTTGCCACAGCGGCGCTTGCCCACGGAGACGTCGCGCCGCAGCCGGTGAATACCGATGCCCTGCCCGATGTGGGCGAGGAATGGCTGACCGAAAACCCCTATCGCGGCCAGGAGGCGGAGGTCTGGCAGGCGGCGATTGATATAGGCGGCAGCGGCTACAACCAGAACTGCGCCCGTTGCCACGGGCTGGGCGGCGTTTCTGGCGGGCTGGCGCCTGACCTGCGCTACCTGGAGGCGGAGGAGATGGGCGACGAGTGGTTCGTCGAACGCTTCCGCACCGGTTACACCCAGAACGGCATCACCAAAATGCCCGCCTTCGGGGAGCTGCTGGGGCAGAAGGCCGCCTGGGCGATCCGCACCTATCTGGAAACCCGGCCCGATGATGGCGCCCTGGACGAGGCCACCGGCCGGCTGCTGGAGATCCGCGACGAACTGACGTCCCTGGCCAGCGGCGGCGGCGGTGATGCGGCGGCGCTGCAGGCAGAGCTTTCGGAAATCGCGGAGGGTGTCGAAACCGGCTCCGGCGCCCCGGTCGCTGACAGCGCACCCTACCGGGCGGCAAGCCTGATCGGCGGCGCGCAGCCGGACTTTGCCGGGGCTGCGGAGGCCCTGACTGTCGGCCTCTCGGCGGCGCATTAGGGCGGAGGGCGGCGGCACATGAGACAGCAGCTGGCCGGTTTCCTTACGATTGCGGCGCTGGCCTGCGGCTGGGCGCAGGCCGGGCAGACCCGCTGTGCGGACCATGTGCCGCAGCCCAAGCCGCAGAACGCCTCGCGCGATATCGTCGGGCAGGATCTTGAGACCATTCTCGAGCGCGGCTTCATCACCTTTGCGGCCTACGAGGATTTTCCCCCCTGGTCCTACGAGGAGGCGGGACGCATCAAAGGCGCCGACATCGACCTCGCCCGGCTGATTGCTGCGGAGCTGGGGGTCGAGGCCCGGTTCACCCTGGTCGCGGCGGGCGAAAATCTGGACGCGGACCTGCGCAACTGGATCTGGAAAGGACCGATTGTGGGCGGCAGCGTCGCCAACGTCATGCTGCATGTGCCCTATGACAGCGAATTTGCCTGCCGGGTCGAACAGGTGGTGTTCACCGGCCAGTACCACGTCGAGGAGGTCGCTATCGCCTACCGCCGGGACGCCTATCCCGAAGACCCGCCGCTGCCCGCCTATTTCCGCTTCGACAGCGTCGCGGTGGAGAATGATTCCATCGCCGACTTCTACCTTTCGGCCTTTCCCGGCGGCCAGCTGAGCGGCAATATCCGCCGCTACCCGACGGCGGCAGCGGCAATGGCAGGCCTGGACCGGGCTGAAACCAAGGCCGCGATGGGGCCGCTGGCGCAGCTGGAGGCCGGGCTGACCGCGCAGACCGCCGTCCACTCGCCGCCTTTGCCCGGCTTCTCCGCGGGCACCTGGACCGCCGGGGTGGCGGTGCATTTTTCCTACCGCCCGCTGGCCTATGCGGTAGAAGATGCTATTGCCGCCGCGCTGCAGGACGGCCGGATTGCCGCCATCTTTGCGGCCCACGGCCTCAGCCACCGTCCGCCTGAGCTGCGCTGATCCCGTTCATCCCAGCGTTATGTGGCTGCCATCCTGTGCCAGCAGGGTAACGCTGGTGCCGCCCGGAAGACGCGCCAGCGCGGCACTGATTTCACGTTCACTCATCAGGCAGAAGGCGGTGGAGGCCGCATCCGCCAGCGCGGCGCTTCCGGCCTCGGTGCTGACGGTGGCCCATAGCGGCCGCCGGTCAAGCGCGGGGTGCAGGATATGCGCGGCGCCGCGCAGCCGCAGCGCGCCGGGGCTGGAGGTGGCGATGGCGCGGCCGGTCAGGCTGCGGGCGGCAAAGACGCCGTGCTCCGGATCGGCGAGCCCGATGCGGAACGGGCCGCCGAGGGCGGCAAACTCGCCGGCGTTGACCAGAACCCGCTCCAGCCCCAAACGGCCAAGCGCGGCGCGGACCATGCCGGTGGCATAGCCCTGGGCAATGCCATTGAAGGTCAGCGCCTGGCCCGGCGCCAGCCGGATTTCCCGTGCTGTCACCGACACCTTGTGCCAGCCGCAGAGGCGGGCAGCCTTGCGGACTCCGTCTCCGCGCGCCAGCGCCTGCCAAAGCGGCTGGACCGTGGGGTCGAACACTCCTGCCGTTGCCGCGTGCATCCGGGTGCAGAGCCGGGCCAGATCCAGAAAACACGGGGGCGGGTTCTTCAGAACCCCGGTCCGGTTCAGCCGCGACAGCGCGGAGGCCGGATCGTAGAGGCTGAACAGCTGTTCGGCCTGCCGCAGCTGCGATAGCGCGGCGGCAATTGCCCGGTCTGCCAGCGGCGGCGGCGCATGGATGGTCAGGCGCGCCTCGGCCCCCAGGGCAAACCCCTGCCAGGTGACGGGCGCGGCCCGCGCCGCCGGTGGCGCTGCACCAAGGGCGGCGGCAGAGATAGCCAGGAACCGGCGGCGGGTCAGTTTGGCGCTCATTCCGCGGCCTCCAGCTGCTGTTTCTTGCGCGCCGACAGGATCAGCGGCACGCAGCGGGACGGGTCATCGTAGATCGACACGCAGTCGAGGCAGCCGAAGCATTCGTCATAGCGGACCGCGCCGGATGGTTTGATCGCGCCATAGGCGCATTTCACCCGGCACAGCTGGCAAGGGCTGCCGCAGGCGGCGCGCCGGGCGATCCAGTTGCGCCGCCGCAGCAGCCCGCCTGCCGCCATGGCCGCGCCCAGCGGGCACAGGTAGCGGCAGAAGGGCTTGAACAGCACCAGCCCCGCCGCCAGCCAGAAAACGGCGTAGGCTGTGAAATACCATTCGCGCAGGAAAAATGTGGTGATGGCGGTCTTGAAGGGTTCGACCTCCGCCCCGGTGTCCACATGCGCGGGCGCCAGGAAAACCAGCGAAACCAGCCCGGCCAGAACGCCGTATTTCAAATACCTGAGCCGCCCGTCCCAGGCCGGCGAAAGGCCCGTTTGCGGCACGCCCAGCCTGCGGCCCAGATGGTGGGCGAACTCTTGCAGCGCGCCAAACGGGCACAGCCAGCCGCAGAACAGGGCCCGCCCCCACAAGACAAGCCCGAGGATGGCAAAACCCCAGATCAGCAGCGAAAACGGGTCGTAGGCGAGAAAGGCAAAGCTGCCGCCCTCGGCCGTGGCGCGCAGCACGCCAAGAACGGTGACGATGGACAGCTGGCCCTGGCCCCACCAGCCGATGAACAGAGTGACAGCCGCCAGCACAGTCAGCCGCAGCGGGGTCAGGGTCTTGCGGGCGGCGATCCGGCTTTGCGCCAGCAGCAGTGCGGCGGTCAGCGTGGTCAGCAGCACGCCCAGCACGATCAGGTCCGTGCGGCGGCTGCGCAGTGCCTCCAGCCAGGGCGGCACCGGCGCCAGGGTCTCGGCCCGCAGGAAAAAGCGTTCGGGGGTCCGGTGGGTGGCAGGGAATTCCACGGTGCCGGTTTCGGGCTGGAACATGCCATGCGCACGCACCGCCTGGGCGTGCAGGGTCCACGCCTGCGCCGGGTCAAAGCCGAGGCGGCGGTCGGCCCGCAGGATCATTGCCGTGCCGTCGTGCAAAGGCTCGGGCAGATCCGGCGACAGCTCGACCAGCAGGTCGCTGTCGCGCAGCGCCACCGGCAGTCCGTTCTGCGTTGCAAACACCCGGTCCGGGGCGGTGTTGCGGATGAACTCCGGGCTGACCAGCCCGTGGCGGCCGGTCTCGATCAGCAAGAGCGGCTCATCTTCGGGGGAGATCGCCAGGAAATCCTGCAGCTCGTCGTAACCGGCGCGCGACAGTGCCGCCTGAGCGATTGACGGCGGCCCGAGGTCGATGATCCAGAGATCCAGATAGGGCGCCTCGGGGTGCTGCTGCGCCTCCGGATCGTCATCGGCCCAGAGGGTGCCGGCGAACGCCGCGTCTACCTCCGCATTGGAGACGGTGGCACGGGTGGCCAGCCCCTGATCCACCAGCGCCGCCCAGTCCAGCGGCTCGCTGTGGTCCGGGTCCGGCCGGGCCGGGGGGGCGGTGATGACGCCGTGCATCTTCTCGCGCGCGACCGCCAGCGCGGCGGCCATCACCGAGTCATGCGCGATCCGCACCGACGCGGTCGCCTTGCTCACCCCGTCGAGATAGACCAGCGATGAGCCGGAATCTGTCTCGCCATAGGGGGTGCCGACGGTGATCGCCGAAAAGACCGACAGGCCGGGATACTGCTCGAAGAACCTGTGGAACGGGGCCGGGCCAAGCCCTGAGACAAAGACCGGCTCGTTATGGCTGATCAGCCGGACATCCAGAAAATTGCCATCCAGGTCCAGCAGTACCAGCACGTTGACCGGCGCGCCGGAAAACCCGGGCAGGGGGGCAAGGGGTTCGGTTTCGAAGGCATAGCCCGCCTCCGCCCCGCCGGAGTTGAGCAGGGTATAGACGCCCTTGCCGTTCACCGGCTCCCCCAGGGAGAACGGCGGCATGATCAGAGCGCTGATTTCCTCGCGCGGTAATGGTGACGCCGCCAGCGCACTGGCCGCAAACAGCCAGGCCTGAAGCCAGAGTATGAGCCGGGATACGCGCATGGCTGGCAGTCTGCCGGGCATATACGCCCCGTGCCATTGGACCAAAGTCTGAGACCGTCCCTACGACCAAAGGCCAATACCGGGGCCGGGGACGGGGGGGGTAGGCTGACGGGATTAAAGCCAGCAAAGGAGGATGCAATGGCCTGGTCTGCCCCGAAACTGAAAGAAATCAACTGCGGCATGGAAATCAACATGTACTCCCCGTCCGAGGACGAGGGCCGCGAATACGAACCCGATCTGTTCTGATCGCGAAACAGGAAAACGGCCATGCGGTTTCTGGTTCTTGGCGCGGCAGCGGGCGGCGGTCTGCCGCAGTGGAATTGCGGCTGCCGGAACTGCCGGGACGCGCGTCTCGGCAGGATCGCTTCCGCCACCCAGTCCTCGCTGGCCGTGACACTGGACGGGCAGAACTGGGCGGTTATGAACACCTCTCCCGACATCCGTGTTCAGTTGCAGAACTGCCCGTCCATGCACCCGCAGTCGCTGCGCCACAGCCCGCTGCGCGCAGTGCTGCTGACCAATGGCGACATTGACCACATCGCGGGGCTGCTGTCCTTGCGGGAGCAATCGCCGTTTTCCCTGTTCGCCACGGCCGGCCTCTTGGATGTGCTGGCGGCCAACCCGGTGTTCAACGCCCTCCCGGCGGCTGTTGGCCACCATCCGGTGCGGCTGAGCGAGGGCTTCGAGCTGCTTCCGGGCCTGCAGGCAACGGTCTTCGCGGTGCCCGGCAAGGTGCCGCTGTTCCTGGAAGGCGGGCAGGTGGAGACGGATCTGATGGGCGAGCAGACCGTCGGCGTTCGGCTGAGCGACGGCACGAAAACCGCCTATTACATCCCCGGCTGTTCCGCTGTCTCCGCTGAATTGCTGGAGATACTGGCAGATGCCGATCAGATCTTCTTTGACGGCACGCTCTGGCACGATCAGGAGATGATCCAGAGCGGGACGGGTACCAAGACTGGCCAGCGAATGGGGCATATCTCCATCAGCGGCCCCCAAGGCTCCATCGCCAGCTTGCGGAGTGTGGATGCCGCCAAGACCTTCATTCACATCAACAACACCAATCCCGTCTGGCAGCCCGGCAGCGCCGAGCGCGCGCAGGTGCTGGCCGCCGGGTGGACAATTGCAGCGGATGGGATGGAGATCGCCCTATGAATGCCTACCCCCGGGAAATGCCCGCCAGAGAGCCGCTTGAGGCCCGCCTGCGCGCCATCGGCGCGGCGCGCTACCACGATAAGCACCCGTTTCACCACAGGCTGCACGGCGGGGAGTGTTCGCCCGACGAGGTCCGCGCTTGGGTGATCAACCGCTGGGCCTATCAGGCGGCGATCCCGATGAAGGACGCGGCCTTTCTGTCCCGCTGCGCTGATCCCGCCATGCGCCGGGCCTGGCGCAGCCGGATCGAAGACCATGATGGCGGCATCAGCGAGGGCGGCGGCATCCGCCGCTGGCTGCGGCTGGCCGAAGCGGTCGGGCTGGACCCTGACTACGTGGCCTCCGGCCGGGGCGTGCTGCCGGCCACCCAATTCGCTGTCGACGCCTATATCCGCTATGTCCGCGACATGCCGCTCCTGCAGGCGGTGGCCTCGTCGCTGACGGAACTGTTCGCCCCCTCCATCCACGAACGGCGGATCGAAGGCCTGCTGCAGCACTACGATTTTGCCAATGCCGCCAGCCTGTCCTATTTCCGCAAACGGCTGACTGAGGCGCCGAAAGACGTGAAATTCGGCCTGGCCTGGGTGCTGGAGAAGGCCAACACCCCGGAAAAGGAAGACGGCGCCTGCGAGGCGCTGATCTTCAAGACCAATGTCCTGTGGGCGCAGCTGGATGCACTTTGGGGCGCCTATGTGGAGCCGGGGCGGATCCCGCCGGGCGCCTGGCAGCCGGGCGAGGGGCTGACATGACACTGGCGCTTGCCCCCAAGGACCGCCCCTATCTGCCGCGCGGGGTGCGGATGATTACGGATAAGGTGCGGGGCGGCACAGTGCTGCTCTGCCCGGAAAAGGCCATTGCTTTGGATGCCATCGGCGAGGCGATCCTGTCGCGGGTGGATGGCAGCGCTTCGTTCAAGGAAATCGTTGCCGGTCTGGCGGAGGCATACGATGCCCCGGCGGAGCAGATCGCCGGGGACGTGCAGCGCTTCCTGGCCGGGCTGCGGGCCCGCATGTATCTGGCGGTGCGGTCATGACCGTGCCTCCTCCCATCGCGATGCTGGCTGAGCTGACGCACCGCTGCCCGCTGTCCTGCCCCTATTGCTCTAACCCGCAGGACCTGCTGGGCCGCGAGGCGGAGATGACCACCGCCGAATGGGCGGATGCCTTCCGCCAGGCTGCCGAACTGGGCGTCCTGCAACTGCACCTGTCCGGCGGCGAGCCTGCCGCGCGCCCAGACCTGACGGAATTGACCGCTGCGGCACAGGGCTGCGGGCTTTACACCAACCTGATCACCAGCGGCATCGGCCTGACGCCCAAGCGGCTGGATGCGCTGGAGGCCGCAGGGCTGGACCACATCCAGCTGTCCCTGCAAGGCACAACTGCAGAGCTCGCGGACTGGATCGGCGGCTACAAGGGCGGGTTTGACCGCAAGATGAAGATCGCGGCCGAAATCAAGGCCCGGGGCATTCCCCTGACGCTGAACGCCGTTATGCACCGGCACAATCTGGACGATCTGGAGCGCACCATCGAAATGGCTGTCGAAATGGGCGCCCGGCGGCTTGAGGTTGCCTGCGTCCAATTCCACGGATGGGCGTCCCGCAACCGGGCGCAGCTGCTGCCGACCCGCGCGCAGACAGAGGCCGCCAAACGCATCGTTGCCGAGGCCGAGCAGCGGCTGCGCGGGGTGCTGGCGTTTGATTTCGTGCCGCCCGACTACTATGCGGATTACCCCAAGGCCTGCATGGGGGGCTGGGGCACGGCCGGGCTGAACATCGCGCCGGACGGCACCGTGCTGCCCTGCCATGCGGCCCAGACCATCCCGCATCTGGACTTTGACAATGTCCGCGGTAAACCTTTGGCGGCGATCTGGTACGGCGGTGCGGCCTTCAATGCCTACCGCGGCACCGATTGGCTGCCGCAGCCCTGCCGCAGCTGCGACCGCAAGGACACCGATTTCGGCGGCTGCCGCTGCCAGGCGCTGGCCCTGGCAGGGGACGCTGGCGCAACCGATCCCGTCTGCCGCAAGTCGCCCCGGCATCAGGCCGTGCTTGAACTTCTCGAAGCGGGCGGAAGCCGGGCTGATACAGCTCTTGTCTACCGCAGCGCTGCTGGCTGAAGCACACCGGCTGCGGCCGCGGTTTTCCAGGGCGTCCTGGCATGTCCCTCTGCGGCCGTGCATCATAGAGAAATGCTGCAAATGGGAGCGAACGGCAGCTTCACGGAAGCTGCGATGAGGCGTGCCCGGCATTGATAGGTTCACTATCTGCGCTTGCAGTAAACCACTCCGCGATAGGGGCTCTGCGTTGATTGCACTGGGCTGAAGCGGGGCTCGTTTCGCGGTGTCGAAAGCCGGGTACGTGCTGTTGGCCGAGGCAATCCTCCCCCGGCAGACAAAGTTTTTCCCCGTGACTGGTCAGTATCTGGCACCGGCTGCACTTCTTCGCTCACTCATGTGCGCGAAAATGCCGGCACGTTATCCCGGGCCGCCGTTGCAGACCTGCCACTTGGGGGTTTGCAAGCGATTTGCGGCCTGGCTCTAGAGCTCTGCGGAGATCGTGCCACCAGATGACGAAAGTTACTCCCAAATGCATCCGCTGGAGCGCTGCGTGGACACCCGGCTCATCCAGGCGCTGCCGAGACATGCCGGGCGCGCCACGCCGGTGCGCTGCGCGAGCGGGGGTACCTGAATAGTCCCGGAAATGCTGGTTTTTCAGCTGGAGCAGCCGTTTCCGGTCCCCGGAAGGTGGTAGCGGCGGGTGCAACGCCGAGTCAGCACCGCGCTCATATAATTCCGCAAATAGAAATGTAATTTTACATATTGAAATTATAGGTCGGGCTGGGTACCAAAGCTAAACCAAGAGACTCTGCGAACAACGGGCGAGGGAAGAGATGGGGAACCTAGTCAATTTGACACTCGACGACGGCATTGCGGTCGTGAGGGTAGACAACCCGCCGGTGAATGCTCTTTCGCACGCGGTACGTGCTGGGTTGCGGGACAGTTTGCGCGCGGCGCTGAACAAGCCGCAGACCAGCGCGGTCGTTATTTTTTGCGCGGGGCGCAGCTTCTTTTCCGGGGCAGACATCCGCGAGTTCGGCCAGCCGCCCCAAGCCCCGTTCCTGCCGGATCTGATCAGCGAAATCGAGGCAGCGCCAGTGCCTGTCATCGCAGCGATGCACGGGAACGCACTCGGCGGCGGGCTGGAGGTGGCATTGGGTGCGCATTACCGTGTTGCAGTGAAGGGCACCCGTTTCGGTCTGCCGGAAGTTTCACTGGGATTGTTGCCGGGTGCTGGTGGAACGCAGCGTTTGCCGAGGCTGATCCCGGCTGCAGATGCGGCCCGGCTGATCACTGGCGGCAAACCCGTTGATACGCATGCAGCGCTGTCCCTAGGGCTGATTGACCGGATTGGGAGCAGCAACGATGCCTGCGCCGAAGGGGTTGCCTTTGCCCGCGAACTGATCGCGGCAGGCAAGGAGCCGCGCCGGGCCGGCAGTCTGCCGTGCAACCGGTTGGAGCCTGCGGAGCTGGAGGCAATCACAGCAGAAACGGCCAAGGCGGCTCGCGGGGCGACTGCGCCATTGGCCTGTTTGGAGGCCGTGAAGGCAGCAATGACACTGCCGTTCGGCGAGGGCTTGAAGAAAGAGCGCGCGCTGTTTCAGGACCTGATGGCATCTGATGAAAGCAAAGCGTTGATCCACGCCTTCTTTGCCGAACGCCAGGTTGGAAAACTGCCGGAGGCTGAAAGCGTGGAGCCGCGCGCGATCAGGCGTGTCGGGGTTGTCGGGGGCGGCACTATGGGGGCGGGAATTGCTGTCAGCGCCCTGCTCAGCGGACTGGATGTGACCCTGGCCGAGCGCGATGAAGCGGCGGCAGCCAAGGCCGCAGCCAGTGTCGGGCAGATGCTGGGCAATGCGGTGGATCGCGGCAAACTGGCCGGTACGCAGCGTGAGGCCATTCTGGCGGCGTATTTCCGCACCACCACCTGTTTCGAGGATTTCGCACCGGCTGACTTGGTGATCGAGGCCGTGTTCGAGAGCATGGACGTTAAGAAGGACGTGTTTACCCGGCTGGATCAGGTCTGCAGGCCCGGTGCCATTCTGGCGTCAAACACTTCCTATCTGGATCTGAATGCGATCGCCGCGATGACCAGCCGCCCGCAGGACGTAATCGGGCTGCATTTCTTCTCGCCCGCGCATGTTATGCGGCTGCTCGAGGTGGTGGTGGGCGCTGAAACTGCTCCTGATGCGGTCGCATCTGGATTTGCGCTGGCAAAACGGCTGAAGAAGGTGGCGGTGCGTGCCGGGGTCTGCGACGGGTTTATCGGCAACCGGATCCTGTCGCATTACAGCAAGGCCGTTTATGGAATGGTGCTGGCCGGGGCGAGCCCCTACGCGGTGGACAGGGCACTGACTGGCTTCGGCCTGGCCATGGGGCCTTTTGCCGTCGGAGATCTGGCAGGACTGGATATCGGCTGGGCTAACCGCAAACGCCTTGCCCGCTATCGCGATCCGCGCGAGCTTTATCCGGAATTTGCCGACCGGCTGTGCGAGTTGGGCCGGTTCGGGCGAAAGAGCGGACGCGGATTCTACATTTACGAAGATGGGGCAGGCAGAGCCCGGCCGGACCCGGAGGTGGAAGAAATCATCGCCGCTGAGCGTGCGGCAAAGGGCATCACCCCGCGAAGCATTGGCGAAAAGGACATCATCAGCCGTTACATGGCCGCGATGGTGAACGAGGCCGCCCGCGTGGTCGGCGACGGCATTGCGCTGCGGCCGCTGGATGTGGATGTGACCCTGCTGAACGGCTACGGGTTTCCGCGCTGGCGCGGCGGGCCGATGCATTATGCCGACACCACCGGGCTGGACCGGATCCTGCAGGATATCAGCCGTTTTCACGAGGAAGATCCGATCTTCTGGCAACCCGCGCCGCTGCTGGAGCGTCTGGCCGCCGAAGGCCGGACATTTGCCAGCCTCAATACCTGAAGGAGCTTTTTATGAAACAGGCGGTCATCGTCTCCACCGCGCGCACCGGACTGGCCAAATCCTACCGCGGCGCCTTCAATGAAACCCATGGCGCCACCATGGCCGGCCACGCGATCAGCCACGCGGTGCAGCGCGCAGGTATTGCGCCGGATCTGATCGAGGACGCGCTGGTTGGCTGCGGCTACCCTGAGGGCTGGACCGGGTCCAACATCGCCCGTCAGTCCGTGATCCGCGCGGGCCTGCCGGTGTCGGTTTCGGCAGCCACAGTGAACCGCTTCTGCTCCTCGGGCTTGCAGGCGGTTGCAATGGCGGCGCATTCGATTGTGATGGAGGGCGCGCCGGCCGCGATCGGCGCTGGGGTGGAAAGCATCAGTCAGATGCCGCCCGCACGGCCGCCGCAGGCGCAGGAAGCCTGGATCCTGGAGAATAAGCCGGAGCTGTATCTGCCAATGATCCAGACCGCCGACATCGTCGCCAAACGCTATGGCATCAGCCGCGCCGCACAGGATGAGCTGGCGCTGGCCAGCCAGCAGCGCACAGCAGCGGCGCAGGCGGCAGGCAAGTTCGACGGTGAGATCGTGCCAATCACTGTGACACAGGCCTTGAAGGACAAGGAAAGTGGCGAGATCACCCGCAAGGAGGTGACCATTGCCATGGATGATTGCAACCGGCCGAACACCACGCTGGAGGGGCTGGCTGGTCTGGCCCCGGTGCAGGGCGAGGGGCATTTCGTCACTGCCGGCAATGCCTCGCAACTCAGCGACGGGGCGGCGGCGCTGGTGCTGATGGACAGCGCGGCGGCCGAACGGGAAGGCGCCGAGCCGCTGGGCGCCTTCAAGGGCTTTGCCGTGGCAGGCTGCGAGCCGGATGAAATGGGCATCGGCCCGGTCTATGCGGTGCCGCGCCTGTTGCAGCGGCACGGGCTGACGGTCAGCGACATTGATCTGTGGGAGCTGAACGAGGCCTTCGCCTCGCAGGCGCTGTACTGCCGCGACCGGCTGGGGATCGACCCGGAGATCTGCAACGTCAACGGCGGTTCGATCTCGATCGGCCACCCGTTTGGCATGACCGGCGCGCGGATGACCGGGCACCTGCTGCTGGAAGGGCGGCGGCGCGGTGCCAAACTGGGCGTTGTCACCATGTGCATCGGCGGCGGCATGGGCGCGGCCGGCCTGTTTGAAATCTTCTGAGGGGCCTACGCGATGGATTTGAATTACACCAGAGAAGAACAGGCGTTCCGGACGGAGGTCCGCCAGTGGCTGGAGGATACCCTGCCGCATGAGCTGCGCGAAAAGGTGCGGCTGGGCAAGCGGCTGGCCAAGGCGGACATCGAGCTGTGGCACAGCCTGCTGCATACGCGAGGCTGGCTGGCCCCGAACTGGCCGCGGGCCTATGGCGGCTGCGAGTGGAATGCGGTGCAGCGCCATATCTTTGAGGAGGAAGCCTGCCTCGCCCATGCCCCGCGCAGCCTGCCGTTTGGCCTGTCGATGCTGGCGCCGGTGCTGCTGGCCTTTGGCTCGGAGGAGCAGCGCCAGCGCTTCCTGCCGCGTATCTTGAACGGGCAGGACTGGTGGTGCCAGGGCTATTCCGAACCGGGCGCCGGGTCCGATCTGGCGGCAGTGAAGACCCGCGCGGTGCGTGACGGCGATCACTATGTGGTCAATGGCCAGAAGACTTGGACCACGCTGGGCCAGCACGCGAACTGGATTTTCTGCCTTGTGCGGACCGATCCGGACGCCAAGAAGCAGGAAGGGATCTCTTTCCTGCTGATCGACATGGACACCCCCGGCGTCACGGTGCGCCCCATCGTGCTGATCGACGGCGAGCCGGAGGTGAACGAAGTGTTCTTTGACAATGTCAGGGTGCCTGCGGAGAACCTGGTGGGCGAGGAGAACAAGGGCTGGACCTATGCCAAGTACCTGCTGACCCATGAGCGCACCAATATTGCCGGGGTGGGGTTCTCCAACGCATTGCTGACGACGCTGAAACACGTGGCCGCGCGGGTAAATTCCGGCGGCCGGCCATTGGCGCAGAACCCGCATTTCGCGGCCAGGATAGCGCAGGCGGAGATTGATCTGATGGCGATGGCGACCACCAATCTGCGGGTGGTCTCGGCTGCGGCCAACGGGCAGGCGCCGGGCGCTGAAAGCTCGATGCTCAAGGTCAAGGGCACGGTGATCCGGCAGGAGCTGACGTCGCTCTTGCGCCGCGCCATGGGGCCGGATGCGCTGCCGTTCCAGCCTGACTTTCTGGATGGCGGCAGCAATGCAGCGGCGCTGGGTCCGGATCATGCGGCGGCAGCGGCGCCCTCATATTTCAACATGCGCAAGCTGTCGATCTTTGGCGGTTCGAACGAGGTGCAGCGCACCATCATCACCAAGGCCATTCTGGGGCTGTAACGGGAGCAGGCGACATGGATTTCAATCTGACCGAAGAACGGATGATGCTCCGCGATACGCTGCAGCGGTTTCTGGCGGACAAATACGCGCATGAGAACCGCCGCGCGATGATTGCAGCGGGTGAGCCCTATGACGCCGGGATCTATGCGGGATTGGCCGAATTGGGTGTGCTGGGCGCCATGTTCAGCGAGGGTCAGGGGGGGTTCGGCGGCCAGGGTTTTGACCTGATGGTGGTGTTCGAAGAGCTGGGCCGTGCCGGTGTGATTGAGCCTGTGTTGCCGGCAGCGCTGGCAGGCGGGCTGATCGCGGCCCTCGGCAATGAACGGCAGCGAGTGCTGGTGGATGAGATCATCGCCGGAACCCATGTGGCGGCGCTGGCCCAGGGCGAAACAGGATCGCG
Organism: Leisingera sp. UBA4491; assembly: GCF_002388965.1. NCBI lineage: Bacteria > Pseudomonadati > Pseudomonadota > Alphaproteobacteria > Rhodobacterales > Roseobacteraceae > Leisingera > Leisingera sp. UBA4491. Next base: position 239,178 of record NZ_DGNN01000028.1, on the reverse strand, counting down.
TTATGACCTGAACCATGTGGAGACCACGGCGGCTGCCGAAGGCGATGCCATCGTTCTGAATGGCATCAAGACCCATGTGCTGTATGGCGCAGAGGCGCAGTCGCTGGTGGTGTCGGCGCGAGAGGGCGGCGCTGCGGCGGATGCGGCAAGTATTTCGTTGTTTCTGGTGCCGGTGAACACGCCGGGCGTGACTGTCAGCGGCCACCGCAATATGGACGGCATCCCGTCTGCGACGGTTGCGCTGGATGATGTGCGGCTGGCGGACACGGCGCGGCTGGGCGCTGCCGGAGAGGGGCTGGAGGCGCTGGAAGCCTCTGTTGCCCGCGGCCTCACAGCCATCTGCGCCGAAGCGCTGGGCGCGATGGAGGCGGCCAAGGATCTGACCCTCACCTACTTGAAGGAACGCAGGCAATTCGGCATGCCGATCGGCAAATTCCAGGCCTTGCAGCACCGGATGGCGGATATGCTGATCGAAGTGGAACAAGCGCGCTCGGCTGTGATCAACCTGGCGGGCAACTTGGATCAGCCGCGCGGCCGGCGCGAAATCCACGCCAGCGCCGCCAAGAACCTCATTGGCCGGGCCGGGGCGCTGGTGGCCGAGGAATGCATTCAGATGCATGGCGGTATCGGCATGACCGATGAATACGCGCTGTCCCATTTCGCCCGCCGCCTGACGATGATCGACCATCTGTTCGGCGACACGGATTATCATTTAGAGCGCTTTATCGCGCTCAAGGCGGGGTGACACATGCCGGCGATGCCTCTCGACAGACCCTTGATCCCTCTGTTTCAGGCAATGGGCTATGACGTCGAAATCAATGCAGAGGCAGTTGAGGCGCACTGCATGATGGAGATTTTCCCGCTGCATTTGAACCGTCAAGGCAGCTTGCATGGCGGGGTCGCAGCAACGCTTCTGGATACCGCCAGCGGGATCACCGCCAGCCTGTCCTGTGATCCGCAAGGGCTGACGCCCTTTGTAACCCTTTCGCTGAACGTCAGCTACATGGCGCTGGCCCGGCAGGGGGCGGTGCGCGCATCCGGCCGGATTACCGGCGGCGGCAGGACAACCAAGTTTGTCGCCTGCGATCTGCGGGACGCAGAGGGCCGGCTGATCGCGGCGTCCACCGGGGTCTTCAAGCGGATGCGGAATACAGGAACGGAGGCAGCGGCATGAGCGCGCTTTACCGGCATGAGGTCCGCGGCGGGACCCTGATTATCTGGAACTGCAACAGGGCGATGCGAAATGCGCTGTCGTATGAATACTACCAGGGTCTGCAGGACGGTCTTTCGAGGGCGGCTTCTGATCCAGCAATTGCGGCAGTGATCCTGGCCGGGGAAGGCGGATTTTTCTGTTCCGGCGGCAATCTGAACATGCTGAAGGAACGCCGTGAGATGCCCTATGAGGCACGCCAGGTGCAGATCGGCAAGCTGAATGCCCTTATCCGAGCCGTCCGCACCTGCCCCAAACCTGTCATCGCGGCGGTGGAAGGCGGCGCGGCAGGGGCCGGTCTGTCGCTGGCAATGGCGGCGGATATGATCGTGGCGGAAGAAAGGGCGCAGTTCACCCTGGCCTATGTCAAAGCGGGCCTGGTGCCGGATGGCGGCGCTACCTATGCACTGACGCAGGCGCTGCCGCGGGCGACCGTGGCGCGGATGGCGATGCTGGCCGAGCCGCTGAGCGCCGAGCGCATGCACCAGCTGGGTGCAATAACCGAACTGGCCGCCGCAGGCACCGCAGTAGCACAAGCCGAGGCGCTGGCGGCCGCCGTTGCCAAAGGGCCTGAGACGGCGATCGCCGTTATCAAGGGTCTGATCAATCAGGCGGAAACCGCCAGCTTCGAAGAGCAGCTCGCGCATGAACGCGATGCCATGGCCAAAGCCCTCGGCGGAAACGAGGCCCAGGCGGGCATTGGTGCCTTTCTCACAAAAACATCCCCAGTATTCCGGTAAGGAGACCGAAATGATGCATTCTTCTGCACTGCCGGCGATTTTCGACACGCCCGTGACCCGGACTTATGGCACCCGCCTGCCGGTTGTGGCGGGCGGCCTGCAATGGCTTGCCAATGCCGAGTACGTGTCCGCAGCGGCGCGGGCTGGAATCATTTCTTTCATCACCGCCGCCAGTTTCCCCGAAACGAAGGACCTCCGTGCCGAGATCCGCCGCTGCCGCGAGATGTGCGGCGGCAAGCCCTTTGGGGTCAATGTCTCGATGATCCCCAAGCTGGTTCCTGGGGAGAAAACCGAAGAAGTGTTCCGCCTGATCGCAGACGAAGGCATCCAGTTTGTGGAAACCTCGGGCCGCAGCCCGGAGGCGTTCATGCCGATCCTAAAGGACGCTGGGATCACTGTGCTGCACAAGGTGCCCAGCCTGCGTTATGCGGTGAAGGCCGAGCAGGTGGGGGTCGACATGGTCTCGATCGTCGGGGCCGAATGCGGCGGGCACCCCGGCATGGACATGATCGGCAGCATGGTCAATGCGGGTCTGGCGGGGGACCGGCTGACCATCCCCTGGCTGATCGGCGGTGGCATTGGTCACGGCAAGCAGATCCTGGCAGCGCTGGTGATGGGAGCTTCGGGCGTGGTGATGGGAACCCGGTTCCTGGTTGCAAGTGAGCTGACCGCGCATCCGGACTATAAACAAGCGATGATTGACGCAAGCGAGCTGGACACTCAGCTGACGATGCAATCCGTCCGCAACACCGTTCGCAGCCTGCGCAACCAGACCACTGAAACAGTCGCCCGGCTTGAGCGCGACAACCCCGAAATCAGTATCCAAGAGCTGCTTCAGCACGTGTCCGGCAAGATAGGGCGCAATGCCTATGCAACCGGCGACGTGTCCCAAGGCCTGCTGTCGGCAGGCCACGCGCTGGGCTTTGTCGATGAGGTGGAACCGTTTGCCGAAATCGTCGGCAGGCTGGAAGCCGAGGCGCTGACGGCATTTGCGCGGCTGGGTGTGGCAGCGTGATGGCAAATGGGAGGAGAAGTGACATGCACAACCGTGTACATGGGCTGCTGGAAGCAGCAGCTGAGACCCGCCCGGATGCCCTGGCGCTTGCGGATCAGGATGGCCGCCGCCTGAGCTGGCTGGAAATGCTCGAAGCGGCTTTGGCCGCGGCGGCGCAGCTGAAGGCAGCGGGTGTTCGGGCAGGCGACCGCGTGGTGCTGGTGTTCGAGAACTGTGCCGAGGCGATTGCGTTCTTCTTTGGCGCAAGCATGCTGGACGCGTCGGCTGTAGCCATCAACGCCCGGCTGACCACGGCGGAACTGGACCGGATCATTGCGCATTCCGATCCCAGCGCCATTTTGTTTTCAGCGGCTTCATCCGAAGCGGCGCGTGCCCACGCGGGCCACTATGGGGCACAGAATGTTCACGGCGCCTTTGGTGCTGCGGCCCTGATGCCCCGGGCAGGAGCCTCTCCGGAGCCGGTGTCAGAGGACGGGCGCGAACAGCTTGCCTTGCTGCTTTACACCTCGGGCACCACCGGCACTCCCAAAGCGGCAATGCTGACCCACGCCAACCTTATTGCAGGGGCCGCGGCCTCGGCAGAGGTGCGGGGCATCAAGAACTCGGATGTGACCTATCTGGCGCTGCCGCTCAGCCATATCTTCGGGCTGGTGACTATGCTTTCGGTCACCTTTGCGCAGTCAGCGATGCGGATGGAGGCGCAATTCTCGGCAGAGCGTCTTTATAAAGCACTGCAGGAGGATGTCACTCTGCTGCCTGCAGTGCCGCAGATGCATGCGCATCTGTTCAACTATGCCCGCTCCCACGGCAAGCCGCGCTATGACGGGCACAAACTGCGGTTTGTGTCTTCGGGCGGCGCGCCCTTGGATCCGGCTTGGAAACGCGAGGCAGAGGCATTTTATGGCCTGCCGCTGCAGAACGGATACGGGCTGACCGAGGGCGCAGCGGGTGTTTGTGCGACCCGTAACGGCATTGGCGATCCTGACATCAGCGTCGGTCTGGCGATGGGGGAATGCAGCCTCAAGCTTGATCTGGACGCAGCGGGCGCCACCCCCGAAGAGGGGATCGGCGAAATCCTGGTGGGCGGCCCGCAGGTTATGAAGGGCTACTTCCACGACCCGGAGCAGACCGCAGCAGCTTTTACAAAGGACGGGTTTTTCCGCACCGGCGATCTGGGCCGGTTTGACGATGAAGGGAGGCTGCATATTGCCGGGCGCACCAAGGAGCTGATCATCCGGTCCGGTTTCAATGTCTACCCGGTCGAAATTGAAGCGGCCCTGACCGAGCATCCGGATGTGGTCGTGGCAAGCGTCGTGGGGCGGTCTGTCGAAGGGAACGAGGAGGTTTTGGCCTTTGTCAGCGCCGCCACTGGCAGCGGCGTGACAGAACAAGAGCTGAAGACTTTTCTGCATGACCGGCTGGCGCCCTACAAGCGGCCTGCGCGGATTATTGTGGCCAAGGCGCTGCCTGCTGCGCCGACCGGGAAAATCCTGAAGGCGAAGCTGATCGAAACATTCGCCAGCGAGCTGGACGTGGTCGTGTGAACCGCTGATTCCGTTGTTTGGCTGCGGAAGGGCAGAAGCGGGCTTGCTGATCCGCTGCGCGGTAAACGCGGACATGCCCTAAAATTCTGGTATGTGGAATAAATTTCTAGACGTGAGATCATAATTCCACATAGTGAAATATATAAAGTGACTTTGGAGGAGGAGAGGCCAGTCATGGGAATGGTGAAAAATTTTCTGGGAGGGCTGACCATTGCAGCCAGCCTTGGGGTAACCGCAGCGTCTGCGGAAACCGTGATCTATTACGGCCACAGTGGTCCAGACCGTGGCACGGTTCCTGCGGCGCTGAAGTGGTATAACAGCAGGATCGGCGAGCTGTCCGGCGGCGATTTGCGGATGGACGTCCAGTGGGGCGGAGCGCTGTTCAAGGCGAGCGCGGCGCTGCAGGGGATCGGCGACGGGGTTGCAGACGCAGGCTCCATCATCGCGGCCTATTTCCAGAAGGGGATGGCGGCCTATTCACTGGCTGATTTTCCGATTGGCGGACCAAATGCCTGGGTTGCAATGCGTGCAGCTGACCACCTTATGCGCTCAGAGTCCCAGATCACCGAGCACCTTGCACGCCAGAACCTCGTATACATCGGCACGTTCACCGCGTCGGCTGTGAACGTGGCCTGCACCGGTGCACCGATCCGTTCGGTTTCGGACATCAAGGGAAAGAAGGTCCGCGGCGCTGGAGTTTACGGCAAGGTCTTCGGAGAAATGGGTGCAACCCCCGTGAACCTCTCGGTTTATGAGGCGTATCAGGGCCTGGATACTGGGCTGATCGATTGCAGCCAGGGGTACGACTACATCATTCCGTCACTCAAATGGGAGGAGGTGATCGACAGCTACACCGTCCTGAATTGGGGTCAGATCGGCGGCTATGGCATGTTCATGAACAAGCAGGTCTTTGACAGCCTGGAGGCAGGCCAGCAGCAGGTTCTGATGCAGGCGGGCGAGGAGTTGGCCGACCAGTTCGCCAAGATTGTGACGGGTGCCAATGACAAGGCAATGCAGGCGATGATCTCAGGCGGCACCGCCCGCCAGATCGAAGTCATCGAGCTGAGCGAGGCTGACAAGGCACTGCTCAATGCCGCAGCCGAACCCTTCATTGCCGACTGGATGGAAAATGCCCGCAGCGTCGGCCTGGATGCGGACCGGCTGATGGCAACCTATATCGCTGCGGTGGCTCAATACACTGCGGAATTCGAAGCCAAGGGCTACCCCTGGATGCGCAGCAACTGAGCCAGGCCAAACAAGAGCCGGGCGGCTGGGGCTGCCCGGCAACTCCAGGGAGGATGCGACTATGAGCAGGCTGGAACGTGTATTTGTAGATGTATCGGCAGCAGCCATCATCTTGCTGGCGCTGTTGATCTTTGCGGATGTTGTGGCACTCAATGTGTTCAGCAGCGCTGTGCCGGACACCATTGTCATCGTTCGCGAACTGATGGTTCTGGCAATTGTGATGCCCTTGGCTGCCGCAACTGCGCAGCGCGCGCACATCGCAGTGGAGTTCCTGACACAAGCGCTGCCGCCGCGCGTGTCCGGGTGGCTGACAGTGTTCGGCACCTTGTTCGGGCTGATGGCGCTGTCGCCGATCCTGTATTCCGGCGGCAGGGATTTCCTGCACCAATGGCAGACCGGCAACGTGTTTTACGGTGACCTGAACCTGCCGCAGTGGCCGGGGCGTCTGGCCTTTGTGCTGGGCATCGCGCTGGCATGGTTGCGGCTTGCCGTAATGGCCGCAGCCGATGGCCTGGCGCTGCTGCGCGGCGGCGAAATCGCCCCGAACGGAAACTGAAATCCATCTGAAAACATAAAGATCTGCCGAGGAGACTGACCGTGGATCCTGCCTTGATCGGCCTTGTGGCCTTTGCTGTAATGCTTGTCCTCCTGGCCATTCGTGTGCCGATTGCCTTTGCCCTGATCGGCGTGGCGTCTGTGGCGGCCTTTTCGATTTTCGCCTTCCGGACCGGTACTTTCTTGCCGGAGCGCGCGTTCCGGGCCACATCGGCTCTGGTCTTCAACAACTCGTTCGACTTGCTGCATTCCTTTGACCTGTCGATGATCCCGCTGTTTATTGCGCTGGGCAATATCGCTTACCGTGCCGGAATCACAACGGCGGTGTATGATGCGGCAAAGGTCTGGCTGTTGCGGGTGCGAGGCGGCATTGCGGTAGCCTCGGTCATGGGGTGCGGCGGGTTTTCCGCGATTACCGGTTCCAGTCTGGCATGTGCGTCGACCATGGGTAAAATCTGCACGCCTGAAATGCTGCGCCTTGGTTATGATCCAAGGCTGGCAACCGCCAGCGTCGCTGCCGGGGGCACACTTGGCTCTCTGATCCCTCCGAGCATCCTGTTCATCATCTATGCGATCTTTACCGAGACCTCGGTGAACAAGCTGTTCATTGCCGGCATCCTGCCGGGGCTGCTGACGCTGGCCGGTTTTGTTCTGGTAATCGCGATGTGGATCAGAGCGGACCCGTCGGCGGTGCCCGCCTGCGGCGAAGCGGCCAGCATAGCGGACAAGGTGAAAGCGTTCCGCAGGGCTTGGCCCGCGGCGGTTATCTTTGCGGTAATTGTGATCGGGATTTACGGCGGCTACTTTACCGCTACCGCGGCAGCGGCGGTGAGCGTGGTTCTGACCATGCTGATCGGCCTCGCGCAGCGGCAGCTGGATTTGTCCGGAATCTGGCAGGCTGTGCGGGAAACCTGTGTGCAAACTGCCGCGATTTTCTTTGTGGCAGCGGGTGCCAAGATATTTGTTGCGGCCATCGCGCTGACTGGAATGGCGCCGGCGCTGGTGGAGTGGGTTTCTGAGGCTGAGTTCTCGACGGCTGCGCTGCTTCTTGCGATCTGCGCAGTCTATCTGGTGCTGGGAATGTTCTTGGATCCGATCGGTATCATGGTCCTGACCTTGCCGCTGGTCGTGCCGCTGGTGGAGTCCTACGGGCTGAACCTGATCTGGTTTGGTGTGGTCGTGGTGAAGCTGCTTGAGATCGGCCTGATTACGCCGCCTGTGGGGCTGAACGTCTTTGTCCTGTCAAATGTCGTCGGCAAGGATGCCCCGGTCGGGATGGTGTTTTCCGGCATCTGGCGGTTCCTCAGCATTGACGTGGTCGTGCTGCTGCTGCTGGTGGCTTTCCCGTCAATCTCTCTGGTACTGTCAAATGCGGTTCAGTAGTATCCGGCTGGTGAACAGCGGCAGCCCGGAACGGGCGCGACCCCAAACAGACACAGAGAATGCAATGCCAGCCGATTCATCGGATAAAAGATTTGCCAACACACTGGCGCGGGGTCTGACAATCCTGAGGGCATTCCGTCCCACCGATGACGGATTGGGAAATCTTGAAATCTCCGAACGCACCGGCATCCCGCGCCCGACAGTGTCGAGACTGACCTTCACGCTGTGTGCGCTTGGATATTTGACACATGGACGGCGGCACGACAAATACCGCCTGGGTCCGGCGGCTCTGGCGCTGGGGAACATCGCGGCAGCCTCATTTGCCTTTGTAGAGATTGCTTCGCCGGTGATGCAGCGGCTGGCGGATGCAACAGGTACCTTGACAGCGATCAGCATCAAGGACGACCGGCGGATGCTGCTCACCAGAGCCTGGCGGCCGGTGAACTCTTCCTCGATCTGGCTGGATGTCGGCTACCGGATGCCGTTGCATACTTCTTCCAGCGGCAAAGCGTATCTGGGGGCGCTCAGCGATGAGGAATTTGCCCGCTTTCTTGAGAGCCGCGGGGATGAGCCCGAAGACCTGCTGGCGGAGTTTGCGGCAATCAGAACTGCCGCGCACGGTGAGATCCTGGCTGAAGGCTACACCCAGGTGCGAGGCGAAGACCGGTTTTCCGAGACCATCAACGCCGCTGCTGTGCCATACCGTCCGTCTGATTTGGGTGAGCCGGTGGCTTTTCTGGCAAGCTCCACTTCACAGCAGCTGTCTGACCAGCGGATCTCCGAAGAAGTTGGCCCGGCACTCGCCGAGGCAGTGGCTGAGGTCCGCAGGATGACAGGCCAGCAATCGGCGCTAGTGGTAAAGGGATAAGGCTGCCCAAGCGCTTCCGCGCCTTTCGGCAGAACTGTTCCCGAACGGATGTGGCTGAAGGAGGCAAGCACAGCGGAACATGGTCAGGCCGTGTAATGTGACCTGACCACGCAGACCACTTGTCAGCGACGGTCGTGCCGCAAGGCGGCAAAGTGCTAAACCTGACAGCCCTTACTCAAAGAAGCTGTTTCAGCTCATCCAGCGTGCCGGCTTCTGATGCGGGTTTGTCCGTCCTGATCCGGTTGATGCGGGGAAACCGCATGGCCAGGCCGCTCTTGTGGCGGCTGGATTGGTTCAAGCCTTCGAAGGCGACCTCCAGCACCAGCTCGGGCTTGACGGCGCGCACCGGCCCGAACCGGTCCGTGGTGTTGTTGCGCACGAACCGGTCCAGCTCCTTCAGTTCGGCGTCGGTGAAGCCGAAATACGCCTTGCCCACGGGCACCAGCTGGTCCCCCTGCCACACGCCAAAGGTGAAATCCGAATAATAGCCCGAGCGTTTGCCATGACCGCGCTGCGCATACAGCATGACGGCGTCAACAAGCATCGGATCGTGCTTCCATTTGAACCAATTGCCGCGTTTGCGCCCGGCGACATAAGCACTGCCGCGGCGCTTGATCATGACGCCTTCGACCACGCTTTCGGGCGGGTTTGCGCGCAGCTCTGCCAGGTCTTCCCAGCTTGCAAACGCAAGAGGAGGGGAGAGATCAATGCGCGGATCGCCGAGTTCAGCCACAACATCCCGCAGTCTGGCCTGCCGCTGGACCAGCGACCGCTTGCGCCAGTCCTCGCCATTCCAAAACAGCAGATCATAGGCACGGAAAGCTGCAGGGTGGCTTTCCAGGATAGCTTTGCCGGGCTTCTTGCGGCCCAAACGCTTTTGCAGATCGCCAAACGGCGCGACGCCGCTGCCGCGCTTGACCAGCAGTTCGCCGTCCAGCGTGCCCTCAAAGTTGAGGGCGCCGGTAACATCGGGAAATGATCGCGAAATGTCCTCTCCCGTGCGGGAATAGAGACGCCGCGTGCCGCTGTCATTCACCGCCTGAACGCGAATGCCATCCCATTTCCATTCCGCAGTGAAATCGGCCGGTGCGAACTCTGCCAAATCCTCCAGATTGGTGGCCGTCGACAGCATCACAGGCCGGAAGGGGGCAGCCGCAAGGCTTACCGGTTTTTCACCGCCTTCGAGCCAGGCAAACAGGGGCAGATACGGCGGGGCAAGCCCGTGCCAAAGTTCTTCGATCTCGGTGACCTCAATACCGCCAAAACGGGCCAGCGCAGTCCTGGCAAGCTGAGCCGACACCCCGACACGCAAGCCCCCCGTGGCAAGTTTCAGATAGGCATAGCGCTGCGAAGGCGTCATGTGCGTCAGGCGGCGGGCAATCAAGGCAGGCAGTTCTGCCTTCCCGGTGGCGGCCAATTCCTCCACCGCATCGGCGAGGGGCATGTCTGCCACCGTGCCGGAATGCGGCCAGATCAGCGCAACGGTCTCTGCCAGGTCGCCGACAAACTCATAGGACAGGCGGAACAGTTCGGCATCTGTCTCCTCTGCCACCAGCCCCCGCAGAAGGGAGGGCGTCACATTGCGCAGCGCAAGATCACCCGTAAAGGCGGCAAGCGCGTAGCCGCGTTCAGGGTCCGGCATCGTGCGGAAAGCTTCTATAAGATGCGCGATCTTGGCTTTGCGCGACGGCGTAAAGGCAAGCTGCTCCAGAACGCGGGCAAAAGACTGCATCAGTCCGCTTCCTCCTCATAGCCGACCAGCCGCAGCGGGCGGGCGGCGATCTGGTTCAACTCGCACCAGCGCACCAGCGCGTCCTCCCGGCCATGCGTGACCCACACCTGTTGCGGTGCCAGTTCCTGGATGGTCCTCGTCAGATCCTGCCAGTCGGCGTGGTCGCTGAGGATCAGCGGCAGCTCAACTCCGCGCTGGCGGGCCCGGGCGCGCACCTGCATCCAGCCGCTTGCAAAACAGATGACCGGATCGGGAAAGCGCTGCGCCCAGGTTGCCGCAAACGCCGAGGGCGGGCCAAGGATGATCTGCCCCTTGAAGGCTGCCTTGCCGTCACCGGTTGTCGCCGGGCGCAGGTCGCCGAGGTCAATGCCCTGTTCGATGTGGTAGTCGCACAGCCGCTGCAACGCGCCGTGGATATAGATGGGCTGCTCCCAGCCTGCCTGCCTCAGCAGTGCTATGACCCGCTGCGCCTTGCCCAAGGCGTAGGCCCCGACGAGATGGCAGCGGTCAGGCTGCGCGGCGACGGACCGCAGCAGTTTTTCGATCTCGGAAAGCGGCGCGGGATGATTGAAGACAGGCAGGCCAAAGGTCGCCTCGGTCACGAAGATATCGCAGGGTGCCAGCTGGAACGGCGCGCAGGCCGGGTTGTCAGCCCGCGCATAGTCGCCGGAGACGGTGATGGCGGTGCTGCCATCGTCCACCGTGATCTGGCAGGACCCGAGAACGTGGCCGGCCGGCGTGAATGCCACGCGAATGCCGCCCGCCTCCGTTTGGCCTTCTACTGGAATACGGGTGTCGCAAAACGCCTCGCCGTAACGGATCGCCATGATGTCCAGCGTCTGCGGGCTGGCCCAGACGGTGCCGTGCCCTGCACGCGCATGGTCGGCATGGCCATGCGTGATCATCGCGCGCGGCACTGGCCGCACCGGATCGATGAAAAAATCGCCCGCCGGGCAGTAAAGCCCCTCCGGGCGCGGATGCAGCAGCTGTTCCGGGGGGCGTGTAGCGGTCAAAATGCGGTACCCGTTTGCAACCTTCTCAGAGACGTCGCACTAGAGTTAAGCTGCCTTGGGCGCCGAACAAGGGGCGCCCTCCGGCACGCCCGACGGCTGCCGCACCTGACCTGCGGAAGGAAACCCGCCTTGATTGGAGGTTCCAGGCAGCACAGCCGCAGCCCCGCCGCAAAGGCGGCCGCCTATCTTGCCATCAGCCCCGGCAGCCAGGTGCCCACGGCCGGCTGCCAGACAACCAACGCCAGCACCGCCAGCTTGATCACCAGGAAAGGCGTGACCGCAGCATAGATGTGCTTCATCCCGATGCCCTCCGGCGCCACGCCCCGCATCACGAACAGCAACAGCCCGAAGGGCGGGGTCAGCAGGCCGATCTCCATGGTCAGCAGGTAGACCACGCCCAGCACCAGTTCGTTGATCCCCATCTGTGCCGCCAGCGGCACAAACACCGGCACGGTGACCATCAGCATCGACACCTGATCGACGAAACAGCCGAGCAGCAGCAGGATCACGATCATGCCGACCAGCACCATGGTGGGGGTCGGGTCCACTGCGTTGATCGCCTTGATCAGCCCGTTGGTGGCGCCGCTGAAGGACAGCACCTGGGCAAAGGTCTGGCTGGCGGCCATGATGAACAAGATCATCACCGACAGCTTCACGGTTTCCATCAGCGCCTTGGCGACCTTGTCAAACGACAGCGAGCGGTAGGCCGCACCGGTGGCAAGCGCCGCCAGACAGCCAAGCGCGGCGGATTCCGTAGGCGTGGCGAACCCCAGCAGCAGGCTGCCGATCACCACGGCGAACAGCACCGACAGCGGCGCCACATATATCAGGAAGGGCCGCCAGCGCTCTCCCAGACTCATCTGGGGCAGGTCGTCCGGCGGCGCCACCGTTGGATCCAGCAGGCTGCGGGTCACGATATAGACGACGAAGGCGGCGGCCAGCAGCAGCGCAGGCATGACGCCCGCCACCAGCAGCCCGGCGATGGAAATCCCTGCCAGACTGCCGACCAGCACCGCCAGCGCCGACGGCGGAATGAGCATGGCAATGGCGCCCGAGGCCATGATCGGCCCCATCGCCATGGTCGGGTGATAGCCCCGCTGCAGCATCCCCGGCATCAGGGTGGAGCCCAGCATGGCGGTATTGGCGATGGTCGATCCTGACAGCGCGGCAAAGATGGTGCCACCGAACACCGTGACCACCGACAGCCGCCCGGGCACCCGGGTGACCACCCGCTCGATCGCGTCGATGGCGCGGTGGGCGATGCCGGTCTGGAACAGGATCTCTCCCATCAGGATGAACAGCGGGATCGGCGCCATCTGGAAATTGGCAATTGACTGGGTGGCATTGCGCGCCAGCTGCAGCAGGCCTCGGTCGCCGCCCAGAACCTCGTAAGCGCCGATCATGGTGACGGTGATAAAGGCGAAGGCCACCGGCAGACCGATCAGCAGCAGCGCGGCCAGGCCGCCCAGCATCAGCGACAGAGTAAGGATCCAGTCCATCGGCAGTCCTTTCAGAGGCCGGAGAGCGGCGCGTCTGCCGCTTCAGGGCGGAAGATCTTGCGCAGAAATTCGAGGGTGCACAGCGCCATCGACAACGGCAGCACTGTCAGCGTCCACCATTCCGGGAAGGTGAACGCCGTGCGCACCATGGAGCCGCGGGCATAGGATTGCATCAGCGCCTGCAGCCCGGCCCAGCCAAGGACGGCACAGGTTGCCGCGCCCAGCAGGCAGGCCGCCAGAACGACCCTGCGGCGGGCGCGCGGCGGCAGGCCATGGGTGATCAGGTCAACCTGCACATGGGCGTTGAGGCGCAGCACCCAGGGCGCCCCGAGGAATGCCGCCGCCATCAGCCCGTATTCAATGGCGTCGAGCGCGCCGTAGATCACCGGCAGGCCGAGGTTGCGCAACAGCACATTGAGCGGAATCACCAGGGTGATCGCGGCGAGAATGGCAGCGCTGAGCACGGCCAGGCCGGTGAGCAGGGCGCCGAAACTGCGGTCTAAGCAGGTCATGAGCACAGAGGCGGGGCGGCGCCAGGCCGCCCCGGTCCCATCACTTCAGCAGGCAGGCCTGCAGCTTTTCCCCAAGCTGCGGGTCTGTCTTCATCACTTCGCCCCAGCCTTCGGTCTGCGCGGTCTCGCTCCACAGCTTCCCGTTCTCGCCGTCCAGGGTAATGGTCTTGATCCCCGCCTCGGCCTGGGCTTTGGCCTCGGCCTCGTTACGGGCGATGTTCTCGGCGTTCTGCTCTTCGATCCAGGCCGCGCCTTTTTCGAGCAGGGCGCGCTGCTCATCGCTCAGGCCGTTCCAGCTGTCGAGGTTCACCAGGAAGTTCACGTCCACCTGATAGAAACCGGGATCGACGCGATAGGCGGTCTGTTCGTGCCAGCCAAGGTCCAGCACGCCCTGGCTGGGCCAGCCGTAGCCGTCGATCGCCCCGCGCTCCAGCGCGGTATAGACCTCGCCCGGTGCCGTGCGCACCAGCGTGGCCCCCAGTTTTTCGAACATGGCGCGGTAGACCGGTGTGGTGCGGATGGTCAGTCCGGTCAGGTCCGGGCCTTCCAGCGGCTTGGTCAAATATAGATGATAATTCATGTTATCGCCTACGCGGGCGAGGTATTTCACACCCATTTGGTCCTGGTGAACCTGGTCGATCAACTCGTAGCAGCCATTCGCCCTCTGGTCCTGAATGGTGTTCTGCGCCAGGTGCAGCGCGTCGCCGGCGGGCAGCAGGTTCGGATAGTAGGCGGTGGTGTTGTTGGCGATGTCGACGATCCCTGCCTGCACCGCATTGCCCAGTTCAAAGGGCGGCACGGCTTCCGGCCCGCCCAGCAGGTCGATCTGCACCACGCCCTCTCCGTTCTCGTTGACCCAATCAACGAAGGCTTCGAAATCACGGGAAAAAGTTGTCCCGGTGGCAAAGGCGGTCACCGCCTTCAGCGTGACTTCCCCGGCCTGGGCAGGGGCGGTGGTGAGCGTGGCAGCCCCTAAAAGGACGGCGGCGGAAAGTGTGCGGAATGTCATGTTGGTCTCCCTGGATGTGTGGCGGCGCGCAGACCGGGCGGTTTGCTGTCCCTTGTTTTCCGGGCGCCCTTGAAAAAGCCTAGGTCCAGGCTGTCTCACCTTCAAGCATGAAGTTTTAAGCTTCAAGTAAGTTTATATGCAAACGCATAAAAAACTTTGGTGGTGCAGCTGTACCAGGGGGCTGGCGGCCCGGCTGATTCGGGTTTTTGCGGCCTCTGTCCTTCCCTTACCGCCGCAATAGCCGCGCATCCGGCCCCCCGCGACCTGCCGGCCGCCTTGGCCCGGCTATGCCGCGAAGCTCCGGATGGTTCTAAGCGCGCCGTCCAGGGCCTCTCCCTTTTCGTCCTGCAAGGCGGCCTCGCGCAGGCGGGCCACCCATTGCGGCCCGTCTTCGCGCCCTGCCACCAGCGTGGCGCCCTGCATCACCGTGTCGAACTTCGAATGCCCCCGCGCGTGCGTGTCCGAATAGCCTTTGATCAGGCGGCGGCAGCGGATCACCTCGACCGCCATGCCGTAGCTTTGCGGCAGATAGCCAAGCGCGGCGGCCAGCCATTGGTCCAGATGCGCCTGCTCTTGCGCGTGGCGCAGGCTGCGTTGGCGCCAGCCGCGCAGACCGCCCAGAAGATACAGCACCGCAAAGCCGCGCAGGCTGTCCGTGCGGATACGGCGGCCTTTGCTGAACAGCGTGTCGAGGCGGGCCATCCACTTGGGGCTGTTTTCAACCCGCGCGCCCAGGCGGGCGGGCAGCAGCCCCGCGATCTCTTCTGCGCGGGGGTGAAGATAGTCGGTGAGGGTCATCAGCTTGCCCTGCGATCCCATCTGGCTCTCGATACGGCCAAAGCGGGTGCTGCGGGTCTTGAGGTCGGCAACCCGGATCACGTCGTCATAGGCCATTGCATTGGCGATATATTTCGCCGCCTCGCGGCCCAGCGCGTGTCCCTGGTTCGCGCTGTCGCGGTCCAGTACACCCTGCAGCCTGTCCAGGTATTCGGCGCCGTAAGCCGTGTCCTGAAAGTCCACCACCTTGCGCAGTCCCGGCACAGCCGTTTCCTGCACGCCTGCCGGAAACCGGGAAACCCGCGCCATCAGCCCGTTCCAGGCGTCCAAGGCCTTGTGTGGACCCGCCGCCTTTGCTGGGGCTTCTTCCGCGGGTGCGGCTTCCGGCTGCTCGCCTTGCTCCGCCAGGTCAAAACCGGCGGCAAAGGCCCGCAGGCTGGCCTCGACACCTTTGCCGCTGGCGCGGATTGCGTCCTCGAACGCGGCTTTAGGGAAGGGCAGCGCGCCTGAGCCGGCCAGGGCCCCGAACAGCGAGGCGGAAATCACCGAACCCGCCCGGACTGCGGCGCTGTCCATATCGGCCATCACCAGCTTTCGGGCCGCGGTTTCGGCGGCTGCGCGCACCTCATCGGCATCGGCGATACCGTCTCCGGGCACCATCTTTTCGGACACGGCCAGTGCCCGGTGGGTCGAGGCGATCAGTGTGGTGCGGTCCGGGGTCACGAAACCGCGCATGATGGCGCGGCCGGCCTCCATCATCTCGGCGGCGACCATCACGTCCACGTCGCCCGGTGCCGGCGCCAGAGAGAACACAGGGTGCGGCACGCTGCCCGGCGCCATCTCGATATAGTAGATGGTCGCGCCGGTGCGCTGGGCGACGCCGGCAACGCTGGTGGCCTGGGCACTGTAGCCCTGGCTGCGGGCAAGCGACTCGATCCAGTTGGTCAGAACCCCGCCGCCCTGTCCGCCGACGGCAAGAATGGCCACCTTAATGACGCCCTGCAGGCGCGGATCGGCCGGTTGAGGGCGGACCGGTATTTCGATGGTCATGGTGCAATCCTCCCGGAGGCGGTGCCGTTGAAGGTAAGGCGCCGCGCCGCTCGGCGGGTCTGAAGCCAGGAGATCACGCGGCTGCGCAACCCAGCCGTCCAGCGTTCAAAGCTGCTGGGGTTATGCACCACGCGCGCCTCATAAAAGGAGGGGCAGAGAATGGCGGCGTCCGCCACCTCGCCGCAGTTGCCGCAGCCGACGCAGGACTGGTCTATATGCGCCACCGGATCGTCGCGCAGTGGGTCGTCCAGCGTCTTCAGCGACAGCGACGGGCAGCCGGACAGGCGGATGCAGGCGTGATCGCCAGTACAGATGTCCTCATCAACGCCAAAGCGGGGGATCTCCACCCGCGCGCCGTCCTTGATCGCCTTATTGCGCTGCGGCTTTTCGCGGCGCTGCCGGTTCAGCATGCATTCGGAGGAAGCGACGATCACTTTCGGCCCGTCGTAATCGGTAGTCAGCGCCTCGCGGATGGTCTCGCGCATTCTGGTGACGTCATAGGTCCGGTCGATCTGCCGGATCCATTTGACGCCCGCGCCCTCCAGCGCCTTGGTGATCGGGTTGTTGGTGGATTTGCTGGCGTTCTTCGCCCGGCTCGACGGAATATCCTGGCCGCCGGTGGCTGCGGAATAGTAGTTGTCGACGATGATCGCCACGCTGTCCGACTTGTTGAACACCATGTTGCCGATCGAGGTGCTAAGGCCGTTGTGCCAGAACCCGCCGTCCCCGATGATCGAGATTGCGCGCTTTTCGCCGCCGCCGTCAAAGGCCGCGTTGGAGGCCGGTCCCAGCCCGTAACCCATGGTCTGACCGCCGATTTCGAACGGCGGCAGTGCCGCAAACAGGTGGCAGCCGATGTCCGCCGAAATCTGATGCCGGCCCAGTTCCTGCTCAACCAGTTTCATCGCGGCAAAGATCGGCCGCTCCGGGCAGCCGGTGCAGAACCCCGGCGGGCGGATCGGCACGGTCTGGCTCAGATCCGGGATCTCCGGCTGCGGCGTGTTGGGCGCGCGCACCTGGCCGGGCAGCAGATGGGCGGCATATTTGCGGAAGAAATCATCCAGCCCGTCCATCATCACCTGGCCGGTGTATTCGCCAGCCTTGGGGAAGATGCCCTTGCCCTCCAGCCTGGTCTGGCTGCCCGCCTTGAACAGCATGTTGCCCAGCTGCTGTTCGATGAATTCGGGCTGGCCCTCCTCCACCATCAGCACCGCGTCCTTGCCCGCGCAGAAGTCCAGGAGGTCGCTTTGCACCAGCGGGTAGGCCACATTCATCACGTAGAGCGGCACATCGGTGCTGCCGCTGACATCCGCCAGCCCCAGCCGCTGCAGCGCGCGGATCACGCTGTTGTACATACCGCCCAGGCAGATCAGCCCGACCTTGCCCTCCCGCGGGCCAAAACGCTCGTTCAGCCCGTTCTCCAGGATGTACTTCTCCGCCGCGGGCCAGCGGTTTTCGATCTTGTCCTGCTCATGCTGATAGGACATCGGCGGCAGCACCACGCGTTTGAAATCGCGCTGCGGATTGGACAGCGCCGCGCGCACGGTCAGCGGCGGCGGCTGGTTGTCGCGGCACTCAAAGGTGCCGGTCACATGGCAAGAGCGGATCCGCACCATCAGCATGACCGGCGTGTTCGACGCCTCCGACAGGGCAAAGCTGTCGCCCACCGATTTCACGATGGACGGCAGGTTGGGGCGCGGGTCCAGCAGCCAGAACTGCGATTTCATCGCAAAGGCATAAGACCGCTCCTGCATGATTGAGGAGCCCTCGCCGTAGTCTTCGCCGACGATGATGATGGCGCCGCCAGTGACCCCGGAGGAGGCGAGATTGGCCAGCGCGTCAGAGGCCACGTTGACCCCGACCGACCCCTTGAAGGTGACCGCGCCGCGGATCGGGTAGTGGACAGAGGCCGCCAGCATCGCCGCGGCGGCGGCTTCGGAGGCGTTGGCCTCGTAGCGCACGCCCAGCTCGCCCAGCAGGTCTTCGGCATCGGCCAGCACATCCATCAGATGCGAGATCGGCGCCCCCTGGTAGCCGCCGACGTATCCCACGCCGTTTTCCAGAAGCGCCTTGGTGATGGCCAGAATGCCCTCGCCGGTAAAGCTGCTGCCTGCACCTTGGCGCAGATGCTCGACCTCAGCCTTGAACGATCTTTCGGCCATTGGCGCCTCCTTGGTTGCGGTCCGGGATCAGAATTGGTTCACGCGCACGTTGCGCAGGATCTTCTGCAGCGTGGCGGTAAAGGCGCGCTGTTCCTCCGGGTCGATGCCCTTGAACATCTGCGCGCAGGCCTCCGCCACATGCGGCCAAAGCCCCTCGTGGGTTTCACGGCCCTTCGGAGTCATCACGATGCGGGTGGCGCGGCTGTCATCGGGATCGGACTGGCGCAGAACCAGCCCGTCGCGCTCCAGCGCATCCAGCGCCCGGCTGAGGGTGGATTGCTCCACCACCGCATACACCGACAAGTCACGGATCAGCAGACCGTCCAGCACCGACAGGACCGCCAAGGCCCGCATCTTGGCCGTGGTCAGCCCATGCGCCGCCATCTCCTCGCGCAGGGCCGCGTTGTAGCGCCCCATGATGCGGTTCATCAGGTAAGGCGGGAAGTTTTCCAGCCCGATCTCCCCCAGCCGCGGCAGCGGGGATGTTGCCTCCGCGGCAGCTTGCGGTGCTGCGGTTTCATTTGCAGTCATGCATCTTTCCTTTACGCCTGATAAGAGCCGGAGCCGCCGCCAGCGCATCAGCGCCGGCTCCGGGGGTGATGCGGGCGCGTTACCTGCCTCAGCCCCGCGGCACCAGAGCCAGAGCCCGGATCGGGCTGCCGGTGCCGCGCTTGATCTTCAGCGGCGCGGCAATCAGCAGCGCGCCCTTGGGCGGCAGCTTGTCCAGATTGGCCAGCGAGGCCAGGCCAAAGCAGTTGTCCCGGTGCAGCAGGTTGTGGGCCGGGTAGGGCGGCTCCATCCCGCCGGCCTGGCCTGCATCAGTACCGATGCACTGGCTGCCCCAGCCGGCGATTTTCTTCGACAGCAGGTATTCAACCGCGTCCGGGGTCGGCCCGGGGCTGTGCGGGCCAGTGTCATCCGCGTTCAGGAAGGCGTCCTCGTCACCGGCGCGCTTGTCCCAGTCGGTGCGCATCACCACCCATTCGCCCGCGCCAATCTCGCCGTGCTCCGCCTCCCAGGCCCTGATCAGGTCGGCCGTCAGCAGGAAATCCGGGTTCTCGGCGCTTTCCTTGGAGCAGTCGATCACATTGACCGGCGCCACCAGGCGCTGCACATCCAGCGTATCGGTATAGCCGTCGCTATAGTCCTTGCCGGTGATCCAGTGGTGCGGGGCGTCGAAATGGGTGCCGGAATGCTCCCCCAGAACCATCCAGTTCCAGGCAAAGAACGGGCCGTTCTCGTCGTATTCGCTGATCTTGTGGATTTCGACCTTGGGCGTGTTCTTGGCGAAATCCTCGGGCAGGCGCAGGATCGGTGTCTCAGGCCCCAGGGTGCCGGAGCAGTCCACCACTTCGACCTGTCCGGACAGGATCATCGCGCCCAGGCCGTCCAATGTATTGGCTGCAGTCATTCTTTTTCTCCCGTTGTGCGCGGTCTGAACGCCGCTTTTCGCGTCCGGTTATGGACTGCGTGTCAAAATATACATGTATTTGCAAATTTGAAAGCCCTTTGAACGAGGCATCTAGAGCGGCATCTAGCCCAGTCCCACGCTTCGTACATATGTGCATTTACATGTTGTTCGGCGGGGCGGCACAGGAACTGCCGGCAAGCAGCCGTTTTTCCGATACCTCCACTGGCTCGGTTGGCCTGCCGCCGGATCAAACCCGGATCAAAAAATTGTGTCTAAAAAGAAAGAAGGCTCCGCCAGCAGCGGAGCCCTCCTTTTAGCGCGTTGCAGTGCGGTCAGCTCATGAACCGCTTGGCCGACGGCAGATGTTGCATCAGCAGGTAATAGGACAGACCGGCAGGCAGCAGGCTGGCGTACCAGGAAATGCCGGAGAAGATCAGCGCCGCTGCAACCCCGATGCCCATCGCAATCACCGCGGCCCAGTTGACGCCGTGGTAAGGGCCGGTCTCGTCATAGAGCTTGTCCAGATCCAGCGTTTGCTTGCGCAGGATGAAGTAGTCCACCACCAGGATCGCAAAGATCGGTCCAAGGAAGGCGGAATAGGTCTGGATGAACAGGCTGAGGCCCGCGGCGGATTCGTCCTTGACCAGTTCCCAGGGGAAGGTGGCAAAGGCCAGCAGGCCGACGATCACCGCGGAAGTCTTGAACTTGATCTTGAAGATATCCATCAGCGCATAGGCTGGCGGCACCACGTTGTTCAGAATGTTGGTGGTGACCTGGGCAAAGGCGATGAACAGCAGGGTGATGACCAAGAGCGGCTTGTTGTCGACCGCGCTGGAGAACACCTTGATCGGGTCGACCTCACCAGTCGCGCCGGAGACCATCAGGCCGATCAGACCCATGAACAGCGTCGCGGGCAGGATCGAGTTGGCATAGATCGCCACCTGGCGGAACGGTCCGACGTTCTGGCGCAGCTCGCGCGAATAGTCCGAGACGTTCAGCATCATGGTGCTGTAAATGCCCAGGAACAGCATGGTGGCTCCCCAGAAGGGCGCGCCCCAGGTACCTTCGACATTGACCAGATTGGCGGAGATTTCCTCGCCGTATTTGCTGATCACGCTGATGAACATGTAGACCAGCGAGCCGATGATGAAGACCGAGCCGATGTTCTCCAGCCATTTGATGCCGTGAAAGCCCAGCACCGACAGCCCGATCTGCAAGAGCTGGAAACCGATGAAGAAAACCACGATGTTGTCATAGCCAAACAGCGTGTCGGAGACGAGGTTCAGCGCCCCGGCGCCGATCCAGCTTTGAAAGCCGAACCAGACGATTGCGGGAACGGAACGCACCAGCGCGGGCAGGCGGGTGCCGGCAAACCCGAAGGCAGAGCGCGCCTGCACCATGAAGGGGATGCCGTATTTGTGGCCGGCCTGCCCGTTGATCATCAGCGCGAGGCCGATCACCGTGCAGCCGATTGCAATCGCGGCAAAGGTCTGCAGCAGGTTCAGCGTGCCCACCAGGCCGGAGCCGATGGTGAAGGTGCCAATCGACACGCAGCCGCCCAGCCAGGCAAACAGATAGGACCACGGATCCATGATCCGGGTTTCCTGCGGTGCAAGGCTCTCCTCCCCGATCCCCTTGCCGCTGTGTTCCCCGATGCCGCCGCCTTTGGCGATGGCTTCCAATTCTGCATTCATGGTCATGTCTTCCTCCCTGACGATACCACTATTTCCGGTTGGGGCGCGCATAGGCGTTGATCTTGCTGGTCTTCAGGCCGCAGCCTGCCAGCGCCTCGATCATCCGCGTTGCCGCGCTGACCCCGTCGATGACGGGGATGCCCGTTTCCTGGCTGAGCCATTGGGTGAGATCGGCCATGCCGGCACAGCCCAGCACAACCGCCTCGCAATGATCCTCTTCGATGGCGCGCAGGATCTCGGCGCGGATCTTCTGACGCGCGTCCGGGCCTTCTTCCTCCAGCGCCAGCACCGGGATCGCGGCAGAGCGCACCCGGCGGCACTGGTGTGACAGGCCATAGCCGTGGATCAGATGTTCGATCACAGGCACCGCGCGGGGCAGCGTGGTGACCACGGTGAAGGAGGTTGCCAGCATGCTGGCCGCCTTCACCGCCGCTTCGCAGATGCCCAGCACCGGGCCGGTGGCCAGCTCGCGGCAGGCGCCTATGCCGGGGTCGTCGAAACAGGCGACGACAATGCCGTCCACGCCCTGTTCCTCACCCGCCGCCACCTGCGCCAGCAGGCCGGGCAGCGACATCGCCTCATCGAAATGGCCTTCGATGCTGGCAGGCGCGCCGGCTGCGGTTGCGCCCAGAATGGTCACGCCGGGGCTGGCAGCGGCCTGAGCGGCCTCAACAATCTTCCGCGTCATCGACTCGGTGGAGTTGGGATTGACGACCAGGATTTTCATGCGCTCCTCCTTTGTTATCATTTATTGTTAACAATTAGTGATAACAGGTCAAGCCTGCGCCTGCCCTGGCGCCATTGCCAAGTGCCCTGACGGCCCTTAAGTTGCGGCAGCGCAGGAAAACTTTTTTGAGGCCCGATGAAGGATTCTCCCGAAAATCAGATCGTGAATGCGATTCTCGATGCGATTTCCGAGCAGCGACTCCCGGCCGGAACCAAGCTGGGTGAACAGGCGCTGAGCGATTTGTTTTCCTGCAACCGCGCCAATGTGCGCCGGGCGCTCGCCTCGCTGGCGGCGCAGCAGGTGGTGGAGCTGCGCCCGAACCGCGGCGCCTTTGTGATGACACCTTCGCCGAAAGAGGCGCGCGACATCTTCCAGGCCCGCCGCGCGATCGAACGCACGATTGCGCGCCACGCCTCCGGCCAGGCCTCAGCAGAGGACATCGCTTTTCTGCGCGGCAATATTCAGGAGGAAGCCAAGGCGCGCAAGGCGGGTGACAAACCGGCGGAACTGCGCGCCTCGCGGCAGTTTCACATGCGGATTGCCCATATCGCTGGCAATCTTGTGCTGGAGCGGTTCCTGTCAGAGCTGACCATGCGCAGCACACTGATTTTGGGGCTTTATTCCCCCACTGGCAGTTCCTCCTGCGCCGAGGATGAGCACGACCGGATCGTCGATGCGCTGGAGGCCGGCAAGACGGATGAACTGGTCCGGCTTGCGGATGAGCATCTGCGCCATCTGGAGGAAGGCCTGAACTTCGATGAGCCGCCCGCCGCCCCCATGAGTCTCAGGGAGCAGCTGGCCGCGCCGCGCAAGCCTCCGGCGGCAGAGTAGCCAGGCACATCCCACCCGAGCCGGCGCTGGTTTGGGCTGCCTGGCTGCGGCCGGCAGCCCCGCTGCCGTTTCCGTCGGAGCGTTAAAAAATCGCCGCCGGCAGCCAGGTTGCCAGGCCGGGGATCAGCCAGACCAGCAGGACCCCCAGCGCTTGCAAGCCGATAAAGGGCACCACCCCCTGATAAATGTGGCGGGTGGTGACCTCCTCCGGCGCTGCGCCGCGCAGGTAGAACAGCGAAAAGCCGAACGGCGGGGTCAGGAAGCTGGTCTGCAGGTTGATGGCAATCAGGATGCCCAGCCAGACCGGGTCATGCCCCATCAGGATCAGCGTCGGTGTGACCAGCGGCAGCACGATCACCGAGATCTCGACGAAATCGAGGAAGAAGCCCAGCACAAAGATGAACAGCATGCAAAACAGCAGCGCCCCGGACGGGCCGCCCGGCATGTTGCCCAGGATATGCGCCACCCGCTCCTCGCCGCCCAGCCCGATGAACACCAGCGAGAACATGCCCGCCGCCAGGATGGTGGCAAAGATCATCGCGGTCATCGTCGCGGTTGAGGTCACGGCCTCATGCAGGATGCGCTTTTTCAGTCCGCTGCGCAGGGCGGCGATCACCGCAATGGCCCCCGCAGCCGTCAGCAGCGCGTAAAACAGCCCGGCCGCAAAATCGCCGGTGCTCAGGTCGCTGCGCTGCAGACGGATAGGATGCACGCCCGACAGAATGCCCAGCAGGATCAGCGCGGCCGCCCCCATCAGGATCAGCCGGACCGGGCCGCCCGCCCGCAGGCCTGCCATCAGCAGCGCACCGATTGCCCCGACAGAGGCCGCCTCCGTCGGGGTGGCCACGCCGCCAAGGATTGCACCCAGCACGGCAAAGATCAGCAGGATCGGCGGCACCACCGCGCGCACCACCTCACCGCGGCTGGGGCGGGCCATTTCTGCCGGGGCAGAAGGCATGTCCTGCGGCCGCAGGAAGCCCCGGACCAGAATATAAAGAAGGTACAGCACCACCAGCACCAGCCCCGGCACCAGCGCCGCGGCAAAGAACTGGCCCACCGACAGGGCCTCGACCGAAAACTTGCCCTGCTCGTACTGCGCTTGCTGGAAAGCGTTGGACATCACGTCGGCGAGGATGATCAGCAGCGTCGAGGGCGGGATGATCTGCCCCAGCGTGCCGGCCGTGCAGACAATGCCGGAGGCCACCCGCGGATCATAGCCCGCGCGCAGCATCGCGGGCAGGGCGATCATGCCCATCGCCACCACCGTGGCGCCGACGATGCCGGTCGAGGCCGCCAGCAGCGCCCCCACCAGCACCACCGAGATGCCCAAACCGCCCTTCAGCTGGCCGAACAGCCGCCCCATGGTATCCAGCAGCTCTTCGGCGATGCGGCTTTTTTCCAGGATCGCGCCCATCAGCACAAACAGCGGGATGGCGATCAGCACCTGATTGCTCAGCAGCCCGAAGGCGCGCTGGCCAAGCGCCCCCAGCAGCGAAACGTCCATCACTCCCAGGACCCAGCCGAGATAGGCGAACAGGATGGCAACGCCCGCAATCGAGAAGGCCACCGGAAACCCCATGAGGATCGCTGCCATCAGGGCTGCGAACATGACCAGGTCGAGATATTCCGTCATTGAGGGGATCTTTCCGAGAACAGCCGGATCAGCAGGGCGAAGGATTGCAGCATCACCAGCACACAGAAGGCGGGGATCAGCGATTTCAGCAGGAAGACGGCCTCCAGGCCGCCGACGGCAATCGGGCCTTCAAGAATGGCCCAGGAATTGCGCACCGACGGCCACGACCAGTACAGCAGCGCCGCCATTGACGGCAGCAGCAGGACCAGATGGCCGAATATGTCGATACGGCGCTGAGCCCGGGGGCTGAGACCTGCATAGAAAACATCGACGCGCACATGCTTATCAACCAGCAGGGTATAGCCGGCCGCCAGCATGAACAGGGTGGCGTGCATGTACAGGACGCTTTCCTGCGCGGCGATGGAGTTCACCCCGAACACATAGCGTCCAACCACGATGGCAAATTGCGCCAGCACCATCAGCAGCGCCAGCCAGCGTATCACCATCGCCAGACCCCGGTTGATGCCGTCCAGCGCATCCGCAACCCGTAGCATCCTGCGTCTCTCCCCATTAAAAAGCCGGCGCCCGGTCTTCCCGGGCGCCGGCAGCCTTTGCACAGATCAGTAGCCCATCACCGATGCGCGGGCATTCATCTGGCCGTTGTCGGCATAGGTCATGTAGCCGCCGACACTGTCGCGGTAGGTCAGGAAGCTCTCGGTGATACGGCGCACCAGTTCGTCCTCGTCTTCCTGCAGCTCGGCAATCACTTCCTTGGCGGCGGCACCCATCGCGGCGATCACGTCCTCGGGGAACATCTTCACCTGCACGCCGTCCTCATCCACCATCTTCTTCAGCGCTTGCGCGTGTTTGGTGGTGTATTCGGTCCAGACCGGATTGTAGAGGCTCTCGCACGCCAGCGACACTACTTGCTGCAGGTCTTCCGGCAGTTCGGCAAAGGCATTGGCGTTGACGCCGCATTCCTCGGCCGAGGACGGCTCGCCCACGCCCGGCCAGTAGTAGTTCTTGGCCACCTGGTAATAGCCAAGCGCGCTGTCGGTCCAGGGGCCGATGAATTCGCCGGCGTCCAGCGCACCGGTCTGCAAGCCCTGGAACATCGCCGGGCCGCTGGTGGCCTCCGCCGCCATGCCCAGTTTCGAGGCCATTTCCGACGCCAGGCCGGTGGTGCGGAACTTCAGCCCCTTCAGGTCTTCGGCGGAGTTGATTTCGGTCTTGAACCAGCCGCCCCACTGCGGGCCGGAGTTGCCGCACAGGAACGGCTTGATGCCGAACCGGCCGTACATCTCGTCATAGAGCGCCTGACCGCCGCCGTGGTACAGCCAGCCGAACTGCTCGTCCGCGCGCAGGCCGAAGGGCTGCGAGCCGAACAGCAGGATGCCCTTGGACTTGGAGCCCCAATAGGCCGGAACCGCATGATACAGTTCTGCGGTGCCTTCGGACACCGCGTCGAACACGCCGCGGCCAGGGACCAGCTCGCCCGCGGCAAACAGCTTGACCTCGATCCGGCCGCCCGACAGCGTGGTGATCCGGTCGGCCAGCATCTGCGCCGCCACACCGGGTCCGGGCAGGTTCTTCGGCCAGGCCGTCACCATCTTCCACTGCATCTTGCCCTGGGCAATGGCCGGGCTGGCTAGCGCCGTGGCCGCCGCGCCCATGGCGCCGGCTTTCAGAAACTTCCGTCTTTGCATGTTCCGTTCCTCCGTCTGTCGGTGGATCTGCGGTGGCCGCGGGCCGGTGGCGCAGAGTCGATCTTGTTTTGTAAGTGCTTTACATTAATATGTAGCTACATATTCTTGTCAATCACGGTTGCGCTGTTCCCGTTCGCCTTTCGCCGCACGATGAAATATGGAGCAGCAGCGAACATTGTCCCGCGCGGCCTGGGAGATGAATATTGACGGACAAGCGGCGCCATTCCTGGACGGAGATCCGGGACAGCATCCGGCAGATGATCCTGGATTCGACCTACGGGCCCGGGGACAAGCTGCCGCGCGACGAAGAGTTTGCGGCCCGTTTCGGCTGTGCCCGCTCGACCGTGCACCGCGCCATGCGGGATCTGGCCGAAAGCGGGGTGGTGGAGCGGCGGCGCAAAGGCGGCACCATGGTGCGGCGCGATCCGGTCACCCGCGCGACGCTGAATATCCCGATCACCCGGCTTGAGGTCGAACAGAAGGGCAGCGTCTACCAGTATCAGCTGATCCGCCAGTCGGTGCAGGCGACCACCCCGGCGATCATGGCCAATTTCGGCCTGCCTGAGCCCCGCCCGATGCTGCGGGTCGAGGCGCTGCATCTGGCCGACAGCCGCCCCTATATTTTCGAAGACCGCTGGATCTGCCTGGAAACCGTGCCCGAGATCGCATCCGTCGACCTGACCCGCGACAGCGCAAATGAATGGCTGGTCCGCAACCGCCCCTACAGCCGCTGCGATTTGCGGCTCTACGCGCGGCCCGGCACCGAAAGCGACAGCGAGGTTTTGCAGAGCAATGCCGGCGATGCCTTGTTTGTCATGGAGCGTACCACCTGGATCGGCGAGGAACCGATCACCAGTCTGCGCGCTGTGGCGCATCCTGGCTATCAGCTGGTCACCCAGGGCTGATAAAGGTTAGCGGCGGCGGTCTTTCAGGGAACCGAACCGGGATTACAGGCGTTTGCTCCAAAACGCACGGGTACCTGAAACAGACTGGGATATGATGCAAGCCGAACGCGCCCAAGGCGTTGCAGGCGTCGCGCAGCCCAAGTGTCCCAGGCCCGCCAGCTTGCTCGCATACCAGCCTCGCAGACGCCCGCAGCGGCGCGCCCCGGAGGGCCGGAACTGACGCGGCAGCTTGCGCGAACGGAGCCATAAGGCCAATGTCACCTGGGAGGTCCCCTATGCCGAATGATCACACCGCCGCCGCCCTGCCGCCGCCGGAGACTGGACGCCACAGGCAGCCCAGCGGCACGGGACACTAGATCATGTGGCAAACAGTTATCGCCAAACGCTCCGTCCGTGTAATGCTGCTGATCATCACCCTGATTTTGCTGGGCGGGGCAATGTATTTCGCGAAGCCGATTCTGGCGCCTGGCGTTTTTGCCCTGGTGGTCGGCGTGGTGGTCGCGCCGCTGGCTGACCGGCTGGAACGGATCGGGGTCAGCCGGGTGGCTGTCGCCAGCAGCCTGCTGGTGCTGTCCACGGCGCTGCTGGCCCTGCTGATCCTGTCGCTGGACCCGCTGATGACATCACTGGCCAGCCAGGTCCCCAAGATCAAATACGAAATCCGCGGCTGGCTCGACATGGTATCCGGCCTGCTGCGCGGCATCGAAAGCATCAGCAGCGAGATTGAGGAGACAATAGGCGCTGCGGACGCGGAAACGGAGGAAGAGGGCGGCGGCCTGCCGACGCTGACGGATGCGCTCTGGCTGGCGCCGAACTTTGGCGCGCAGATATTCATTTTTGCAGGCACGCTGTTTTTCTTCGTGCTGACCCGGAATGAGCTCTATGAAAAAGCGGGCAGCTATGCCGCCCGCTTCTTCCGGGCAGAGCGTGCGGTGGCGCGCTATTTCGCGGCGGTCACGATAGTCAACGGCGGGCTGGGCCTGCTCACGGCCGCCGGGCTGGCGCTGATCGGCCTTCCGGGGGCCTGGATCTGGGGGCTGGCGGCGGCCATCCTGAACTTCATCCTGTATCTCGGCCCGCTGATCATGCTCGCCGGGCTGACGGTGGCTGGCCTGACGCAGATCGGCGGCGCAGGCGCCGTGCTGCCGCCGCTGGTGTTCCTCGCGATCAACCTTACCGAGGCGCAATTTGTCACCCCGGCCTTTGTCGGCCGCCAGCTGGATCTCAATCCGCTCATTGTGTTCTGGGCGATTGTTCTCGGGTTGTGGATCTGGGGCCCGGTAGGGGCCATCGTGGCGCTGCCGGTGGTGCTGTGGTGCGGCCGCATGCTGGTGCCGCCGCCAGACACGGTGGAGATCAACGCGCCGGAACACGAGTAAAGCCGGAACAGCATTCAAACCGGTTTGGGCAGCCCTTTGTGGCTGCCCTTTTCGTTTCAGCCCTCCGAAGTTCTGCCCCTTGAGGGGCGCGCATGAGGATAATGCCGGCTGATGTTTTCCCGCTTTTGAGCCGCGTCCATCCGGCGCCGTCTCGGCTGGCCGGGCCGCGTCAGGCAGTAATCTGCCTGCCACGTGTCCGCCGGCGCGTTTTTTTGAAAAAAATTAGCGCGGCGCGGGAACCAAGCGGGTCCGCAGCGGGTTGGGTGGCTGTAACGCAAGCGCGCTGATGAGTGAAACTGGACAGGAGATCAATCCGATGAAACATCTTATGCTTTCGACTTCGCTGATCGTCGCAACCGCAGTGCCCGCCTTTGCCGGCACAGAAACCGAAGCCACCGGCAACGCCGAGGCCGAAGTTCAGATCCAAACTCCGGCAGCAGATGTCTCCGGCGAAGCCAACGTCTCGGGTGAGGCCCAGGCCGACACCGGCACTCTGGAGCAAGAGGCTGAAGAGATGGCCAATGAGGTCGAAGCCGAGGCCGAAGAACTGGCGACCGAAGCCGAAGCCGGTGCTGCTGAGCTGGCAAATGAAGCCGAAGCTGGCGCTGCCGAAGTGGAGCAGGAGGCCAGCGAGATGGCCACCGAGACCGAGAACGCGGCTGAAAGCATGTCGGACGCCGTCAACCCTGACGCGGACGGCCCGGCCATGGAACCGCTGGCCGAAGGCGAGCTGACCGCAGAAGCCCTGACCGGCGCATGGACCTACGACTCCAAAGACGAACACATCGGCGAGGTGTCGCAGGTGATCGTGAACACCAACGGCTCTGTCGAAGCGGTGATCATCGACGTTGGCGGGTTCCTGGGCATCGGCGAAAAGCCGGTCGAGCTGACCATGGGCGACCTGGACATCGGCAAGGTTGATGGCGACATCCGCGTGAACACCCATCTGACCCGCGAAGAACTGGACGCTCTGCCCGAGTACCAGGCTGACTAACACACCCAGTTTCAAAGGGGCCGCCCAGCCCCTTTGACAGCCGCCGGTTTGTCCTCCGTCCCTTTGCCGGTTTCCTGCCTCGTACCGGCGTTTCGGGCAAACTTAACTGCCAGGCGGCCCTTCAAGGCCGGGTTCCGTAAAGGAGCCCGGCCTTTCGGGTGTTTAAGACATGCCGCCGGTGTCAGATCAGCCCGGCCGCCAGCGTCGTCGCGGCAGCCCCCAGCCCGGACAGGGTCAGCAGGGCAATCAGCCCGTCGCGGGTCAGCATCGCCACCGCCAGCAGGCTGACAGCAGCCCCCAGGATCGAAGACGAGAAGGGAACGATCTCCAGCAGCGGCATCAGCGCGCCGCAGATCAAGCAGACCAGCCGGATGACAGTCAGAAAGGGCTGCCGCACCAGCGCAGGCAGGCGTTTTCCGGAATGCCGGTCCAGCCACCGCGCGGTCCGCTGCAGGCCTGCCGTCATCCTACGCACGGTCTTGCCCTTGATCTCGCGGCGGCCCAGCCATTGCGGCAGCCAAAGATGCGTCCGCCCCAGCAGCATCTGTCCCGACACCAGGCAGATCATGACGCCGCAGGCGGAGGAGAACAGCGGCACCCCGCTCAGCGGCGAGACCACCGCCAGCGCCGGAACCGCCAGAACCGCTGACAGCGATCGGTGGCCAAGCTCCTCTGTCAGCTTGGCAACAGTGACCGGTCCGCTGCTGTCGCGGACAATGCGGCTGGTTTCCTGAAGGACCGCGGCAACGGGCTGTTTCGAAGGGTTCATCGGTTGCTGTCTCCGGCTGCTATTCTGCGCAACACCTACGTTTGGCCCGCCCGCAAAGTTCCGTCTGCGACTGTCCTGCTGTTGTCCTGCTGTCGGCCAGATTTCGCGCAGAACGGTTATTGGCGGTATTTTCGTTCACGCATCAGGAACCTTTCAGACCGGCGGCGCGTTTCTGTGTTGGATCCCCAAGAGGGACTGACATGGAAAGGAGCATTAAAATGACTCATCTGATCCGCACCACCGCCCTCGTTGCCGCCATGGCCACCGCAGCTGCTGCGGGCTCCCAGGTTTCCGAAATCGACGTGACCGCCGACCTGAGCGCGATTGAGAACTACGAAGCTGCCAAAGTCTGGACCAGCCTTGAGACCGACCTGGAAACGGCTCTGGCCGAAAACCTCGTGGGCCAGATCGCGGGTGAAGATGCCGGAGAGGCCGCGGAAATCCATATCGAAATCGACTCCGTCTCCTTGGCAAGCAACTTCGAGAACGCGCTGGGCGTGGGCGAATGGATGCTCAAGGGCGACGTGGACATCGACATGCCCGATGCCTCGAAGGACATGCGTTATGACCTCACCGTCTCCGCGGATCAGGTTAACGCGTATTATCCCGAAGGCACCGATCCGGCCGTGGTGACCGTTGACAGCGAAATTTTCTATAACGCCATTATCGACGCTTTTGCCAGCAACGTCGCGTCGAAACTGAAGTAAGGGGGCCGTCATGCGTATCCTGATCGCACTTTTGGCCCTTGCCGGACTGGCGGCCTGCGAAACCACCGAAGGCTTCGGCCGGGACGTTTCGAACCTTGGCGATGAAATCACCGAGGAAGCGCAGGAAGCGCAATAAGCCAGGCTCCGCTTCCAGCGTATTCTGTTAACCCGGCGGCCCTTGGGCACGCCGGGTTTTCTTTTTGCAGGATGAGCGGAACTTTTGCGGGGCAGGGGCGTTGACCTTGCAGATACCGGCCCGAAGTCCTCCCCCTATCCGGTTTGATCCGGCAGTTTCGGGCTTCCTTCAAGGCACCCGGGTTGTGGCCCCGGGTGCCCTTTTTTATGTCTGCTGCCGCAGCCGGCCCAGGGCACCCGGGATCAGACGATGTCCTCCGTGGCGCCCGGCAGCCGCTGCTGCAGCTCCGACATCTTGCCGGGGTCGTGCGGCACCAGCAGCCCGCGGCGCGCTTCCGGCCGGCGCACCTGATTGCGGCGCACCTCCTTCAGCCACCAGGCCGCGGCATGGGCCGGATCCAGCGCCTCGGCCGGCAGATCTTCCTGCCACCAATGCCGCGCCAGGTTATTCCACAGCGTTTCAATTCGCCCGCGCTGGGTGATCCGCAAGGCCGCCTCGGTATCCCAGCGCATCGACCGTCCGTTGAGGTTGGCCGACCCGACCATGGCAAAATCCCTGTCAGTGACCAGCACCTTGCTGTGCACATAGATGATCGGCGACCCCGACAGGGTGGCGGGCGCATCGCGGGCGGCCATGCGCCGCTGGACCGGGCTGGCGATGCAGGCCCGGGTGCCAAAGGCCTCCGTCACCTCGTCCAGCGCCTCCGCCTGCAGTGCCATGCCATAACGCGCATCCAGATCGCGGTTGCCTTCAAACGCGACGTCATCGGGCAGGGCGGGCAGGATCAGGATCAGCGACAGCGCGGGGTTGCGGCGCGCCGCAGCGGCGAGCCCGCGCGCAATCGGGCTGGAGCGCAGGAACTGGGATTCGAGATAGATCAGGTTCTGCGCCCGCTCAAAGGCGGCCAGGTGGTCTTCCTCGATCTCCTTCAGCACTGTGCGGGGCGACAAGGCCCAGAACCCGAAACGGCGCGGCGCGGACATCGTGCGCCGGATCAGCTGGCCCTCGGGCGGCTGCTTGCGCAGGGCGATTTCATCGCGGAACCGCTCCAGATGGCGGGCCGCCTCTTCGGCTTCGGGGCCGCGCAGGATCAGCTGCACATCAGCCCAGGTCTCATGCGCGGGCAGATCGTGCTCCTTGGTGTCATAGCGGCGCCGGTTCAGGTCCAGGCCGCCGATGTACAGAACCTCCCGGTCGATCACCGCAACCTTCTGGTGGTGTGACACCGGGTACAGCTGCGGCAGCCCGGGGCGGCTGGCCGCAGCCGGCCGCAGCCGCCGGGGCAGCTTGCGCAGTTTGCGCAGCACAAAGGGGGAAAACGCAAGCCGCGGCAGCAGCCCCGCCCGCGTCGGATGCAGCGCGGCGGCGACAGACAGCAGCGCAGCCTGCTCCGGAGCGAGCCCCGCCATGATTTCCTGCGCCTGCGTCAGCGTCTTCTGCGCGGCGGCATGCAGCGGCGCCGCCATCACCGGGTCGAAATCGCTGACCACCAGTTGCACCCGGACCCCGCGCCGCAGCGCATCGGCAATCAGATCCGCCCAGGTGTCCCCGGTCTCCCGCGCCTCCGGGCTCAGCAAAGGGGTGGCGAAATCAAACAGGCGGAAACTGGCAAGAAGCTCGCGCTGAGCACCCAGCACCGCACGTTCAAACGCGGGCCAGGCCTCTTCGGCAGTAACCAGTACCTCGAATTCCTCGCGGCGCTGTTCAGGTTGCGGCTCCTGCGGCATGTTTCTCCCGATCCTGGTTTGGCGGCGCCGGCGGGACAGCCCCGGCCGCCGCGGGGAATCCCAGCCGGTAACTATAGCTGTCCTCAGTCTCGTACGTGTCAGCCTCGCCTTCAAGCTGGGTGGCAAACGCCAGCATCAGCCGCGATCCGATGCCGGTCCCGTCGCCAGCCTCTTCGGGGGCCACTACCGGCTTCCCCTTGGTGTTGGTAATCTCAAGCTCCAGCCAGTTTTCCGCAGTTTCGCGCAGGCTGATCCGGATTTCCGGCTTTCCGCCGGCGGGCACCCCGGCGTTTTTGACCGCGTTGGTCATCGCCTCGGACACCAGCATCGACAAGGTCACCCCCTGATCCTGGCTCAGCGGCACCTGCACCAGGTCGGTACTGATGGCCAGTTTCTGCCCGGCACCTGGGATCATCGCGCCGATTTCGGAAATCAGCGCGTCGATCAGGTCGCGGCTGTCGACGGTGGTGATATCGGGATTGGTGTTCAGGCTGCGGTGAATGGTTGCCAGGCCGCGCACGCGGCGCTGCAGCTGCGCCAGCATCCGCCGCGCCTCCGGCGTCTGCGCGTTGCGGCTCTGCATATTCATGATCGAGGCGACAAGCTGCAGGTTGTTCTTCACCCGGTGGTGAACCTCGCGCAGCAGGATGGTCTTTTCTTCCAGGTCCAGCTCGCGCCGCCGCTCCGCTTCGCTGAGGATGGAGACCATCCGGTTGAACGACTGCTGCGCCTCGGCAAATTCACGCGGCGGCGCAACCAGGTCCAGGGTGGGGTTTTCCCGCTCGCCCAGTGCGTAGCGGCGCATCGCCGTGCGCAGCGCGCTGAGGTGGCGGATCACCATCCGCTGCAGCCCGAAGATCGCCACCGAAATCCCGGCCAGCCACATCAGCAGGGGAAAGGCCAGGGTCATCAGCGACACCGGGTTTCTGGCCGCCGACATCGCTTTGTCCACCGGCCAGCTGCCGATCACGGACACTTGCCCGGGAAGGATCTCGCTGACAGCAAAAAAACGCTCACGGCCAGAGCGGGAATCCTCGAAAAACGTATCGCCGGACAGGGTCACCAAGTCGCGCCGGGGCACCGACACGGGCAGGGCCAGCGGAGCCTGCTGCTCGGGGATGCTTGCTGACAGGATTTCCCCCTGCGCATCAACGGTGACATATTGAATGCCGGTGTCCGGCGCCTCCGTTCCGGCCTGTGCAGCGCTGACCTTATGGGGAATCCCGATGGTCACATAACCCTTCAGGATGCCGTCCCGCAGCACCGGGCTGGTCGCCAGCAGGAAGCTGCTGCCCCCGCCCACCAGGTCGCGGCCCAAGGCAAAGGACAGGCGGGTCGTCTGCTGGGCTTTCAGGTACATCCATTTTTCGGACAGGTCGCGTGTCACACCGTCGGAGGCGCATTGAACGCTGCCATCCAGGGAGACGAAAGCGGCAAACGTGAAGGGGTTCGCTCCTTCAGCAAATGCCTTGAGCAGCCGCGTGCAGCTGTCGGCGTCGTCCGCCACCGGCAGGATTGCAGCGGCCAGACCCTCAGTCGCGCCGCCGGCGCGCTGAAGCAGCTCCCGCTCCCTCGCCGCGGCCCGCTCAGTGCGGTCCAGCAGCGAGGCGTGCGACAGCCGGGTGGCTTCTTCCACCACCGCGTTGGTCTGGTACAGCGCAATCAGTCCGAGCGGCAGCAACGCAAGCGTCATCAGTGCCGCCAGCCGGACCAAAAGGCTGCCTGCGTGCAGCCGGGGCATTTTGATCACGCGGCGCCCTGCTGGGCAACGATCCCAGCGGTGACGGTGTCTGTCAGTTCCATTTTGCTGTCTTCGCCCAAGTCCATCAGTTCGCTCAGCCGGGCGCGGGCGCGGTTCACACGGCTTTTGATGGTACCGGTCTTCACACCGCACATCTCCGCCGCTTCTTCGTAGGAAAAGCCGCCTGCACCGACCAGCGTCAGTGCTTCGCGCTGTTCGTCGTTCAGCTGGGCAAAGGCCACTTGGAAATCGCGCATGTGCAGCCGCCCGTCGTGATCGGGTTTCTGCGCAAGGGTGGCAGACAGTGCCCCGTCGGCGTCCTCGACCTCGCGTTTGCGCTTGCGGCGCAGCGAGTAATAGGTGTTGCGCAGAATGGTGAAAAGCCACGCCCGCATGTTGGACCCGTTCTCGAACTTGTCGATGTTCGTCCAGGCTTTCACCAGCGTGTCCTGCACCAGATCATCGGCGGTGGCGCCGTTGCGGGTCAGGCTGATCGCAAAGGCGCGCAGGGCGCCCAGGTGGTTGACCAGGTCGTCTCTCGGGTCCTGTGCGGCGTCAGTCATCGGAGCGGTCCTTCTCAGAAGGTTCCGGTGCGGCGGGAGTCGACGCGCCTTTTTCCTTCAATTGCTTCAGCAGATCGGTGAACCGGTCAGGAACGGGCTCATTAGCGATCTCTTCGAAAGCCCGCTTGAGGTTTTCGTCTATGTCGCGGTCGGCCGTTTCCATGCGCGGCCGGGGGGGGTGTAGCTGTGTCATGCCATCCATCGGTTTTTTGCGCGGTTTTCTGGAACCAAAACGCATATTAAGGCGTATAGTTCCATGTGTATTGCAAAAAAGGACATCACAAAATGACCGCTCAATCGGGAGAACAGATCGCCAGCCAGATTGGTGCAAACTTGCCCTATCTGCGCCGCTATGCCCGTGCGCTGACTGGCAGCCAGAACAGCGGCGACCAATATGCACTGGCTTCGCTGGAGGCGATCCTGGCCGGTGACGCCGATTACGACAGCGTCCTGTCTCCAAAAGTGGCGCTGTTTCGTGTCTTCCATGCGATCTGGTCCTCCTCCGGCGCACCGTCGGCAGACGAGGATAGCGATGACGGCCTGGCCGCCAAGGCGCAGAAACATCTGCGGCGGCTGACACCGAACACCCGCGAGGCGCTGCTGCTGCACACGATCGAGGAGTTCAGCGCAGCCGAAACAGGCACCATCATGGGGGTGGCTGAAAGCGAAGCATCAGAGCTGATCTCGATCGCATACGAGGAGATGTCGCGCGCCACAGCGGGCAAGATCATGATTATCGAGGACGAAGCCGTCATTGCCATGGACCTCGAGGCGATCGTGACAGAGATGGGCCATCAGGTGACCGGCATCGCCCGCACCGAAGCCAGCGCGCTGGACCTGGCCGCCAAGGAAAGCGCCGATCTGATCCTGTCGGATATCCAGCTGGCGGACAATTCCAGCGGCATCGACGCTGTCAACGGCATCCTGGCCAAGCACGGCGATTGCCCGGTGATCTTCATCACCGCTTTCCCGGAACGCCTGCTGACCGGCGAGGGGCCCGAACCTGCCTTCCTGATCTCGAAACCCTATACCGAGGAACAGGTGCGCTCGGCGGTGAGCCAAGCGATGTTCTTCTCCTCCACCGAGACCCTGAAAAGCTGACACTGCCCGGCAGGGCGGGAGGCTGGCAGGCCGGGCCGCTTTTGCGGTCCGGGCTTCTTTGTGCCCGGCCCTCGGCGGCGGCCTGTTGTTAATGGCCCCGCCCCGGGGAGGAGAACGGGGCGGGGCTTGCTGCCTTCCTGCAGGACGGGAGGGTGGCAGGAAGGCAAAACCGGTTCCGGTGTCAGGACTTGGCGAGGGCCCGCAGCATCCAGGCGGCCTGCTCATGGAAGGCAGAGCGCGCGGTGGCCAGATCTTCGGTCACGATATCGCGGCGGCTGCTCGCCAGTTCGGCCAGCGCGTGCAGCCGGTGGGCGATCCGCTCGTGGCTGGCGGCCAGGTCTTGCGCCATCCCGCCGGCGGACAGTTCGCCGGTGGCGTCTTTGATTTTGGAGCGGTTCAGAATCTCGTCCATCCGCGACGGTGCCAGATGCCCCAGCGCGCGGATGCGTTCAGCCAGCGTATCGGCGGCAGCGAACATGTTCTCGTACTGCTCTTCAGTGAGCTTGTGCATTGAGTAAAAGGCCGGGCCTTCCACGTTCCAGTGATAGGCGTGGGTCTTGAAAACAAGGCGGTAAGTGTCCGCCAGCACATCGGCCAGGCCGCTGGCGATCGGGCCAGTGTCGCGGACACCGGTTTCGACGGTGTCAGGGCTCGGGGTGGCTGCAAGTGCGTCAGTCATAAAGTACTCCTTCATCTCTGTCAGGATTGCGGCGGTTCAACACGAACCACGCGGCAATCAGTGCGGTGCCCGGTCTGCAGGCTGGTGAGCATGCGGCGGCCAGAAGCGGCCGCCGCCGGCCCCGGCCGTCAGCGGGAGGAGCCGCGCAGCAGCCGTATGATCAGCGCCACTGCGAACAGCACCAGGAATATAAAGAACAGGATCTGTGCGATCCCGGCGGAGGCCGAAGCGATGCCGCCAAACCCGAAGATGCCGGCAATAATTGCAACGGCGAGGAAGACGAGCGCCCAGTACAGCATGCCGTGTCCTTTCAGTTGCGATTTGTACCAGCCCAACCCGCCAGCCGGCGAAAGGTTCCAGTGCCGGTGCTGCAGTTTTTCAACGCATCCGGTCTACCGCCTAAGCCTGAGGTTTGGGGTGCGGGATGGCGCTGCGGGCCCGTTCCCGCCCGCAGGCACGCGCACAGTCTGGACCGGCCGGGCGGGCCGGACAGGCCGGCTGCACGCCTCCGGCCGGGACCGTGCGCATGTGAAGTTTGATCAGTCTGGAAAATCCCCGGGCCGCCGGGCCGGGTGCTGCTGCGGCGTCAGATCAGCGGCCGCGGTTCGGGCGCGGCAAGATCTATCATCGCCACGGTGGCCAGGGCCGGCAGATTGCTGATCTTCAGCTGGCCGTTTTGCCAATGCACCAGCTTCTTGTCCCGCAGCGTCTTCAGCATCTTGTTGGTGTGGACCAGCGACAGCCCCAGCGCATCCGCCAGATCCTGCTGCTTGAACGGCAGCGGCACCGCGCCGTTTGCCTCCATCCCCACGGCCTTCAGCCGCTCGTAGATCCGCACCAGCGCCCAGGCAATCCGCTGCGCAGCGTCGCGCTGGCCGAGCGAGGCGATGGTCTCGCCCAGAAAATGCTCCTCGACCGCGGAAATCCAAGTCAGATCGTAGGCCCGGTGCGGCTGATGCTCGTACAGCTCAAACAACGCGGTGCGCCGGAACACGCACAGCGTCATCGCGGTGGTGGCCTCGATCGAATGCTTCATTTCCCCCATCAGCCCGGCCTGCAGCCCGGCGAAATCGCCTGGAAAAAGAAAGTTGATCACCTGCCGGCGGCCGTTCTCCAAGGTGGTGTAGCGCGTGCCCATTCCTTTCAGAACCGTATACAGCTGCGGGCTGTTGGAGCCTTCCAGAAGGATTGTCGTGCCCGCATCCACCACCAGTTCGCCGGTTTTGAACTGCTGGGTAAACTGCAGCTCCTCACGCGACATCGGCGTGAAGATGGCCCGTTTACGCAATGGGCATTGGCGGCAGGCAGTCGAAGACATGGCGCTCCCCTAACAGCTATGTCGCAGTTTAATGCGCCGGGTGTGGAATAACTACACACTCTATGCAGACAGGGAGGCTGGTGCAATGGAAATGCTATCTCCAGGCTGCTCACAGGTTTATCTGATCATGTCCCGGAACTATCTGGTAACATGTGATATTTGCGATGCCATTCTGGATTTCGACCCGGCCGCCGAACTCAGCATTCAGAAGGGGCATGATTCTGCGCTGACGGCGCTGTCGCGGTACCGGCAGGTGGCCGTCGCCTTTATCGAGGCGGGGTCCGAGCAGGTGACCCGGCTTCACTTCGACAGTGCGGTGCAGGACCGCGGCGGCCGCCTGGTTCTGTTGGGAAACACCGCCGAAAACGAGCTGGACTCGCACTCGCCTTGCCTGCGGTGGCCGGTGCTTGCCCGGCCTGTGTCCACCCAGATGATCCGGGCCCAGCTGGCGCTTCTGAAACCCGGGGCAGGGAACAAAAACCGCGTTGCCGGGTTGGTTTAGCGGATGCTGCCTGAAGCAGCGTTGCTGAAAAGGAGTAATGATATGCTTGGTTGGGCGCTTACATTTCTGGTTATCGCTCTGATCGCGGCCCTGCTTGGGTTCGGCGGCATCGCCGGCGCCTCCGCGGGTATTGCCAAAATTCTGTTCTTCATCTTCCTGGTGCTGTTCGTCATCGCGATGATTGCCCGGGCAATGAAGGGCAAACCGCCGGTTTAACGAATGGCGAAGCGGCCTGCCCGCACGGTCAAGGCCCCGCCGCGGGAAGACCGTGCTTGCCCGGGTGGGGGTGGGGGGCTGCCTGCCGGGCATAGGGTGTGCGTGCCGGGGGGCGCGTGCGGGCTGGTCTTGCGCCGCTGACAAGCGGCCAGGACCGCCCGCCATCCTATGTCCGGTTCAGGCAAAATCAATTTCAGGCTTCAGGAACTTGACTCGGTCTTAGCTGCGCCGCCAGCCGCTGCAGCAGCCCGAGCCACGCAGCTTCAGCAGGAAAGCCCGGCATCCGGCCATATAGTTGACATCGTCAATCAATTAGTTGACATTGCCAACCATCATGCCTGACGATCCATTTCATCTCCACCGCTCCCTGGGCTATCAAGTGACCATGCTGGCCCGGGTGATCGAGCGCCGCTTTGAACAGCGGATCGCGGAATTCGGTCTGACCCGGGTGATGTGGTGCGTGCTGCTGGCCGCGGGGCGGGAGCAACTCACTGCCCCGTCAGAAATCGCAAGCTTCATCGGCATCGACCGCACCGCGGCCTCGCGCACGCTCCGGCAGATGGAGGAGCGCGGCCTCATCACCCGCAGCGGCGGCGCGCAGGATGGCCGGAAGATCCAGGTCCGGCTGACGCCGGGCGGCCGCACCGCGCTGGCAGAGGTGCTGCCCATCGCGCAGGAAAACGCAGCTTATTTCGAGGCTAAGCTCACCGGGCAGGAACTGGCCCAGCTGCGCACCGCTGCCGCCAAGCTGCTTGCGGACGAGCCGCGCATCGTCGCCAAGCTGTAATTCACCGGGGGCCAGCCATGGGCAAACTGTTTTCCTACCGCAACCGGCCAGTGCATCTTGGGCCTTACCCGATGGAAACCCTGGCGCGGCAGGCGGACCCTGCTGAGGCGGAGGCACTGCCGCCGCTGACCCAGGTCAGCTTCCGCCGCCCCGATGCGCCGCTGTCCCTCGTTAACGCAATGCGCGATTATCAGGCGATACTGGACGCCACCCGCGACGGGCTGGTGAAAAAGGAGCGCGCAGGCATTCCTGCCTGCTCGCAGGAGCGCAGCGATCACCTGAAAGCTTTCGGGTACTTCTGCGATGCCTCGCTGGCGGGTGTCTGCGCCGTGCCCTCCGTTGCCTGGCTCGACACACCGCTGGCAAACCCGGATGTGGCGGCGCTGGCGGAGACCCTGCGCAGCAAACAGACCAAAACCTTTGCCTCCGGCATAGACGTGGTGATGGCGAACCTGCGGGAGGCGATGCAAGCCCCGCACGCGGATTGCCGCCACCACACCCATGCGCTGGTCTACGTCTACGAGTTCCCCCGCGACCCCGAAACAGGCGAGGAGGGCACGGAATGGCTGGCGGACGCGCAGGACCAGCGCGCCTGCCTGCGGGCGGCGGAAACCGGGGTGACGCTGGCCAATTACCTCCGCCTCCTGGGGCGGGAGGCGCGTGCCCACACCGGCGCCGCCACGGATGTGCATCTGGGCAAGCTGGCTGTGCAGGCCGGGCTGGCCACGTTTGAAAACGGCGTCCTCACCAATCCGTTTCTCGGCACCCGCTTCGGCATCGCGGCCGTCACCACCACGCTGGAACTGGCCGCCGATCTGCCGCTGGTGCCGGGCCAGGCACCGGGCCTTGCGTACCGGCTGGGCCTTGGCGCCCACGCCAAAAGCGCCGCCGCCCGCGACCCATACGCCAAGCGCCGCTTCATGGACGGCCCGCACCCGTTCGAGACCCTGAAACGGGTGGACGATCCCACCACCTACATCGACGAGGTGAACGTCGCGCGCGTCCCGAAGCGCGCCGACATGTTCGCCCGCGCCCTGTTCGGCGACCTCGGCAAAGGCCCGCAGGAGGCGGCGAAGAACGGCAATTACGTCCGCAAATCCTCCTCCGCCTTCGCTTTCCGCTCCTCGCTCGCGGCCTTCGTGCTGCTGCAGGACGGCAACGCCGCGCCGAACATCGATTCCAGCGCTGCCGATGCCGCCCGCAACGCCGCAAATATCAAGACCGCGGCCTATTTTCTCGGCTGCGACGCGGTGGGCATCTCACGTTGCCCGGACTGGGCCTATTACTCCCACGATGCCGCGGGCGAGCCCCTGGCCCCCTACCACGAAAACGCCATCAGCATCATCATCGACCAGGGTCACGAAACGATGGAGGGCGCCTCCGGCGACGACTGGATTGCCTGTGCCCAGTCGATGCGCGCCTACCTGCGGTTCTCGCTCCTGGGCGGGGTGATCGCCCAGCAAATCCGCAACCTGGGCTATAGTGCGCGGGTGCATTCGGTGATGGACGGCGAGGTGCTGCAACCTCCGCTCTTGCTGCTCTCTGGTTTGGGTGAGGTCTCCCGCATTGGCGAGGTGATCCTGAACCCCTTCCTCGGCCCCCGCCTGAAATCCGGCGCGGTCACCACCAGCCTGCCGATGACCCACGACAAGCCGGTCGATTTCGGCCTGCAGCGGTTTTGCGAGGCTTGCAACAAATGCGCCCGCGAATGCCCCTCCGGCGCCATCACCGCCGGGCCCAAGCTGATGTTCAACGGCTACGAGATCTGGAAATCCGACAGCCAGAAATGCACCACCTACCGCGTCACAGTGCCCGGCGGCGCCATGTGCGGCCGCTGCATGAAGACCTGCCCCTGGAACCTTGAAGGGCTGTTTGCCGAGGCACCGTTCCGCTGGGCCGCGATGAATGTGCCGGGCAGCGCGCCGCTCTTGGCAAGACTCGACGACGCACTGGGCAATGGCGAGGTCAACCCGGCCAAGAAATGGTGGTGGGACCTGGAGATGGTGGAAGAGGGGCCTTATGCGCCCTCGCAGCATCCGGTCAACGCCCGCAAGCTCTCCAAGGATCTGGACCTGAAGTTTGAGGATCAGACCCTGGCCGTCTACCCCGCACCGCTGGCGCCACCGCCCTACGCCTGGCCTGCACCGATGGACCGGGAGGCCGGGATTGCCGCCTATCAGGCCATGATCCCCGCCGATGAGCACAAGCGCCGCCGCGCCGCGGGCCTGCCGCCCGAGCATGTCTATACCGCCGCTCAGGGCGACGCGCCGGTGATGCGGGTTCGGCTGACGAAGGCCGAACACATGACGGACGCCGTCACCAAATATGAGTTTTCCCTGCCGGACGGCTCCCCGCTGCCCCAAGCCACCGCAGGCGCCCATATCGACGTGGTGGTCGCACCTGAGTTTTTCCGCCAGTACTCGCTGTCGGGCGACCCGGCGGACCGTTCAAAATACCAGATCGCGGTGCTGCGCGAGGACGCAGGCCGCGGCGGCTCCCGCCTTATGCACCGGATCTTCGAGGAAGGCCGGATGGTGTTCATCTCCAAACCCATCAACCACTTCCCGCTGGTGGAGGACGCCGCCAAATCCTACCTGATGGGCGGCGGCATCGGGGTGACGCCGATGATCGGCATGGCCCACCGCCTGCACACGCTGGGCCGGGACTTTGAATTCCGCTACTCCTGTTCAAAAATGGCAAATGCCGGGTTTCTGGAAGACCTGAAACATGTCCCCTGGGCAGACAAGGTGCATCTGCATTTCTCTGACCAGGGCACCCGTGCGGACCTGTCTGACGTGCTGCACTATGCCCCCGGCAGCCACGTCTACACCTGCGGTCCGGCGGCCTACATGCAGGCGGTGCTGGACGCGGCAGCGGCCAATGGCTTCCCCGAGGAGGCCCGCCACATGGAATATTTCTCGGTCCCGGAGCAGCCGGAATACGAAAACCATCCCTTCACCCTCCGGCTGGCGAAATCGGGCCGCGAAATCGCGGTGCCGCCGGAGAAAACCGCCACCGAGGCGCTGGCCGAGAACGGCATCCATGTGAACGTGAAATGCTCCGACGGCATCTGCGGCGTGTGCAAATGCGGGCTGATTTCCGGCGACGCCGAGCACCGCGACTTCGTGCTGTCGAACAAGCAGCGCGAGGACGCCATCATCCTCTGCCAGTCCCGCGCGCAGGCGCCGGACGGGGTGCTGGAAATCGACCTCTAGGCGGCAGACCGTAGAGCGGGCGGCGCAATTTTCTTGAAAAGAAAATTGTCAAAAGTTTTGCTGAAAACTTTTGCCCGCGCGGCGGGCGGGGGCGTTTGAATACGCGGCCGTCCGCGGACTGGCGGCCGCCGGACGCTTGCGGCAATTGCAGGCCGCTTCCGAAGCTGATAGGTCTGCGCACATTAGGTGTTACGATATAACATAATAGGATTCGAACATGAGGGATGACAGACTGCCGGTGACAGTGCTCTCCGGGTTTCTCGGGGCCGGAAAAACCACGCTCCTGAACCACGTTCTGAACAATCGCGCGGGCCGCCGGGTTGCGGTGATCGTGAATGACATGAGCGAGGTGAACATCGACGCCGCCCTGGTGCGCAGCGGGGCGGAGCTGTCGCGCCAGGACGAAAAGCTGGTGGAGATGACCAACGGCTGCATCTGCTGCACCCTGCGCGACGATCTTCTGCAAGAGGTGCGCCGGCTGGCGGGGGAGGGGCGGTTCGACTACCTGCTGATCGAAAGCACCGGCATAGCCGAACCCTTGCCGGTGGCGGCGACCTTCGGGTTCCGCGATGCCGAAGGCGCCAGCCTGTCGGACGTTGCCCGGCTCGATACAATGGTCACCGTGGTCGATGCGGTGAACCTGCTGCGCGACTTCGCCAGTCATGACTTCCTCAGCGACCGCGGCGAAAGCCTGGGCGAGGAGGACGGCCGGACCCTGGTCAGCCTGCTGACCGATCAGATTGAATTCGCCGACGTGATCATCCTGAACAAGGTGTCGGATGCAGGTCCGGACCAGACCGCCGCAGCCATGGCCGTGATCAGGGCGCTGAACCCGGATGCGGAGGTGATCCCTGCGGATTACTCCGCAGTGGACGGAGACCGGATCTTCGGCACCGGCCGCTTCGATTTCGATCGCGCGCATGAGCATCCGCTCTGGGCCAAGGAGCTTTATGGCTTCGAACACCACGTGCCCGAGACGGAAGAATACGGCATCTCTTCCTTTGTCTACCGCGCCCGGCGGCCCTTTGATCCCGCCAGAATCCACGCCGCGCTGAACGGCGATCTGCCCGGCGTGATTCGGGCCAAGGGGCATTTCTGGCTGGCAACCCGCCCCGAGTGGGCCGCGGAGTTCTCGCTGGCCGGGGCGGTCTCCTCGGTCCGCCCGCTGGGGCTGTGGTGGGCCGCGGTGCCAAGCGAGCGCTGGCCTGCCCATCCCGAGGCCCGGCGCGAAATCCTGCAGAACTGGGATGAGACCTGGGGCGACCGGCGGCAGGAGCTGGTGTTCATTGGCGCAGGCCTGGACAAGGCTGCGATTACTGCACGGCTGGATGCTTGCCTGATGCCCGGCAGCGCAGGCGGCTTCGACCCGGCCTGGGCCTCCCTGGACGACCCGTTTCCGGGCTGGCGGCGCAATGGCTGACCGCGGGGCGGGCCGCAACCTGAAGTCGCGCCTGAAACGGCGGCGCCGGGCGGGGAATCCGATGCAGGCCTAC
Organism: Leisingera sp. UBA4491; assembly: GCF_002388965.1. Classification (NCBI taxonomy): domain Bacteria; kingdom Pseudomonadati; phylum Pseudomonadota; class Alphaproteobacteria; order Rhodobacterales; family Roseobacteraceae; genus Leisingera; species Leisingera sp. UBA4491. The sequence goes on along the minus strand of NZ_DGNN01000028.1, from coordinate 194,690 downwards.
GACGCGCTGCCGCCGCCCCTGCGGCAGTGGCTCGCTGCGGCCTGCCTGCCCTGGAGCCCGGCCTCCGCGTTCAGGATCTGGACCAAAGCGGGCGGCAGCCGCGATCCCGCTGCTGCAGCCGCCCGGCTGGATGCCGCCGAACAGGCGATGCTGGAACGGGACGCCCGCGTCTGGGCGGTCCGGGCGCAGCGGCGGGGCAAGCCGGCATAGCGGCCTGCCGCCTCAGGCGGTTTTCTTCTCCGCCTCCGCAGCGGCGTCAAACTCCGCCCGCGCGGCATCAATCACCGGCAGATGCTCCAGCGCCCACAGTCCCAGCGCCCGGACCGGCTCGCGGAACGACTCGCCCAGGGGCGTCAGCGCGTATTCCACCTTGGGCGGGATCGTCGGGTGATAGGTGCGGCTGACCAGCCCGTCGCGTTCCAGCTCGCGCAGGGTCAGGCTCAGCATCCGCTGGGAAATCCCCAGATGCCGCTTCAGCTCATTGAACCGCAGCACCCCGTACTGCGCCAGCGAGATCACGATCAGCACGCTCCAGCGGTCGCCGACCCGCGACAGCACCTCGTTGATGCGCCCGCACTCCGGGCATTGCCCTTCTGCCATGGTGGTTCCTTCCGTGTGACCGGGGCTAAAAATTGTGCCTTCTTGTGCCCCTTCCGGTACCGCTTATATAGCCGGTTACAAATTTATACCACCCTTCCCGCAAGGCCACCGAAAGGACCGGACCCATGAGCAAGAGCACCCTGATCGAGAAGCTGAACTGGCGTTACGCCACCAAGAAGATGGACCCCTCCAAGGCGGTTCCGCAGGAGAAGATCGACCAGATCATCGAGGCGATCCGCATGGCGCCGACCTCGTCGGGCACCCAGCCGTTTGAGGTGTTCGTGATCACCAATCCTGAGATCCGCGCCAAGATCCGCCCGCACGCCTGGGACCAGGCGCAGATCACCGACGGCTCGCACCTGCTGGTCTTTGCCGCCTGGGACAACTACTCCGAAGACCGCATCGACGCGGTGACCCGCCAGATGACCGAGGAGCGCGGCGAGGTTCCGATGCTGAACCAGTATTACGCGAACCTCAAGGCGACCTACCTGCCGCGCGAAGAAAGCACCAACCACGACCACGCCGCCCGCCAGGCCTATATCGCGCTGGGCTTTGCCCTGGCCGCCGCCGCCGAGCTTGAGGTGGACAGCACCCCGATGGAAGGTTTCTCGCCCGAGAAGATCGACGAAATCCTCGGCCTCAAGGACAAGGGCCTGCGCTCTGTCCTTCTGCTGCCGCTGGGCTACCGCCAGGAGGACGGCGACTGGCTCTTGCCGATGAAGAAGGTCCGCAAGTCCCGCGACACCATCGTGACCGAAATCGCCTGAGAGGGCTGATCCCCGGCGGCGGGCGGCCTTTGCCGCGCCCGCTGCCGGTTTCTCCGCAGGTAAAATTCGCCTGCGGAGACTATTCATGCATTCCATCTGCTTTATACTAGGCTGCAGGCACCCTTTCGGCCTCCGGCATATCCGCTGGGCTTGGGGCTGTCAGTTAGTATTGCAAGGGGTGCCAGTTTCCATGTTTACCGCTGATTTTTCTGCGAGTGATCTGGATCCCGCTTTGAAACCCGTTCTTATGCTTTGGCAGAACGCCTCGGAGGCGGGCGCATTCCCGCGGCTCGCCGAACTGAGCCTGCCGTATGTCAGCACGACGACCAATATCCTGGCGGTCTTTGAAATCGAGCGGACCGGGAGTGGCGAACTGTCTGATTTCAAAGCGCTTTATGTGCGCAGCAAGATCATTAATACCCTAAGCACCAAAGTCGCCGGCACCCGCCTGTCTGAACGCCCGGGCTTTGGCCCCGGCTCCATGATCTGGACCTGCTTTGCCGAAGTGGCCGCCAACCCCCGGCCGCTGCTGGTCTCGCTGCCCTATGTCGGCCCGCTGCCGGAATACCGCAGCTCCACCGAAATCATGCTCCCCCTGCGGGGAGAGGGCGCGTCGGTCGACTATGTGATGACGGGCGTCGTGCTGCTGGAGCAGGAATACCGGCGCCCGGACCGGGCCTGAAGCGGCCCCGGCGCCCGAACGGCTGGGCAGGGGCTGCACAAATGCCGTCTCCGCCTTGCCCAAAAGGGCTTTTCCCTTGCGCAACCCCGGGAATCCGCCTATACGCGCGCTGTCAATACAAGGGCGGCCAACGTCCGGGTGGCACATCTGAGCAGGGCTGAGGAACACCTCGGCCCTTTGTGTTTGTTTGATCAGATGTGCTCCGGACCACGTTCTGTAGGGCTAACCAAGACCGGCGGAGACAACCGCCCGGCCAGAAAACCGTTAGTAAAGGAAACCTGAGACCTCATGGCTCAAAACGCATCGATGGAGGAATTCGAAGCCCTCCTGAACGAAAGCTTCGAAATGGACACCCCGGACGAAGGTTCGGTTGTCAAAGGCAAAGTGCTGGCAATCGAAGCCGGCCAGGCCATCATCGACGTCGGCTACAAGATGGAAGGCCGCGTTGATCTGAAAGAATTCGCAAACCCCGGCGAAGCTGCTGAAATCGCTGTCGGCGACGAAGTGGAAGTCTTCCTGCGCTCGGCAGAAAACGCCCGTGGCGAAGCTGTCATCTCCCGCGAGATGGCCCGCCGCGAAGAAGCCTGGGACCGCCTGGAAAAAGCATACGCAGATGATCAGCGCGTCGAAGGCGCGATCTTCGGCCGCGTCAAGGGCGGCTTCACTGTCGACCTGGGCGGCGCTGTTGCCTTCCTGCCCGGCTCGCAGGTTGACGTCCGCCCCGTGCGCGACGCCGGCCCGCTGATGGGTCTGAAGCAGCCGTTCCAGATCCTGAAGATGGACCGCCGCCGCGGCAACATCGTGGTTTCGCGCCGTGCGATCCTCGAAGAGTCCCGCGCCGAGCAGCGCGCCGAAGTCATCGGCAACCTGTCCGAAGGCCAGGCAGTGGACGGTGTCGTCAAGAACATCACCGAATACGGTGCGTTTGTTGACCTGGGCGGCGTTGACGGCCTGCTGCACGTCACCGACATGGCATGGCGCCGTGTGAACCACCCCTCCGAGATCCTGTCGATCGGCGAAACCGTCAAGGTTCAGGTCATCAAGATCAACAAAGAGACCCACCGCATCTCCCTGGGCATGAAGCAGCTGCAGGAAGATCCGTGGGATCTGGTTGGCGCCAAGTACCCGCTGAACTCCGTTCACAAGGGCCGCGTTACCAACATCACCGATTACGGTGCATTTGTTGAGCTGGAGCCGGGCGTCGAAGGTCTGGTTCACGTCTCCGAAATGTCCTGGACCAAGAAAAACGTCCACCCGGGCAAAATCGTCTCCACTTCTCAGGAAGTCGACGTCATGGTTCTGGAAATCGACGGTGCCAAGCGCCGCGTGTCCCTGGGCCTCAAGCAGACCATGCGCAACCCGTGGGAAGTCTTTGCCGAGACTCACCCGGAAGGCACCCAGGTCGAAGGCGAAGTCAAGAACATCACCGAATTCGGTCTGTTCATTGGCCTCGACGGCGACATCGACGGCATGGTTCACCTGTCCGACCTGTCCTGGGACGAGCGCGGTGAAGACGCGATCCAGAACTACCGCAAAGGCGACGTGGTTCAGGCCGTTGTCTCCGAAGTGGACGTCGACAAAGAGCGTATCTCGCTGTCGATCAAAGCTCTGGGCGGCGACAAGTTCGCCGAAGCCGTGGGCGGCGTGAAGCGCGGCTCCGTGATCACCGTCGAAGTGACCGCGATCGAAGAAGGCGGCATCGAAGTGGAATACGAAGGCATGAAGTCCTTCATCCGCCGCTCCGACCTGGCCCGCGACCGTGCCGACCAGCGCCCCGAGCGTTTCTCGGTTGGCGACAAGGTCGACGTGCGCGTCACCAACGTCGATTCCAAGACCCGCCGCCTGGGCCTGTCCATCAAGGCGCGCGAGATCGCGGAAGAGAAAGAAGCAGTGGAACAGTATGGCTCCTCGGATTCCGGCGCATCGCTGGGCGACATCCTGGGCGCCGCACTGAAGTCGGGCGACTAAGACCCGGCCTCACGGCTCTGAACTGGAAAGCCCCGCAGGCGACTGCGGGGCTTTTTCTGTTCCGGCTCCTGGCGGCCCGGCCAAAACGGCCTTGGCGCGGCCTCCGCCGCCCCGCCCCCGGCCTTCCCTTCATCATTTGTTAGAGGCGCATGATGAATATGCAAACCAATGGCATTTGCTTTAAATCGGGAAGACTAAAAGTTGACGAAAAGACACTCGGCTGACCCTGCGCAGGATTTTCACGGCGCGGGCGCCCCGCACGCGGACACACTGGTCCAGCGCGCAAAATCCGAACCTCTGGACGATGGCGGCCTGCGGACCTCGCAGATCCTAGACGACGCCCTCACGCTGGATCCCCGCCACCACGAGGCACAGGTGCTGCAGGAGCGGCTGCACCAGATGTTCGTGCCCCGCTGGCATTTCCCGATGCTTGCCGACAGCGCGCGCAACCGCGCCTACGCCGAGGCCATCGCCGCCAAGGTGCGGCCGGGGGATGTGGTTCTGGATATCGGCTGCGGTGCCGGCCTGACGGCCATGCTGGCGGCACGGGCCGGCGCGAAACATGTCTACACCTGCGAACAGCAGCCGCTGATCGCCCAGGCCGCAACCCGTGTCATCGCGGACAACGGTCTCAGCGACCGGATCACCGTGATCCCGAAATGGTCGCACGACATCGCCGTGGGCACGGATATTCCCGAACGGGCGGACGTTGTGATCTCGGAAATCGTCGACACCGTCCTGCTGGGCGAGGGTGCGCTTGCGACGCTCACCCATGCGATGTCCGCGCTGGCCAAGCCAGACGCGCGTGCGGTTCCGGAATGGGGAACGCTGAAGGCGCAGCTCGTGGAAAGCAGCGGCCTGCTGGACCAGTGGCGCCCGCAAGAGGCGGAAGGCTTCGACCTGAGCGCCTTTCACCGCTTTGCCCGCGTTGCGCAGCTGACGCCGGGCGAATTCGCGGCCTGCGGCCTGCGGCCTCTGGGCCCGGCGGCAGAGCTGTTCCGGTTTGATTTCACCAGGCCGGACCTGACCCCCGCACGCACCGCAACGGACCTCATGTGTGCTGCCGCGGGCACCGTCCATGCGGTCCTTGTCAGTTTCGAAATGCAGCTGGCGCCCGGCATCCGGGTGGCAAACGGAATGGACTCCGGCGGGCACTGGGGGCGCACGGCCTTCCTGCTGGACCAAGCGCAGGCCGCAGCGCCGGGGGACCGCCTGGCGGTCACCGCGCAGCATGACACCTCGCATCTGAGCGTCGCCGCAAACGGCCCGCTTATCCCCGCCGGAGAGGCCGCGGCTGCCACCGTGTGGCTGAACCCGGCGTGGCGCCTGCGCCCGCCGCTCCGGGAAGGCGGCGACCGGTCCGCCCCGCCCCCCGCGGCCTGGCGCCCTGCGGACGCCGCGGGCGCCGGCCATCAGGGCCAGCCCTGCCACTAGCGCCGCTGCCGGGCGGCCTGAGGGGCGCGAATCAACCGGCACCGCCGCGGCATCCGGACCACGGATGCCGCGATGCAGCGCCGGGCGGCGGCGCCCGATCCGGGCCCGGCGGGCTGGAAAGCGGGTGAACTCTTGCCGGTTTTCCCGTCCCGCATGCGTCATTTTGTTCCCCCGCCCAGGAATTTTTCCTATACTCTCAGAACAATAGCCAAAACATCACGGCATCCTGGGAGGAAAACAGATCATGATCCGCTCTGAGTTGATTCAGAAGATTGCAGACGAAAACCCGCACCTGTATCAGCGGGATGTGGAGAGGATCGTGAACACGGTGTTTGAGGAAGTAACCAACGCGATGGCCCGGGGCGACCGGGTGGAGCTGCGCGGTTTCGGTGCCTTCTCGGTCAAGAAGCGGGACTCGCGGGTCGGCCGCAATCCCCGCACCGGTGAAACCGTCCATGTCGAGGAAAAACATGTGCCGTTCTTCAAGACGGGTAAACTCTTGAGGGACCGCCTGAACGGGAAAGCCTGATGCGTTACATTCGCTATGCGGTTCTGGGATCTCTGGCCATCGTGCTGGTGTCGGTGTGCCTTGCCAACCGGAGTTTTGTTGAGCTCAAACTGATGCCCGAGGCGCTGGGTGAGCTGTTCGGCTTCAACCCGGGCATTTCGCTGCCGCTGTTTGCTGTGGTTCTGGGCGGGGTCGGCGCCGGGCTGGTGCTTGGCTTCCTGTGGGAATGGATCCGCGAGCACAAGCACCGCCGCGAAGCGGCCGAAAAGGCCCGCGAAGCCCGCAAGCTGAACCGCGAAGTGAAGCGGCTGAAAAAGCAGAAGAACGAAGGCAAGGACGAAGTCCTGGCGCTCCTCGAAGACGCAGGCTGAGCCGGTCATGACGGACATCCGGGTCAAGATCTGCGGGCTCAGCACCCCGCAGGATGTGGCCGCCGTTGCCGCGGCGGGCGCTGCCTATGCCGGGTTTGTCTTCTTTGCGAAGTCGCCCCGCAACGTCAGCATCGAACAGGCCGCCGCGCTGGCGGTCGAAGCGCCCGTTGGCCTGTGCAAGGTGGCGCTGACGGTGAATGCCGGCGACGCCGAACTGGACGCCATCACCGGCGCCGTGCCGCTCGACATGCTGCAGCTTCACGGGCGCGAAACCCCGGAGCGGGTGGCCGAAGTGCGCAGCCGCTACGGCCTGCCGGTGATGAAGGCGGTGGGCATTGCCGATGCCGCGGATCTGCCGCAGATCGCGCTTTACGAACAGGTGGCGGACCAGCTCCTGATCGACGCCAAGCCGCCGAAGGAGGCAGAGCTGCCCGGCGGCAACGGCCTTGCCTTTGACTGGCGGCTGCTGGCCGGGCGCAAATACTGGCAGAAACCCTGGATGCTGGCCGGCGGCCTGACGCCTGAAAACGTGGCCGAGGCGATCCGCATGACCGGCGCCCGGCAGGTCGATGTCTCCTCCGGCGTCGAAAGCGCCCCCGGCGAAAAAGATGCGGGCCTGATCGAAGCCTTCACCCGGGCCGCCCGCGGCTGAGGGCTGCGCACCGCCGCGGGCGGCGCGGAGGCTGCCGGGGCGGATTTTGAGTATTTGGGGAAAGATGAAACACCGCGCCCGCGCTTTCATCTTTCCATAAATACTCACTGCGCCGCCGCTGCCCCGCAGCGCACCGTCCAGGGTGTTGCGCCCCCTGCGGACGCCGTCCTCACCGGATTTTAGGCGTCAGATGCCATAGTGCCCCCTGATCGCGGTCACCGCCGGGCCTGACACCCCCGGCACCTTGGAACAGGGCCCTTTGGCAAGGGCACGCAGAGACAACGTTCAGCGTGCGGGAGAAACCCTCCCGTCCCGCCTCCGCCCCTTGGCGGCGCCGCCATCCTTATCCGTCCGCACTTCAGGACAGGCAGCCGGCACAGCAGAACAGGAACACACCGGCAGGGCAGGGGCCCTGGCCGGATGCGCCCGCTTGCGCAATCTCCCTTTACCAAGGCGCGGCTGCGCTATAGTCATGGCGGGCGCTGCGAAAGTGAGGGAAGAACCATGGCCGACGATCTTTTCAACAGCTTCATGAACGGTCCGGACGAACAGGGCCGCTTTGGCATCTTCGGCGGGCGTTTCGTCTCGGAAACCCTGATGCCGCTGATCCTGAGCCTTGAGGAAGAATACAACAAGGCCAAGGATGATCCCTCCTTCTGGGCCGAGATGGACGATCTGTGGAAACACTATGTCGGACGTCCCAGCCCGCTGTATCATGCCGAGCGCCTCAGTGCCGAACTGGGCGGCGCCAAGATCTATATGAAGCGCGACGAGCTGAACCACACCGGCGCGCATAAGGTGAACAACGTGCTGGGCCAGATCCTGCTGGCGCGGCGCATGGGCAAGACGCGGATCATCGCCGAAACCGGCGCGGGCCAGCACGGGGTGGCCACCGCCACCGTCTGCGCCAAGTTCGGGCTGAAGTGCATCGTCTATATGGGCGCGCACGACGTGAAGCGCCAGGCGCCGAACGTGTTCCGCATGCGCCTGCTGGGCGCCGAGGTGATCCCGGTGACCTCTGGCCGCGGCACCCTGAAGGACGCGATGAACGACGCGCTGCGCGACTGGGTGACCAATGTGCGCGACACCTTCTATTGCATCGGCACCGCGGCCGGCCCGCACCCCTATCCGGCGATGGTGCGCGATTTCCAGTCGATCATCGGCAAGGAAGTCCGCTGGCAGCTGGCCGAGCAGGAAGGCGAAGGCCGCCTGCCGGACACCGTGATCGCCGCAATCGGCGGCGGCTCCAACGCCATCGGCCTGTTCTACCCGTTCCTGGACGACCCTTCGGTGAACATCATCGGGGTTGAGGCCGGCGGCAAGGGCGTCGATGACCGGATGCAGCATTGCGCCTCCCTCACGGGCGGCCGCCCCGGCGTGCTGCACGGCAACCGCACGTATCTGCTGCAGGACGAGGACGGCCAGATCCAGGAAGGCTTCTCGATCTCCGCGGGCTTGGATTACCCGGGCATCGGGCCGGAGCATTCCTGGCTGCATGACACCGGCCGCGCGCAGTATGTGTCGATCACCGACAAGGAAGCGCTGGAGGCGTTCCAGCTCAGCTGCCGCACCGAAGGCATCATCCCGGCGCTGGAGCCCTCCCATGCGCTGGCCCATGTCACCAAGATCGCGCCGGACCTGCCCGAGGACCACATCATCGTGATGAACATGTGCGGCCGCGGCGACAAGGACGTGTTCACCGTCGCCAAGCACCTGGGCTTTGACATGTCCGACACCGAAGAGGGGCGCACCTTCGAGGAATAAGGCAGGCGTCCTACCGCCTCTGCCTCACGCAAAAGGCCCCGGGATTTCCGGGGCCTTTCTTGTGCCGGGCTACTGCAGTGCCCGCAGCACCTGATTGCGCCGCAGGGTCTCCTGCTCCATGCAATCCCAATAGAACATCGGTGCCGCGCTGCCGCCGGAGGCCTGCTCCGGCCCGCAAGTGGCGTCGCGCCGTTTCAGCCAGGCGCGCTGCTCTGCCAGCAGCGCCTGTCCGGTGCCGCGGGCATCGGCGGCCGGCTTCACCTGGCTCCACAGCCGGTTCAGCTCCCTGTCGGCGATCTCCCATTTCTCCATCGCGCAGAAATTGGCGTCGATCTGGGTCTGGCCGTTGCAATGGGGCTGGGCGGTTGCCGCAGCGGGGCTGAGTGCGGCGAGAAGGGCCAGTAAGCGCAGCATGGGCAGTCTCCTTCGCTGGGGGCGGATCAGGCCGGATCGGCGGCGTAGCTTTTCAGAATGCTCAGCGGCACGATGTCCAGCGCCCGCATGTGGGTTGCCTCAAGATTCACCTGGGGCGCGCAGCCCTCGTCCGCGGCCTGCAGGAAGCGGGCGGCACACAGGCACCAGCAGTCGCCGGGCTGCAGGCCCGCAAAGCCGAACTCCGGCCGCGGCGTGGACAGGTCGTTGCCGACATATTTGCTGAAGGCCAGAAACTCCGCCGTGGTCACCACGCAGACGGTGTGGCTGCCGTGATCCTCGGCGCAGGTGTTGCAATGGCCGTCGCGGAAAAAGCCGGTCACCGGGGCAGTGGAACAAGGCGCCAGCGGGCTGCCCAGTACGTTGATGCTCTCTTCTTTTTCCATGGATGACCCGCCCTCGCTGCATGCACAAGTAACTGTAGCGCGTTTGCGCCGCCGGTCCCAAGATTTCCGGCGGCAGCGGTCGCGCCTCTGCAGCCTTGCCGCAGGCGGGTGCAAAAAGCAAACCGCCCGCCAGCGGGGCTGACGGGCGGCTGACAGTCCAGCGGACGCTGCAGATCAGGTGTTGAACAGGAAGTGCAGCACATCGCCGTCCTTGACGACATAGCTTTTGCCTTCGGCGCGCATCTTGCCGGCTTCCTTGGCGCCCTGTTCGCCGCCCATGGCGACAAAGTCGTCATAGGCGATGGTTTCGGCCCGGATAAAGCCCTTCTCGAAGTCGCCGTGGATAACGCCCGCTGCCTGCGGCGCGGCAGTGCCCTGGCGGATGGTCCAGGCGCGCGCTTCCTTGGGGCCGACGGTGAAATAGGTCTCCAGGTGCAGAAGGTCGTAGCCTGCGCGGATCAGCCGGTCGAGGCCGGCTTCGCTGAGGCCCATCTCCTCCAGGAACATCTGGGCCTCTTCCGGGTCCAGCTGGCTGATCTCTTCCTCGATCTGGGCAGAGATGATCACATGGGCATTGCCCTGCGCCGCGGCCATCTCGGCCACCTTGGCGGAATGGGCGTTGCCCTCGACCGATTCCGACTCGCCCACGTTGCAGACATAGAGCACCGGCTTGGTGGTCAAGAGCTGCAGCATCTTCCAGGCCTTGGCATCCTCGGCGTCGACCTCGACCAGGCGGGCGGGCTTGCCGTCTTCCAGCATCGCCTGGGCGGCGGCCAGCAGCCGGTCCTGCTGCTGGGCCTCCTTGTCGTTGCCCTTCAGCTTGCGCACCAGGTTGGCGCGGCGCTTTTCGATGCTTTCCAGATCGGCCAGCATCAGCTCGGTCTCGATCACTTCGGCGTCGGCCACCGGATCGACGCGGCCGTCCACATGGGTCACGTCGCCGTCTTCAAAGCAGCGCAGCACATGGGCAATCGCGTCGGTTTCGCGGATGTTGGCCAGGAACTGGTTGCCCAGGCCCTCGCCCTTCGACGCGCCCTTCACCAGGCCCGCGATATCGACAAAGGTCATCCGGGTCGGGATGATCTGTTTCGACTTGGCGATCTCCGCCAGCTTGTCCAGCCGTGCGTCCGGCACCGCAACCTCGCCCACGTTGGGCTCGATGGTGCAGAACGGAAAGTTGGCCGCCTGCGCCGAGGCGGTTTTGGTCAGCGCGTTGAACAGCGTCGATTTGCCCACGTTGGGCAGGCCGACGATTCCCATTTTAAAGCCCATTTCGGCCTCCTGATGCCATTTGGGAGCTGCTTCTAGGCAGCATTGGGCGGGCGCGCAAGCCGAGTATGGCTGGTAAAAGAGCCACAATCGGCTTCTGTGCGGCTCCGCACAGCAGGCCCTCATATTGCTTTTTCGTGAGGTGGCTTGGAAAACCACTGCAATAAAATATCTTTAAGCAAAATAAATAATTCTGCGAGGGGCTCGAAATGAAACAGACAGCTTTGCTGGCGGCGGCACTGTCGGCTGCGATGGCCTTGCCCGCGGCCGCCCAGGAGGTGACGCTGGGGCTGGGGTATTCCGACTATCACCGGGATGCGGCGGAAGACGGCGCAATGTTCGCAGTGGACTACCTGCATGCGCCGTTCCACGAGCGCGGGCGGCTGTCGGCGCGCTTCGGCGCCGCGCTGGAGGTGCAGGAGACCGGCGACGTGTTTGCCGGCGTCGGCATCAGCGGCGTGTTTGATCTGAACAATGACTGGTTCATCGAGTCCAGCTTGATGCCCGGCGCCTACCACGAAAGCTCCGATGCCAACGACCTTGGCTCTGCCTTTGAAATCCGCACCCTGGTGGCGGTGGGCAAGCGGTTCCAGAACGGCAAGGCGGTGTCGCTGGCGTTCAGCCACAAATCCAACGCCTCGACCGCGGATGATAACCCCGGCGTGAACTCGGTGACGCTGCGCTGGCACATTCCGCTGGGCGGCTGAGCCGGGGCCTTCTTGCGGGTCGCACGGGCCGGCGCGCGGCGCGGGATTGATTTCCCGCGCAACATTCGGCACACCGGAGCGGAAACCTGAAAGCAAGGCCCGCCCATGACCCGCATTGATGCCAAATTCGCCGAATTGAACGCCGCCGGAAAGAAAGCCTTTGTCACCTATGTGATGGCAGGCGACCCGGACTATGACACCTCTCTGGAGGTGGTGAAGGGGCTGCCGGGCGCGGGCGTGGACATCATCGAGCTGGGCCTGCCGTTCACCGATCCGATGGCGGACGGGCCGACCATTCAGCTGGCCGGGCAGCGGGCGCTGGACGGCGGCATGACGCTGGAAAAGACGCTGCAGCTGGCAGCCGACTTCCGCAAGGGCGACGACACCACCCCGATCGTGCTGATGGGCTATTACAACCCGATTTACAGCCGCGGCGTGGACAAGTTCCTGGAGGACGCCAAGGCCGCGGGCATCGACGGGCTGATCGTGGTGGACCTGCCGCCGGAAGAAGACGAAGAGCTGTGCATCCCGGCGCAGAAGGCGGGGCTGAACTTCATCCGCCTGGCGACCCCGACCACTGACGACGCGCGCCTGCCCAAGGTGCTGCAGAACACCTCCGGTTTTGTCTATTACGTCTCGATCACCGGCATCACCGGCGCCGCTGAGGCCGAGGCCGGCGACGTCGGCCCCGAGGTGGCGCGCATCAAGGCGGCCACTGATCTTCCGATCATCGTGGGCTTTGGCATCAACACGCCGGAGAAGGCGCAGAACATCGCCTCGATCTCTGACGGCGCGGTGGTGGGCAGTGCCATCGTCAGCCAGATCGGCGCAGGCAAGTCCCCGGAGGAAGTGCTGGCGTTTGTGAAGTCGCTTGCGGACGGCGCGCATAAGGGCTGAGGGGCCAGGCGAATAAGACACCTAGGGCAGCGCCCGAGCCTGGGTGGGTGCGAAGCGCCCTCCCGTGGGGAGGGTCGGGCGCTGCCCGGCGGTGCCGCCGGGCGGTCCAGATTCGAGATGCGCCAATAGTTGAAGAAACCGCGCCCTTTGGCGTGGTTTTTGCGTCTCAAGGGGTGCGGCAAAGGCGGCGTTGCTTTTGTTGGTCCAGATTGGTAAGAAAACTTTACCAAACGAAAGCGGGAGACAGTCCGGTGCCGGTGATCACCAATATCAACGACCTGAAGCGCATCTATGAACGCCGCGTGCCGCGGATGTTCTATGACTATGCCGAAAGCGGCAGCTGGACCGAACAGACCTTCCGCGAGAACACCTCTGATTTCGAGAAGATCCGCCTGCGCCAGCGGGTGGCGGTGGATATGTCCGGGCGGACCACCGCCACCCGGATGATCGGCCAGGATGTGGCGATGCCGGTGGCGCTGGCCCCGGTGGGGCTGACGGGGATGCAGCACGCCGACGGCGAGATCAAGGCGGCCCGCGCAGCGGAAGACTTCGGGGTGCCCTTCACGCTCTCAACCATGTCGATCAACTCGATCGAGGAGGTGGCGGAGGCGACCTCCAAACCGTTTTGGTTCCAGCTTTATACCATGAAGGACGAGGACTATATCCGCCGCCTGATCCAGCGCGCCAAGGATGCCGGATGCTCCGCCCTGGTGATCACGCTGGATTTGCAGATCCTCGGCCAGCGCCACAAGGATCTGAAGAACGGACTGTCGGCGCCGCCCAAACTGACGCCCAGGACCATTGCCAATCTGATGACCAAATGGGCCTGGGGTATCGAGATGCTGGGCGCCAAGCGGCGCAACTTCGGCAATATCGTGGGCCATGTGCACGGCGTCTCCGACACCTCGCAGCTGGGCGCCTGGACGGCGGAGCAGTTCGACCCGGCATTGGACTGGGGCAAGGTCGAAAAGCTGATGGAGATGTGGGGCGGCAAGGTGATCCTGAAGGGGATCCTCGACGCCGAGGACGCGCGCATGGCGGCCAAGCTGGGGGCCGATGCCATCGTGGTCTCCAACCACGGCGGGCGGCAGCTGGACGGCGCGCTGAGCTCGATCCGGATGCTGCCGGAGATCATGGATGCGGTCGGCAATGACGTCGAGGTGCATCTGGACAGCGGCATCCGCTCCGGCCAGGACGTGCTGAAGGCGCTGGCGCTGGGGGCCAAGGGCACCATGATCGGGCGCGCCTTTGTCTATGGCCTGGGCGCGATGGGCCAAAAGGGCGTCACCGCGGCGCTGGAAGTGATCCGCAAGGAGCTGGACACCACCATGGCACTGTGCGGCGAACGCTCGGTCGAGGGGCTGGGGCGCCACAACCTGCTGATCCCGGAGGACTTTGGCGGCCGCTGGCAACCGTGAAGCCAGCACAATAAAGACAAACGAACGGAGATTTCCCTGTCCAAGCCTCCCGCAGAAGCGCAACCATGGGTTGTTAATTTTGTATCCGGAGGATTTGATGAGGACGTTGATAGCAACCTGCGCGATTGGCGCGGCAGCCATGGCCGCGCCGGCAGCGGCGCAGACGGTTTATGTCAATCAGGGCAGCGATTGGACGCCCAGCCTGCGCCAGCAGTTCTACACCCAGGACCAGGGCGCCCGCATCATGCCGCTTGGCTGGATGCGGGCGCTGACCCTGCCCGGCGGCGGGACATTCCTGCACGATGCGCTGGCGCGTTATGGCTACCTGCCGATGACCGGGCGGCAGGAGGCGGACCTTCCCGCGGGGTTCACCACCAATGGCAGCGGCGCGGATATGGCGGTGGGCATGACCTGTTCCGCCTGCCACACCCGCCAGATTGAGGTGAGCGGCACCGCCTACAGGATCGACGGCGGCCCCGGCATCGTCGACTTCCAGAGCTTCCTGAAGGATCTGGACGATGCGGTGCTGGCCGTGCTGGCAGAGGATGCGGCGTTTGACGCCTTTGCGGACAAGGTGCTGGGCAGCGGGGCTTCGGTGTCCGAACGCAACGCGCTGAAGGCAGAAGTGGAGGTCTGGAGCAACCGCTTCCACACCCTGATCAGCCGCTCGCTGCCGGACCCGGCCTGGGGGCCTGCGCGGCTGGATGCGGTGTCGATGATCTTCAACCGGCTGGCGGGGCTGGATCTCGGCGACCCGGCGGACGACCATCTGATTCCGGAAAACATCGCGGTGGCCGATGCGCCCACCCGCTACCCGTTCCTGTGGAACGCGGCGCGGCAGGACTTCACCCAATGGCCGGGGTTCTCCGCCAACGGCAACGATCTGCTGGGGCTGTCGCGCAACCTGGGCGAGGTCTATGGCGTCTTTGCCGAATTCCATCCGCAGCCGCAGTCCGGGGTGCTGTTCAACCGGGACTACATCTCGCAGAACTCGGCCAACTGGGGCGGGCTGAAGGCGCTGGAGGAATGGATCTGGGACATCGGCGCGCCGCAGTGGCCGTGGGAGCTGGACCATGATCTGGCCGCCCAGGGCGAGGCGGTGTTCAATCGGACCGCGGCAGAGGGCGGCTGCGTGGCCTGCCATGGCAAGAAGAAGGGCAAGTTCCGCTCGATCTTCCACACCACCTGGGAGACGCCGATCCTGGATGCGGGCACCGATACGCGGGAATGCGGGGTGCTGACCCGCACGGTTAAGACCGGCGTGCTGGAGGGGGCGTCGATCCCGCTGACCGGC
Organism: Leisingera sp. UBA4491; assembly: GCF_002388965.1. NCBI lineage: Bacteria > Pseudomonadati > Pseudomonadota > Alphaproteobacteria > Rhodobacterales > Roseobacteraceae > Leisingera > Leisingera sp. UBA4491. Next base: position 179,541 of record NZ_DGNN01000028.1, on the reverse strand, counting down.
ACCACGCTGGGCGCAGAGGCCAAGGCGTTCGACGTGCTGGCGGTGTCGGTGATCGGCGCCATCGTGCAGCATTCGCTGGGGGCCTTCGGTGAGGATTTTGTGGCAACCGCCAAGGCTGCAGAGGCGACGCCGGGCAACGAAGACGACCGCGATGCGCTCTCGGAGTTCGAAGACCTGCGCAAGGCCTTCCCGACGGGCGACAATGCAGGGATGCTCAAATCCGCGGCAGAGCCGGGCTGCAAATACGAGGCCCGGGTGCTGGACGGGATCTGGGCCGCGGCGCCTTATCTGCACAACGGTTCTGTGCCGACGCTGCGCGATCTGCTGACCGCGCCCGCAGACCGCCCGGCGTCCTTCAAGCCCGGCCCGAACTACGATATCGAGGCGGTGGGCATGGCGGCGGAGCAGACCGCCTTTGACCAGGTGATCGAGACCACCGGCTGCGATCAGCTTGATTCGGGCAACAGCCGCTGCGGCCACGATTACGGCACCAGCCTGTCCGCGGCGGACAAAACGGCCTTGCTGGAGTATCTGAAGTCGATCTGAGCCCCTCGAAAAGCGGCCGCAGCCCTGTTTGCAAGGGCTGCGGCGGCAGGAAACCCCTTTCCAAAATGGCTGAACGGGTCTATAGGCACGGCTTCACGCGGGGTGACAGCCTTGGAGGCACCCCGGCAGACATATTGGAGAATTAAGATGGCAAAAGAGATTCCTGATCTCGTAGTCCAGGAACGTGCGGGGACAGGCAAGGGCGCCGCTCGCGCTGCGCGCCGCGCAGGCATGGTTCCGGGTGTGGTTTACGGTGGCGACGCAGAGCCGCTGGCAATCCAGGTTCCGTTCAACGAGCTGCTGAAAAAGCTGAAAGCCGGCCAGTTCAAGTCCACTCTGTGGAACCTGAAAGTGGAAGGCCACGACGACGTGCGCGTGATCTGCCGCGACGTTCAGCGCGACGTGGTGAAGGACCTGCCGACCCACCTCGACCTGATGCGCCTGCGCCGCACCTCGAAGATCAACCTGTACATCCACGTTGAGTTCATCAACGAGGACAAGGCCCCCGGCATCAAGAAAGGCGGCATGCTGACCGTCGTGCGTCCGGAAGTCGAGCTGAACGTGACCGCCGGTGACATCCCCGAGAAGATCGTGGTGGACCTGGAAGGCCTGAACATCGGCGACGTGATCACCATTTCGTCGGTCGACCTGCCCGCTGGCTCCAAGCCGGTCATCGACCGCGACTTCGTGATTGCCAACATCGCAGCGCCGGCCGGCCTGGCTTCCTCCGATGACGAGGAAGACGAAGAGGTCGAAGCGACCGAAGTCGAACAATAAGACCCGCGCCCGTCCGGGCAACGGTTTCGCGGGCTCCCATCCGGGGGCCCGTTTTCTTTTGTGCGCTGCGGATCGCGCAGGCGATTGACTTTCCCCGGCGCCGCTGCCCCAGTTCCGTCTGACACAAAGGGGAGCAGGGCATGGCCGATTACGATATTGCCATTGCGGGCGCGGGCGCGGTCGGCATGAGCTGCGCACTGTGGGCGCAGATGCGCGGGCACCGGGTGCTGCTGGCGGATCCGAACCCGCCGGGATCGGGCGCCAGCTATGGCAATGCCTGCACGCTCGCGACCTATGCCTGCCTGCCGGTGAACGCCCCTTCGGTGCTGACGGGCCTGCCCGGCCTGATGTTCGCCAAGGACAGCCCGCTGTCGCTGTCTTATGCCCATGCGCTGCGCAACCCGCGCTGGATGCTGTCCTTTCTGGCCAATTGCCGCGCCGCGCCCTCGCGCCGGATTGCGGGCCATCTGGCGGATCTGCTGGCCCATGCGGATGCCGGGATCAATCCGCTGATCGAGGCGGCAGGCGCCCAGGATCTGGTGGTGGCGCGCGGCCAGCTGTCGGTCTGGTCGACGGCATCGGCGGCGGAGGCGGCGGCGGCGGATCTGGAGCAGCGCCGCGCGCTGGGGGTCCCCTGGCGCGAGGTCGGCCCGGAGGAAGCGCTGGAGATGGAGCCGGGCCTGCGGCTGCCCGTCAGACGCGCCGTGCATTTCCACGCCGCCCGGCATCTGCGCGACCCGCAGGAGCTGATCACCCGGATGCACCGGGCCTTCATGGAGCTGGGCGGCACCACGCTGCAGGCGCCGGTGGAGGCTGTGCGGGCCTCTGCCACTGGGGTCGAGGTGCAGGCGGACGGTCAAAGCCTGACGGCGGGCCGGGCGGTGATTGCCGGCGGGGCCTTCTCGAAACGGATCGAGGGCGCGGGCACGGGCAAGCTGCCGCTGGGCACCGAGCGCGGCTATCACCTGATGTATGAAGGCGAGGCGCACCGGGTGACGCGGCCTGTCGGCTGGGGCGAGGCGGGGTTTTACGCGGTGCCCCATGCCCAGGGCTTGCGGCTGACCGGCACGGTGGAGATCGCCGCGCTGGAGGCGCCTGCGAACCAGCGCCGGCTGGCCTATATCGCCCGCAAGGGGGCCGAGATGCTGGGGCCGCTGCCGGACCCGGACAGCGACTGGCTGGGCTTCCGCCCGACGCTGCCGGATTCGCTGCCGGTCATCGGGCCCAGCCCGCAATCGGACCGGCTGCTTTATGCCTTTGGCCATCAGCACATCGGGCTGACCCTGAGCGGCATCACCGGGCGGCTGATCGCGGATCTGGCGGAAGGCCGCCAGCCCAATGTCGATCTGTCGCCATTTGCGGCAGACCGGGCCTTTGCCTGAGGGCGCCGGCCTCTGGATTCCGCGGCCCAAATAGGGCATCACTCGGTTTCCTTGAAACGCAAGCGGGCAGAACCCATGAAACTCTTTGTCGGCCTTGGCAACCCTGGCCCGAAGTATGAGCGCAACCGCCATAACATCGGCTTCATGGCGCTGGACCAGATCGCGTCGGACCATGGGTTCAGTCCCTGGAAATCCAAGTTCCAGGCGCTGATCAGCGAGGGGGTCTTGGGCGGTGTGAAGGTGCTGCTCCTGAAGCCGCAGACCTTCATGAACCTCTCCGGCCAGTCGGTGGGTGAGGCGATGCGGTTTTACAAGCTGACGCCCGCCGATGTGGTGGTGCTGCATGACGAACTGGACCTGGCGCCGGGCAAGGCGCGGATGAAGCAGGGCGGCGGACATGCCGGCCACAACGGCCTGCGCTCGATCCATTCGCACATCGGTGCCGACTACGCCCGGGTGCGGCTGGGGATCGGCCATCCGGGCCACAAGGACGCGGTCGCGGGCTATGTGCTGCGCGACTTTCCCAAGGCGGAAGAGGGCTGGCTGGACGATCTGATGCGCGGCATCTCCGACGGTGCGGCAGAGCTGGCGAAGGGCGATGGCGGCAAGTTCATGAATGCAGTTGCCTTGAGGGTGGCGCCGCCGCGCAGCTCTACCACCAAGCCCAAGGCAGAGGCCAAGGCGGAGAATGCGGCCAGGGGGGAGACGGCGCCGGACACCCGCTCGCCGCTGGAAAAGCTGATGGACAAGTTCAAGTGAGCGAAGGGGCAGACAGATGGTGAAACTGATTATCGACACCGATCCGGGCATCGACGATGCGATGGCGATCTTCTATGCCGCCGCGGCGCCGGACATCGACCTCTTGGGGCTGACCACGATCTTCGGCAATGTGACCACGGCAACGGCCACCCGCAACGCGCTGCGCCTTCTGGAAGCGGCGGAACTGGACGTGCCGGTGGCCGCAGGCGCGACCGTGCCGCTGGTGCTGCCGCCGTTCAACCCCTCGTCGCATGTGCACGGCGACGAAGGCTTTGGCGACATTCCGGCGGCGGAGCCCAAGGGCAAACCGCTGGAGGAGGACGCCGCGGCATTCCTGTGCCGCATGGCGCGCGAGCACAAGGGCGAGCTGGTGGTCTGCCCGATCGGCCCGCTGACCAATATCGCCCTGGCCATGCAGCGCGACCCGGAGTTCATCCGGAACGTCAAATCCATCGTGGTGATGGGCGGCTCGCTGGAGGAGGGCGGCAATATCACGCCGCACGCAGAGGCCAATATCTATCACGACCCGCACGCCGCGGACGTGGTCTGCCAGGGCGGGGCCAAAGTGGTGTTTGTGGGTCTGGACGTCACCCACCGCATTCTTTGCCTGGCCGAGGATTTCGAGGCCATCGCGGCCAGGTCGCCGGAGCTGGGCGGCATGCTGCAGGAGATGTCTTACTTCTACCTCAAGTTCTATCACGAGGTGGCGGGCAAGAACGGCTGCTCGCTGCATGACCCGGCGGCGGTGATCGCCTGCACCCATCCGGAGCTGTTCGGGATGCGCGATGTGCCGCTTGAGGTTTCCTGCGAGGGGGAGACCTCCGGCGCCACGCTGGCCGCGCCACAGAGCGGGCGCGACCCGGTGAAGGTCTGCATGACGGTGGACGCGGAGGCGGTGAAGTCGCAGTTTCTGAAGCGGCTGGCGCTGCTGCCGTAACGGGGCGGCCGCACGTCCCGCCCGCTGCCGCGCCGGGGCCGGGCGGGCGGCTCTGACGCCGGGGTCTAGGCGCCGTTGCCGCTGCCGTTGGGCGTGCCGGGCAGGGCGGCTTCGGCCGCCAGAAGCCTGCTGAGCGTTTCCAGCGAGCCGTCGGTCACCAGCGTTGCAATCAGGTCGGCGACCTGCGCCTGGGTTCTGCCGATGGCATCGGCTGCGGCGTCAAGCTCTTCCAGGTCCTGGCCGGCAGTGCTGCAGTTCTGGCGGTGCGCGCGCTCCAGCCCTTCGGAGGCCGCATCAAAGGCTTCGCGTGCCTGGGCATAGTCCTGGGCTGCCGCGATCACGGCCCGAATGCGTTCCGCCTGCGTTTCAGGAAGGGGCGCACTGCTGGCGTTCATGTGAAAAAACCTCCAAGCGTTATCAGCAAATGGCCGGGCAGCCTGCCGCGGCTGGCGGGTCCGGCGGCCGTCTTCAGGATGGCCGGGCCGTGCTGCCCGCTGCGCCGGGCATATGGGGTGCTGAATGTCATCGCGTCCTCCGGCGCTTCGGTGCGGTAGAAATATAGTTCTATCAGCGGGCAGGTGTAAATCGGAATCTGCCGCCCGCTTTTTAAATACCTGCTCTGGATGAGTGAAGTATAGACGTATAATTCTATTTGCAGGAACTATAGTTCCGTGTATGGTTCTGGGCATGACTAGACACGAAGATAAAACGCGACTCTCTGCGGATGAGGGAGTGGAGCTTTGGCGGCAGCGCCTGCGTCAGGCGCTGGACATCCGGGGGCTGGACTATGATGAGGTGTCCGAGGCGGCGGGCAACAACCCGGAATACGTCAGCAAGGTGCTGAATGGCCGCTTCAATCCCACCGTTGCCCGGATCATCCGGATTTGCGAGGTCGCAAATATCGATATGGCTTATCTGTTCTCAGATGAGCCGAATGCGGATGACCGCAGTGTTCTGGACAAGGCAGCGGATCTTACCGAAGACGACGCGAAACTAGTTAACCGGCTCATCAGCAGCGCCCGCGCGCGCTGATTCGATCCTTTCCACAATACGTTCAAACAGGCGGGTTCCTTGGCGGGGCTTTTCCTGGTTGGCCTTGGCGACCGTGCGCAGCAGCGCTTCCAGGGTCGCCGCGGTGATTTCCTCTTTTTGCATAGTCGAGTCCAGGCCTAAAATTTATCATTTGTGATAATCGCTTTTTGCGGTATCGTAACATTTGGTTGCATACTATGCGTGTGGATTACAATATGAGAAGTGATATTCGCGGCATTCTTTTAAGGTCGTTGGATAATATCTCGGAGAGCGGCTACTCCATTGGTGTGGGCTTTGACGGGGTCGAGCCGGTGTTTGTCCACAGCACCTATGCGCAGCGCTGGGTGGACCGCTATGTCGATCAGGCCTACCTGCTTGTGGACCCGACCATCCAGTTCGGGTTGAGCAGCACCGGCTGGGTGACCTGGAACGACCTGGAGCGGCTGTTTCCGTCTTCAAAAACCTTTTTCGAGGATGCCGCAAATTACGGGCTGGTTCACGGCAACACTTTGGCGATCAGCGCTGACGGGCGGGTCTCCGTTCTCAGCTGTTCCGGCCCCAAGTGGCGGGACGAGGAACTGCGGATTGCCCGTGCGGCCCTCTATGCCTTGCATGCTTTGGAGTATGAGCCGTCGCAGTCCATCACGCTCACGGCTCCCGTTAAGGATGTGCTGCGGATGATGTGCAATGGCTGCAAAGATCAGGAAATCGCGGAGAATTTGGGCGTCAAACTGGAAACGGTCAGGGCGCGGCGGCGGACGGCGATGCAAGCTTTGGACGCAAAAACAAGCGCTCAGCTCATATCACAAGTAATAAAATTCGGACTGATCTGACACTTCAGGATTTCAAACGGCTAAGACCCTTCGATCATGGCGCTGCAATAAGGAGAGCGTCATGCATCTACATATTTTTTCTTTCGAACAGCGGTCCGGTTTTAACGCGGCGTATCAGGGCTTTCTTGCCCTGCGCAAGCAGAAGCTGGTGGATGAACTGGGCTGGGGCCTGGACCACGACGGAACCTTCGAGCAGGACCAGTACGACCGGCCGGGGGCCGTCTATTCGATTGTCACGCAGGGCAGCCGGGTTGTCGCCGGGGCGCGGGCCGCGTCCTGCGGCGGCAGCGACGGCTATTGGAGCTACATGCTGAAGGATGCCAGGGACGGCAAGATCCAGGGCATCCCGGGCGGCCTGCTGAGCGCCTACCCGGAGACCGGGCGGACCTGGGAATGCACCCGCTTTGTCATGGATGAAACCCTGGCGGACACCGCGCAGCCGTCCATCGAGACCAAGCTGGTCGTCGCGGGCCTGTGCCAGGCGGCCTTCAGCCTTGGCGCCTCGGAAATGATGTCGCTGTCGCCGCGCAGCCTGGGGCTGCTGCTGAGGCGGTTCGGGTACTCCGTGCGCAGGGAGGCGGTGCGCTATATCTGCGAGGACGACGGGCGGGAGTACCGGTCGTTTCTGATGGCCTGCGACCCAGCGGTGAACCAGGATCTGGCCGCGTTCTATCTGTCGCCAGTCTCGCAATTCGGTCCGCTGCATGAGCTGCAGGGGGCAGCGTAACGGCATCATCCGGTTCAGGCCCCCCTCACAGGGGCCTGATCACCGCCCTGTCCTGCCTGCCCGCGCAGCCGGGAGGCAGGCAGGGGACTGTCCCGCCTGGGATCAGTCCGCGTCGGCGGCGCCTTGGGCCCGCAGCCGGGCGCGCCGGGCGCGGTAGCTGGGCAGAACCACCAGGATCAGGGCCAGGCCCAGCAGGCCAAGGGTCATCGGCCGTTCCAGGATGAACCCCAGCCCGTCATAGAGCTGCATCGAGCGGGCAAAGTTGTCCTCCAGCATCCGCCCCAGGATGAACCCGATCAGCAGCGGCGCCAGCGGATAGTCCGCAAACCGCAGCACTGTCGCGCAGATCCCGAGGCCGACCAGGATCAGCAGCTCCGTGGCGTTGTTCTGGCCGATGTAGGCCCCCATCAGCGTGAAGAACAGGATGAAGGGGATCAGGTAGTTGCGCGGCACCGCCAGCACCTTGGCGATATAGGGGATCAGCGGCAGGTTCAGGATCAGGAGGATCAGGTTGCCGAGGTACATCGAGATGATCACCGCCCAGAAGATCTGCGGCTCGTCCACCATCAGCCGCGGCCCGGGCGAGACGTTTAGCGCGATCAGCGCCCCCAGCAGAATCGCGGTGGTGCCGGAGCCGGGGATGCCCAGCGTCAGGAGCGGCACAAAGGAGCCGGTGCAGGCGGCGTTGTTGGCGCTTTCCGGTGCGGCGAGGCCTTTCAGAGAGCCCTTGCCGAACTGCTCCTGCTCCTCCTTCGGGGCAATGTTGCGCTCCACCGCGTAGCCGAGGAAGGACGCGATGGTGGCGCCCGCGCCGGGCAGCACGCCGATCAGAAAACCCTGGATCGATTGGCGCCCGATCACCGGGGCGATGGCCTTGGCCTCAGCCTTGGTGATGCGCAGGTCCTTGATCTCGCTGCTGCCGCTGCCGGAGCTGGAGCGGGAGGGGTCCAGCACCAGATACATCGCTTCGGGCAGGGCGAACATCGCCATCGCCAGGGTGATGAAGCCAAAGCCCGACTGCAGGTCCATGATGCCCATGGTAAAGCGCGGCATGTTGAACAGCGCGCCTTCGCCCACCGTCGCCATGATCAGCCCCAGAAGCGTCATCAAGAGCGCCTTGCCGACCTGGCCGGATCCGGCGAAGGCGGCAATCGCCGACAGCCCCACCACCATCAGCGCGAAATACTCGGCCGAATGGAACAGCAGCGCTACGGTCGCCAGCGCCGGGGCAAAGATCATCAGCAGGACCGCCCCGATGGTGCCGCCCGAGAAGGACGCGATCGCCGCCACCGTCAGCGCCTTGCCGGCCTTGCCCTGGCGCGCCAGCGGGTAGCCGTCGAAACTGGTCGCCACGGTGGAGGCGACGCCGGGCGCGTTGATCAGGATCGAGGAGGTGGAGCCGCCGAAGATCGCGCCGTAGTAGACGCCTGCCAGCAGGATCAGCGCCGCGGAGGGGTCGCCGATGGAGATCGCCACCGGGATCATGATGGCGATAATCGACATCGGCCCCAGCCCCGGCAGCATGCCGATGAAGGTGCCGATCAGGCAGCCGCCGATGACCATCAGAAGATTGGTGAGAGAAAAGGCCGTTCCCAGCCCGGCCATGATGCCTTCGAGCATGTCAGCCTCCGTTTGTCAGAATTGCGGGCCAGGGGCTCAGGAAAATCCCAAGCACCTGCTGCACCAGATACCAGACCACGCCGGCCGCCCCGGCCGTGACCGGCAGCAGGATGTGCAGCTTGCGCTCGCCCAGCACCCAGGCGCCGGCAGTCAGAAAGCCCACGGTGGCAGGCAGGAAGCCCGCGGGCCGCAGCAGCAGCGCGTAGGCCGCCATCAGCCCCAGCAGCGCCAGCGCCTGGCCCAGCTTGTACTCCGTCAGGCGGCGGTAGTTGATGTCCATCGGCTTCGGATCGTCAGCGCCTTTTTCAAACCCCAGCAGCACAAAGAGCGCCGCCAGAACGGCCATCACTGACAGCACCTTGGGAAAGGTGCTGGGCCAGACCGGGTTGCGTTTCATGAACGGCGGCAGGGCGGCGTCCATGGTGAAGAAAGCCGCATAGCCATAGGCGAGGCAGATCATCAGGATGATCAGGGCAATCCAGCGGTCGAGTGCCATGTGCTCCTCCGGTATTGTGAAGGCATTTAAGGAAAAGGGGCGCTGCCCCCGCCGCGCGCTGCGCGGCTCCCCCGGGATATTTGCGGCCAGAAGAAGGACCGTGCTCGGCGCTTTGACCACAGGGTGCGGCGCCGGGGGACGGAACCGGCACTCTGTGAGCGGCTGTGCAGGGGCAGGCTTCTTCTGGCTGGAAATATCCTGGGGGTGCGGGGGCAAAGCCCCCGCGTACTACCCGGGATCAGAGGAAGCCGAGCTTTTTCATCAGGTCGCCGATGGCCTGTTCCTGGTCCTCCAGGAAGGCACGGAAATCATCGCCCGAATTGTGGATGTTGACCCAGCCGTTGCGGGCGCGGACCTCTTCCCATTCCGGGGTGTCGTACATCTTGGCAAGCGCGTCCTGATAGGCCGCCAGCTTGTCCTCAGGCAGGCCGGGCGCCCCGAAAAAACCGCGCCAGTTCACGAAGGTGGTGTCGAGCCCCTGTTCCTTCATCGTCGGCGCATCGGGATAGCTGTCCACGCGGGCATCGGCCGTGACGCCGATGATTTTGACTTCGCCGGCATTGGCCAGGTCGATGGCTTCGGAAAACCCGGTGCTGAGCGCGGCGATCTCGCCCGACAGCAGTGCTGCCATGGCCTTGCCGCCGGCGTCATAGGGGATGTATTTGAACGCCGTCGGGTCCTCGCCCGCGGCCTCCATCACCATGGCCGCAACCAGGTGGTCCATGCCGCCCGGCACCGAGCCGCCGCCCACCGCAGTGCCGCGCGGGTCGGCCCTGTAGGCGGCCAGCAGGTCCTCCATCGAGTTGATTGGGCTGTCCTTGCCCACCACGATGGCGGCATAGTCGCCGATGGTGCCTGCCACCAGGGTCAGATCGCGGAAGTTCTGCGGGAACACACCGGTGAGCGAACGGATCACGATCGGGGTGGAATTCACCATCAGCGTGCCGTGGTTGCTGGCGGCGTTTTCGATCAGGTAGCCGATCGCCTTGCCGCCGCCGCCGCCGGACATGTTTTCATAAGACACCTTGCCCACCAGCCTGGCCTCCGTCAGCGCTTCGCCGGTGCCGCGGGCGGTGCCATCCCAGCCGCCGCCTGCGCCGCCGGGGATCAGGAAGTGGATGCTGTCGGCCACCTGCTCGCCGGCCCAGGACGGGGTGGCGAACGCCAGTGCTGCCGCTGTTGCCGCCAGCGCTGCGCGGCGGGTCAGGGTCCATTTGTTCATGTTGTCCTCCCATTTGACAAATCGCGGTCAAGCCGCTCATGACTGAAGGAAGCACAGCAAGCTGACACAAACCTGTCACGGGGCCGCCAAGGCCCGATTGGGAAGGAGCGGCGCCGATGCGCTTCCTGCTGGTTGAAGACAACGAAAGCCTGGCAAAGGCGGTTCTGGACCGGCTGCGGCTGGACGGGCATGTTGTGGACCACGCGCCGGATGTGAGCACCGCCTCTGCATTTTCCGGCACGACGGATTACGATCTGATTTTACTGGATATTATGCTGCCAGATGGGGACGGGCGCAGCTTCCTGAAGGCGCATCGGGAGAACCGCAAGGAAACCCCCGTCATCGTGCTGACGGCCCGCTCGGAGGTGTCTGACCGGGTTGGGATGCTGGACCTTGGCGCCGACGATTACATCACCAAGCCGTTTGATTTTTCCGAGCTTGAGGCGCGCTGCCGGGCGGTGCTGCGGCGGCGCGGCGGCGGCAGTTCCAACCTGCGGCGATTCGGAAACCTGCAGTTCGATCCGATGGCGGGAACCCTGTCCGCTGGCGGCAGGACCGTGGCACTGCGCAACCGGGAATTGCGGCTGCTGGAGGTGTTTCTGAACGCGCCGGACCGGATTTTTTCCAAACCGAATCTGGTCGACCGGCTGTTTTCCTATGACGAGGAGGGATCGGAAAACGCCATCGAGGTCTATGTCGCGCGGCTGCGCAAGCATCTGGCCGGCTCCGGCGTGCAGATCACCACGGTGCGTGGCCTGGGCTACCGGCTGAGCCTGGAATGAACGCAGCGGTCAATGTCAGCGGCTCCCTCCGCCGCCGCCTGCTGCTGCAGCTGGTGGGCAGCGCAGCGCTGCTGGCGGCGGTGCTGTTCTTCGCGGTGCTGGGGTTTGTCCGCACGGTTGCGGAGGAAAGCCACGACAGGATCCTGCTGGCCTCGGCAACCTCGATACTGGACTCCGTGTCGGTGCAGGCGGGGGAGATCACCGCCGACATCCCCTATGCCGCCCTGTCGATGCTGGGCAATGTCAGCGATGACCGGGTGTTTTACCGGATCGCAAGCCCCGCCGGGGTGCTGACCGGATATGCCGATCTGCCGGTGGCGGAAGAGCCGGTGCAGCCGCGGCAGCCGCTGTTCGAAACTGCCGCGTACAAGGGGGAGACGATCCGGGCGGTGACCGTGTCGCGCCGCCTGGCGGCGCAGGGCGCGCCGGTGGCGGTGCAGGTGTCGGTGGCCCAGACCCGCACCGGCCAGGCGGCCTTGCTGGAACAGCTGTTCAGGTCCGCGCTGTTTCTGGGGGTGGGCTTTTTCGTGCTGGCCTCGGGCCTGGCGGTGTGGGCCGCCCAGTCCAGCATCACCCCGCTGCGCTCGCTGACCGAGGCGATCTCGCGGCGCGGCCCCAAGGATCTGCGCCCGGTCACCCGCCCGGTCCCCGCCGAGATGTCGCCGCTGGTCTTGTCGCTCAACAGCTTCATCCGCCGCTTGCAGGCCTCGCTGGCCCGGTCCGAGGATTTCATCGCCGAGGCCGCGCACCGGGTGCGCACGCCGCTGGCGACGGTGCGCGCCCAGGCTGAGGTCACCCTGATGCGGGTGGAGAATGAAGACAACCGGGCCAGCCTGCGCGAGATGATCCGCGCCATCGACGAAAGCTCCCGCGCGGCGGGGCAGCTTTTGGATCACGCGATGGTGTCGTTTCGCACCGACAGCCTGGAGCGGCAGGAGGTCAACCTGACCGCGCTGGCCCGCGATCTGGCCGAGCGGCTGCAGCCGGTGGCGGAGCTGAAGGACATCGGCCTGCATTTCCAAAGCGATGGCGATGTCAGCATCAAGGGCGATGCCATCCTGCTGCAAAACGCGGTGCGCAACATTCTGGACAATGCCATCAAGTATTCGGGACGCGACAGGACGGTGCGGGTGCGCACGGTCCGCAATGGCGGCTGGGGCAATATCGAAGTGGAGGATGAGGCCGGCGGCTTTGCGGGCGAAGACACCGAGGCCCTGACCCGACGGTTCGTCCGCGGCGCCAATGCGGGGGAGACCATCGGCTCGGGGCTGGGGCTGACCATTGCCCGCGAGGTGGCCGAGGCCCACGGCGGCCGCCTGATTATCGAAAACAGCCAGACAGGAGCAGGCGCATGCGTCACGCTTTGTTTTCCGCTCTGCTGACCATACTGGCCCTCGCGGCGGCAGCGGCAGCCGGGTTCGAGGTGGAGGAACGGCATTGGATCGGCCCCGAGGACGGCACCCCGCTGCGGGTGATCTCGACCACGGACACGGCCATACTGGAGCCGCTGATCGGCAGCTTTCTGGAGGAGCATCCGGAGGCGGCGATCGAATACACTGTGGCCAACAGCAGCGAGGTGATGAAGGCGGTGCTGGAGGGGCAGGAGCCGTTCGACGTGGCCCTGTCTTCGGCCATGGACTTGCAGACCAAGCTGGCCAATGACGGGTTCACCCGCCCGCACCGCTCAGCGGCGACTGCGCTGATCCCGGAATGGGGCGAGTGGCGCAACCATGTGTTCGCCTTTTCCCTGGAGCCCGCCTCCATCGTCGTGTCGGCGGCGGCGTTTTCGGGCGGCGAAGCCTTGCGCACGCGGCAGGACCTGATTTCGCTCTTGCGCGCGCAGCCGGAGCGGTTCCGCGGCAAGGTGGGCACCTATGATGTCTCGCTGAGCGGGCTGGGGTATCTCTTTGCGACCCAGGATGCGCGCACGTCGGAAACCTACTGGCGGCTGATGGAGGTCATCGGCAGCCTGGATCCGCAGCTGTTCTGCTGTTCCTCCAGCATGATCGAAAGCGTCGCGTCCGGGGAGATCCTGGTGGCCTATAACGTTCTGGGCAGTTACGCGCGGGCCCGGCGGGATCTGGCGGACAAGATCATCGTGATCGACCCCGAGGATTACACCCATCTGATGATGCGCTCTGCCGTGCTGCTGAAGGGCGGGCGGCAGCCCGGTCTGGCGCGCAGCTTTGCCGACCATCTGGCTGCCGCGGCCTGGTCGCAGCCGCCAGCGGCCAACTATCCGTTCGCGCAGCCGCCGGTTGCCTTTGTGGACAGCGCCAGCCCGAAACGGCCGATTCAGCTGGGGCCGGGCCTGCTGGTCTATCTGGACGCCGAGAAGCGCCGCCGCTTCATGGCAGAATGGTTCAGCGCCGTGCGCAAGCAATAACGCGGTTCCGCGGATGATCCGCCGGCGCCGGGGCTGAGCCGTGGGGGCGAGGGCCGCCGGTGGCGCAAAGACAGCCCCTGCTATACCCCCGGCTGCGCTGCGGCGGCTTTCTGTGCCTGCAGGCCGGTTGCGAACTCCATGAAGGCCCGGATCACCTTCACGTCGCGCCGCTGGGTCAGGTAGACTAGGCTTTCGCTCATCTCCAGACCAGCCCCCTGCAGCCGGTATTGCACCAGGCGGCTGTCATGGCCGAACTCTGCCGCCGACACGAAGCCGACGCCCGCGCCTGAGGCGGCAAGCTCCCGCACCGCCTCGCGCCCTTCGGCGACAATTGCGGGCTTCAGCGTGATCCCTTGCGCGCGGGCGGCCGCTTCGACCTTTTCGCGGGTTTTCGATCCGTCTTCGCGGAACACCAGCGGCAGGTGCGCCAGCTCCCTGAACGTCAGCGTCCGTTGCGAGGCCGGCAGCAGGCCGCGCGCGGCAAAGGCGGTGATCGCGGTCGCGCCGAGGTTCAGAACGCTCATGTCCTTGCCCGGGGTGAGGCTGCCCACGACGCCGATTTCGGCGTTGTAGGCCCGCAGTTCATCCAGGATGGCGCCGGTGTTCCCGGCCCGCAGCGAAATGGTGATATTCGGGTACCGCTGCTGAAACGGCCCCAGAAAGCCGGTCAGATGCTGCGCGGAATCGGCGATGATCCGCAGCTCGCCCCCGGCCGCAGCGCCGCTCTCGGACAGGTGGTCGGCGATCTGGCTCTCGACCTCGAAATAATGCTTCGTCAGCTGCAGCAGCCTGTCGCCCGCGCCAGTCAGGATGACCCGCTTCTTCTCGCGGTGAAACAGCAGCACATCATGGTCCTGCTCCAGCTTCCGCACCTGTTCCGAGACCGCGGGCTGGGTGAGGCTCAGGGCCTCTGCCGCGCGGGAGAAACCGCCGAGGAGGGCGACATGGTGGAAGGCCTTGAGCTGGGAATGGCGCATGGCGGGGCCCTGTTTTTCCATAGGCTGAGCCTATGAGTGGATCGTTTTTTGCAATTTTACATATGGAAATCCCGGCGGCAATGATGCGGGCAACCTGCGTTGGGAGATTGCAGATGAGTGTTTCGACGGACCCGCTTGAACCGCCCCGGCTGGGCGAGCCCTATTTGCTGACGCCGGGGCCGCTGACCACGTCCTTTGCGGTGAAACAGGCGATGCTGCGGGACTGGGGCAGCTGGGACGATGATTTCCGCGCCATGACCCGCGAGATCCGCCGCCGCCTGCTGGCGCTGCTGGGCGCAGGCGCGGAAGCGTTCGACTGCGTGCCGATGCAGGGTTCGGGCAGTTTCGCGGTGGAGGCGATGCTGGGCTCGTTCATTCCCCGCGATGGCAAGGCGCTGGTGCTGGCCAACGGCGCCTACGGCCAGCGCGCGGCGCAGACGCTTCGGTATCTGGGCCGCGATCATGCGGTGCTGGACAAGGGCGACTACCTGCCGCCGCGCGGCGCGGAGGTGGCGCAGATCCTGGCGCAGGACCCCGCAATCACCCATGTGGTGGCGGTCCATTGCGAGACCTCCTCGGGCATTTTGAACCCGGTCGCAGAGATTTCGGAGGCCGTCTATGCGGCGGGGCGCAAGCTGCTGATAGATTCGATGTCGGCCTTCGGCGCGATCGGGCTGGAGCCTGCGCAGATCCGGTTTGAGGCGATGGTGTCCTCGGCCAACAAGTGCATCGAAGGGGTGCCCGGCTTTGGCTTTGTCCTGGCCCGCAAGGCGGAAATCGAGGCCGCCGAGGGTAACAGCCATTCGCTGTCCCTGGATGTGCATGCGCAATGGGCCGCGCTGGAGACAACCGGCCAGTGGCGGTTCACGCCGCCGACGCATGTTGCGGCCTCCTTCCTGGAGGCGCTGCGCGCGCATGAAGCGGAGGGCGGGGTGGCGGCGCGCGGCGCGCGTTATGCCAGGAACCGCGATGTGGTGGTGGCGGGGATGCGGCAGCTGGGGTTTGAGACCCTGCTGGACAGCCGCTGGCTGAGCCCCATCATCGTCACATTCTTTTGCCCTGCGGACCGTAACTTCGAGTTCAGCCGCTTTTACGATCTGATGAAGGCGAAGGGCTTTATCCTCTACCCGGGCAAGCTGACGGTGGTGGACAGCTTCCGCATCGGCTGCATCGGGCAGATGGACGAACATGTGATGCGGCGGGTTGTGGCCGCCGCCAAGGAAACCCTGGCCGAAATGGGGGTCGCCAGCGCGGCGCCGCCCGCTGCGGCCCTGAAAGAACGCGCCAAGCTGGCCGCCTGAGACACAAAGGACTTCAAGATATGACCACTGGAACCCCCTTCACCGGGCCTGTCACCGCCAACGGGCGCAGCTATCCGGCGCCCAAGGTTCCGGCGATTGCCATTTGCCTGGACGGCTGCGAGCCGGAGTACCTGGAGACGGCCATCGCCAAGGGGCTGATGCCAACGCTGAAGCGGATCCGCGAGACCGGCACGGACCGGCTGGCGCATTCGGTGATCCCGTCCTTCACAAATCCCAACAACCTCAGCATCGCGACGGGCCGGCCGCCCGCGGTGCACGGGATCTGCGGCAACTACCTGATCGACCCGGACACAGGCGAGGAGGTGATGATGAACGACGTGCGGTTTTTGCGCGCGCCCACCATCTTCTCGCAATTCTACGAGGCGGGCTGCCGGGTTGCCGTGGTCACCGCCAAGGACAAGCTGCGGGCGCTTTTGGGGGCGGGCCTCAGGTTCGACGAGAACCGGGCGGTCGCGTTCTCCTCGGAGCGGTCGGGGGAGACCACCAAGGCGGAGCACGGCATTGATAACGCCAGCGCATGGCTCGGCATGGCGGTGCCGGAGGTCTATTCGGCGGAGCTGAGCGAGTTCGTCTTTGCCGCCGGGGTAAAGCTGTTGCAGGAGTTCCGGCCGGACGTGATGTATCTGTCGACCACAGATTACATCCAGCACAAGTTCGCGCCGGACCAGCAGGGCGCGCTGGACTTTTATGCGATGTTCGACAGGTATCTGGCGCAACTGGATGAAACGGGCGCGGCCATCGTGGTGACTGCCGATCACGGCATGAAGCCCAAGCACCACGCCGACGGGTCGCCCAATGTGGTTTACCTGCAGGATTATCTGGATGAAAGCCTGGGCGCGGGAAAGGCCCGGGTGATCCTGCCGATTACCGATCCTTATGTCGTCCACCACGGCGCGCTGGGGTCTTTCGCAACTGTCTACCTGCCCGATGGCGTTGAGATGCGCGGGATCATCGCGCAGATTGAGGGCCTGGACGGGATCACCCATGTCTTGGATCAGGATGAGGCCGTGCGCCGCTTTGAGCTGCCAAAGGACCGGATCGGCCATCTGGTGGTGATCTCCGGCGAGAACGTCACCATTGGCACTTCGGCCCACCGCCATGATCTGGCCGCGCTGAAGGAGCCGTTGCGCAGCCATGGCGGGCTGACGGAACAGGAGGTGCCCTTTATCGTGAACCGGGTTCTGGATCTGCCGGAGCAGCCTGAGGCTTTGCGCAACTTTGACGCTTTCTTCTACGCCTGCACCGCGGCGGCGCTGTGAACCAACGGGGGACGCTATGACCAGTATCGAAATCCGCAACGAGGGCATGCGCATCGGCGGCGAGGCCGTTTTTACCGAAGCAAGCGTGCCGGTCCACTACCCCTACACCGGCGAGGTGGTCGGCACCGTGCCCGCGGGGCAGGCAGAGCACGCCCGCATGGCGTTTGAGATTGCGGCGAACTACAGGCCCAGGCTCACCCGCTATGAGCGCAGCCAAATCCTGCAGCGGGCCGGGGAGCTGATCGGCGAGAAGCGCGGCTGGCTGGCCGAATGGCTGGTGCTGGAGCTGGGCATCAGCCGCCAGCATGCGATCTATGAGACCAAGCGGGCACAGGACGTCTTTCAGTTCGCCGCGGCGGAGGCGCTGAAGGATGATGGCGAGATCTTCTCCTGCGACCTGACCCACAACGGCAAGGCGCGCAAGATCTTCACCAAGCGCGAGCCGGTCAAGGCGATCTCGGCCATTACCCCGTTCAACCACCCTCTGAACATGGTCAGCCACAAGGTCGCGCCGGCGATTGCCACCAATAACTGCATGGTCTGCAAGCCGACGGAGCTGACGCCGCTGACCTGCATCGCGCTGGCCGATATCCTCTATGTGGCGGGGCTGCCGCCGGAGATGTTCCAGGTGGTGACCGGCTGGCCGCAGGACATCGGTGATGAGATGATCACCAATGACAACATCGACATCATCACCTTCACCGGCGGCGTGCCGGTGGGCAAGATGATCGCCGAGAAGGGCGTCTATAGGCGCCAGGCGCTGGAGCTGGGGGGCAACGACCCGTTGATCGTGCTGAATGACCTGTCCGATGATGATCTGGACAAGGCCGCCGCCATCGCCGTCGCCGGGGCCACCGGCAATTCCGGCCAGCGCTGCACGGCCATCAAGCGCATCCTGGTGCAGGAAAGCGTTGCGGACCGCTTCGTGCCGCTGGTGCTGGAAAAGGCGCGGAAGATCAGGTTTGGCGATCCGCAGGATCCTGAAACGGAACTGGGCTGCGTGATCCATGAGCAGGCGGCCGAACTGTTCGAGAACCGGGTTTTGCAGGCGGAACGGGAGGGCGCCGAAATCCTCTATCACCCCGGTCGTCAGGGGGCGCTGCTGCCGCCGATCGTCGTGGACAAGGTGCCGCACGGCAGCGAGCTGGTGATGGAGGAGACCTTTGGCCCGATCATCCCGATCGTGCGGGTGCCGGATGATGACGCAGAGGTGATGCGGATCTCGAACTCCACCCAGTTCGGCCTGTCATCGGGCGTCTGCACCAACGATCTGAACCGGGCGATTGCCTATATCAACGGGCTGGACGTCGGCACCTGCAACATCTGGGAGCAGCCCGGCTACCGCATCGAAATGTCCCCGTTCGGCGGCATCAAGGACAGCGGCAACGGGGTCAAGGAAGGGGTCATCGAAGCGATGAAGTTCTTCACCAATGTGAAGACCTATTCGCTGCCCTGGCCGGACTGACCCCCGGCCCGGGCGGGGCCCGCCCCGCGCCTGCGCTCAAAGCCTGTCCAGCACCTTCTGCGCGCTGTCCAGGTATTCCTGCTGCCGCGGCCCGGACATCCTGTCCCAGGTGCTGTAGGCCCGTTTCAGGCGCGGATTGTTGCGCAGCTTGTCCCGGTTGCGCACCAGGAAATCCCAGTACAGCGGGTTGAACGGGCAGGCCTCCTCGCCGGTCTTCTTGGTCACGCTGTAGCGGCAGCCTGCGCAATGGTCGGACATCTTGTTGATGTAATTGCCGCTGGCGGCATAGGGTTTCGACCCCAGCAGGCCGCCGTCGGCATACTGGCTCATGCCGATCACATTGGGGGCTTCCACCCATTCATAGGCGTCGGCGTAGACCGCCAGATACCATTCATGCACCTGATGCGGATCGACGCCCGCCAGCATGGCGAAATTCCCCGTCACCATCAGCCGCTGGATGTGATGGGCATAGGCCTCGTCGCGGGTTTGGCTGACCGCAGCCGCCACGCAGGCCATGTCCGTGTCAGCCGTCCAGTAGAAGCCGGGCAGGGGACGGATGGCCTCCAGAAAGTTTTTCCCGGTATAGCCCGGCATGTTGCGCCAGTAGATCCCGCGCACGTATTCGCGCCAGCCGATGATCTGGCGGATGAACCCCTCGGCCGCGTTGAGGGGGGCATCGCCCGCGTAATAGGCCCGCTCCACCCGGCGGCAGACCTCCAGCGGCTCCAGCAGACCCGCATTGATGTACTGCGACAGGACGGAGTGGTAGAGAAACTTCTCCCCCTCCAGCATCGCATCCTGATAATCGCCGAAGTTCGGCAGCGCCTCCTCGGCGAAGCGCTCCAGGGCCGCCAGCGCATCCTCGCGGGTCACTGCGAACCAGAACGGGCGCAGGGTGCCGAAGTTGCCGCCGAACTGCGCCTCGACCAGATCCAGAACCTCCTCGGTGATCTCATCGGGGCTGGTTTCCGGCGGCTTAGGCAGCGTCAGGCCGTCCTCAGCGGGCTTGCGGTTTTCTTGATCGAAGTTCCATTTGCCGCCCTCCGGCTCATCGCCGTCCATCAGCAGCTCGGTTTCACGGCGCATCTCGCGGTAGAAATACTCCATCCGCAGCTGCTTGCGGCCCTCGGCCCATTCGCCAAACCGCTCATGGGAACACAGAAACCGGCTGTCCTGCAGTATATCCAAGGGAATATCCGCCGCCTCCGCCCAGTCCTCAAAGGCAGATTTCAGCCGGTATTCGCCGGGTTCGGTCACAACCGCGCGGGCAACCGGATGCGTCTCGCGCAGCCTGTCGGCCTCGCCGGTCAGGCTGCCGGTGTTGTCCGGGTCGTCCAGCCGCACGTAATGCACCTGCCAGCCGTCCTCCTTGAGTGCCTTGGCGAAATGGCGCATTGCCGAAAACAGGAACGCGATCTTCTTCTTGTGGTGCCGGACATAACCGGCTTCCTCCGCAACTTCCGCCATCAGGACGATATCGCGGTCAGGGTCTGCGTCCTTGAGCGCGGCAATGTTGCGGTTGAGCTGATCGCCCAGAATGAGGATGAGGCTGCGGCCGGCGGGCTGATCGTCAGAGGCGGTCATCGGGTGTCACCGCCGGGGCTTAGCTGGCAGGCCGCATGGTGGCGACCAGCTCCGCGGCCTTGAGGCCGAATTTGCGCATCTCCGATTTGTTCATGATCACCCCGTTTGCGGTGAGATACAGCCAGTCGGTGGCCTGCAGCGTGTGCCCGCCTGCGCTTTCGGGCAGGATGATCTCGTAGGTCAGCTGCACGGTGGAGCCGGACACGATGCCCTTGGCCTCTCCGGCAAGGTCATCGGCTGTGGCGGTGAACGTGTTGCCGGGCCCAAGGGTGAGAAACCATTTCCGGCTTTGGGTAACGCCGTTGGAATAGGTGAACTCTTCGCTCAGCGTGCCGGTGTCGCCGTCCCATTCGCCCACCATCCTGGCGGTGAAGCTGTTGGCCATCTTGCCGGTGGGGCCGAAAATCACCCCTTCCGACAGGATCTCGCCAGAGAGGTGCTTGGTCAGGATGAACTGCGGGCCGGTGTCCGCGTAATCCTCCGGGGACTGGAAGCGGAAGCTGAACAAGTAGGTTTTTGCAATCATCGCAAGCACGATGAGGGCGAGGGCGAGGGTCAGGAGTTTCATGCGGTTGCTCTTTCTGATGGCAGGGTCAGGGCAAAGGCGAAGGCGGCGGTTTTCAGAACGCAGGGCAGGACGGCATAGGCCAGGGCCAGCGCGCTCAGCGCCTGCGGGCTGTTGTCCGCCCCGGGCTGGAAGCCCTGCTGTTCCAGCAGCGGCAGCGCCAGGGCGGCGGCCAGCGCCAGCGCCAGCTTGCCGGCAAAGGACCAGATCCCGAAGGCGGCGGAGGCGTTGAGGCCCGCGCGGGTCAGCGCGACGCTGAACATGGCGGGCAGCAGCACCATGTCAGCGCCCAGGGTGGCGCCCGACACCGCGCAGATCACCGCAAAGCCCAGCAGGCTGCCCGGCCCCAGAAAGGCTGCGCCGGCAAAGCTGGCAATGGCCAGCGGCATGGCGATCAGCAAGGTCTGTTTCGCCCCGATCCGCTGGCTGAGGCGCGCCCACAGCGGCACGCTGAGCCCGGCGCAGAGGAAAAACAGCACCAGCAGCGGCCCTGCATAAGCGGGCAGGTTCAGCCGGTCCTCGACAAAGAACAGGAACAGGGTGGAGGTCAGCGCCACCGGCAGGCTGTTGAGCACCGCCAGCGCCAGCAGGCGCACCGCGCCGGCCTGGGTCAGCGCCATCGCCGACAGCGGCTGGCCGGTGACGGCCGGGCGGCTCCACATGGGCCGGGTGGCCGCCGCGGTCAGCAGGGCAAAGCCGCCCAGGGTCAGGCCAAAGGCGGCATAGCCCTGTCCTGCGGCTCCGAGCGCCACAAGAACCGCCGGCGCGATGGCGGCAAAGATCACACCGCTCAGCATTCCCGCCTCGCGGAAGGCGGCCAGCGTCATCAGCTCGCGCGGGGTGGAGTGTTTGGCCAGCGTGGCACTGCGGCCATACAGCAGGATCATGCCAAGGCTGTAGGCCGAGAACAGCAAGAGCAGGATCAAGACCAGCTTAGGCACCACCAGCGGGCCCGCTGTCAGGCCAAACAGCAGCGGAAAGCCGACGGCCAGACCGCCTGCCGCCGCCAGCGCAAACCAAAGCTGCGCCCCGGGCCAGCGGTCAATGGCCCAGCCGATCAGCGGGTCCTGAACCAGATCGAACAGGCGGATCGCCAAGAGGATGCCGCCAAGCGCCCCCAGCCCGATCCCCAATGTCACCGAGGCAAACTGCGGCAGGTGAATATAAAGCGGGATCCCCGCCGAGGCGAGCATCATCGCATAGAGGCTGACGCGCGGATACAGCATCATCAGCCCAGAAGCGCGCGGGTGAACCGGGCAGAGCGGGTGTTTGCGCCGACAAAGATCGACATGAAGCCGCGCTTGATACCGGGCTGGCTCAGGGTGCAGGCGGTGCGCCCGTTGCGCAGGAACGTCACCCGGTCCGGTCCCTGGCTGACGGCGAGATAGCGGTCGCCGGGGGAGACGGCCTGGAAACAGGCCTCGAACCGGGCGCGGGCCGGGGCGGGATGCCCCAGGCGCCGCATCTCGCGCAGGGTGGATTCGACCAGATCCTTCTGGCTCAGCCGGCGCTGATAGGTCAGCTCGATCCCGAAATCCTGCGACCAGTCCAAAGGCGCTGCGCCCCGCGTGAACAGCCGCGCCTGATAGACCGGAGAACCAAGGAACCGGAACGTCGCCGCGCCGCGCTGTTCGGCCCCCGGCAGCAGCGACTGCACCGGGGAGGCAAAGCCTGCCGCCGGAACCGCCAGCAGGCACAGGGTCAGAAGCAGCTTACGCATGGGCCAGCTCCACCTGCACCACATTGGTGTGGCCGATGGCAAAGGAGGCGGCGCAGATCTCCAGATAGTACTGCCAGTTGCGGAAGAACGCCTCGCCATAGCCCAGCTCTGTGATCCGGCGCTTCTGCGCGGCCAGGCGCTCTGCCCAGATCCGGCAGGTGCGGGCGTAATCCTGGCCGAAGGCGAAACTGTCCGCGACCTGCAGCCCGGCGGATCTTGCCTGCTGCGCGATCATCTGGTCGGACAGCAGCATGCCGCCGGGAAAGACATACTGGCGGATATAGTCGGAGGAGGTGCGGTAGGTCGGGAAGAAGTCATCGCGCACCGTGATCGCCTGCAGCAGCACCCGGCCGCCTTCAGCCAGGCTCGTCTTGAGCTTGGCGAAATAGCTGGGCCAATACCGCTCGCCCACGGCCTCGATCATCTCGATGGAGACGATGCTGGAGAATTTTCCGTCGATGTCGCGGTAATCACGCAGCTGGATGTCGGCGCGCCCGTCCAGGCGGCTTTCGGCATAGCTGTGCTGGTTGCGCGAGATGGTGACGCCGGTCACATCGCGGCCCTCGGCACTGGCTTGTTCGGCAAAACCGCCCCAGCCGCAGCCGATCTCCAGCACCTGCTCGCCATCCCCCAGCCGCGACAGAATGCGGGCGTTCTTGCGGGTCTGCGCCTGCGCCAGATCATCGCCCTCCGCCGCGAACAGGCCGGAGGAATAGGTCATGCCATCGTCCAGCCACAGCTGGTAGAACTCATTGCCGACATCGTAATGGGCGCGGATGTTCTTGCGCGCGCCGCGTTTGGAATTGGCCCGCAGCAGGGTGTCGACAATGCGGAATTTGGCGCGGTTCAGCGGGCTGGCCTGATCGTAGCTGCCCAGGTGATCCCGGTTGCGCATCGCCAGCTGCATCAGGGCATCGACCGACGGGGTGTCCCACAAGCCCTGCACATAGGTTTCGCCCAGCCCGACCTGGCCGTGCGCCGCCATCGCGGAAACCGCGGCCCAGTCGTTGATCTGCATCTCGGCCTCGGGGCCGCTGTCGCCGAATTCATACCGTGCGCCATCCGGGGTGCGCAGCGTCAGCCGCCCCTCACGCAGTCGCGCGCAGGTGTTCAGGAATTGCGACTGAAGGGCTTTGTCCGTGAAGGCCATGATCCGTTCCTTTGACCAAAGAGGAGGGGAGAGCGTTCATCATGCGGACAATCCGCATGGCGCTGGCGATACCGTCTTCGTGAAAGCCGTGGCGGTTGTAGGCGCCGGCAAACCAGGTCCTGTTCTGCCCTTGCATCGCCCGGATCTGGTGCTGCGCCCGCAGCGCCGCCTTGTCGAAAACCGGATGCGAGAATTCCACCGTGTCATAGACTTTGTCCGCAGGAATGGGGCGGCTCGGATTCAGGGTCACGAACAGCGGATCGCTTTCGGGGATGCTTTGCAGGCGGTTCATCCAGTAGGTGACGCCAACGCCGCCGTCCTGACTGCGGTAGGCCCAGCTGGACCAGCAGCTGCGCCGCTTGGGCATCTGGCCTTCGTCGCAATGCAGAACCGCCGTGTTCGGCTGATAGCGGATCGCCCCCAGCGCTGCGGCCTCGGCCGGTGTGGCATCTGCCGCCAGGATGGCCAGCGCCTGATCGGAATGGCAGGCAAGGATGATGTCGTCGAACAGGCGCGGGTCTGCGCCCTCTGCCTGCACCGAAACGCCGCCCGCCTGCCGGGTGACCTGCCGGATCGGGCTGCCGGTGCGGATCTCGCAGCCGCGCGCAACCAGCGCCGCCTCCAGCCGGCGGACATATTCGATGCTGCCGCCCTTGACCGTCCACCACTGGTGCTTGCCGGTGCCCGCCAGCAGCGCGTGGTTGCGGAAGAAGCGGACCAGCGACTTGGCCGGGAAGGCATCGACGTCGGTGACCGGGGTCGACCAGATCGCGCCGCACATCGGCATCAGGTAATGGTTGCGGAACCAGCTGCCCAGGCCCAGCTCCTCCACCAGCTCGCCAATGGTCTTGTCGTCATCGGTGGCGGCGGCCTCGGCCCGTTTGCCGAAGCGCACGATATCGGCGACCATCTTGTGAAACTGCGGCCGCACCAGGTTGCGCTTCTGCGCCGCCAGCATCCGCAGGCTGTTCAGCCCGTATTCCAGGCGGCCGTCGTCGATGCTGGCGCAAAAGCTCATCTCGCTTTTGATCACCGGCACGTCCAGCTCGCGGAACAGCCGGGTAAGGTAAGGGTAGGTGACATAGTTGAACACGATGAAGCCGGTATCGACCGGCTGGTCGCCGTTCTTGCCCGCCAGAACGGTGCGGGCATGGCCGCCCAGCCGGGGGGCGGCCTCAAACAAGGTGACGTCATGGCTGACCGCCAGATAATACGCCGCGGACAGACCGGAAATACCGCCTCCCGCGATGGCGATCTTGCGGCGTGGCCCCTGAGTTTGATCCAGCATGCGACGGTTTTCCCTTGCTGTTGTTTGGACCGGATACGCCGCAGGCAAGAAAGCGGATCACCGCTTTCGCGATAAAACTGTGCTTGCGGGTGATCCGGGGCGGCGGCGCCTGCGTAACCGGTGCATGATTGAGCATGTTTCAGCACAGACATTTCATGCCCGCCGGGGGCGCCTGAAAAACGCCTTCCGCTATGGCGTGGACTACGTTCTGACCGATATGACCAGTGGTGCGCCGCCGCTGCTGTCGCGCAACCGCTTCAATCTGTTTTCGATCCACGACCGCCGCCACGGCGGCCCGCGCGGCTGCGGCCGCGGCATCCTGTGGTTCCGGGAGGAGCTGGAGCGGCGCGGCTTTCCTTTGGAGGGCGCCCAGCTGCTGCTGCTGACCCAGCCGAGCTTCCTGTGGTTTCACTTCAACCCGGTCAGTTTCTGGATTGCAGTCCGGGACGGCAGCCCGCGTGCCTTTATCGCGGAGGTGAACAACACCTTTGGCCACCGCCACTGCTATTTCGCGGCGCACCCGGACTTCCGCCCGATCCGGCGCAGCGATGTGATCGAAGCGGAGAAGCTGATGCATGTCTCGCCGTTTCAGCAGGTCGCCGGGCGCTACCGGTTCAATTTCGGGATGACGGACCAGGCGTTCAACATACGGATTTATTATACCAACGGGGCCGAGGGCGTGCTGGCCACGCTGGACGGGCCGCGCCGCCCGGTGACATCCGGCGGCCTGCTGCGCGCCGCGCTGCGCAGGCCCTTCGGGGCGGCCCGCGTGGTGGCGCTGATTTACTGGCAGGCGCTCAGGCTTTGGATCAAGCGGGCGCCGTTCCTGCGCAAGCCGCCACCGCCAAAGCCGCTGATTTCCGACAGTTCGACATTTTCCGGAGGCGGAGCATGACAGACTTTGCAGGCAAGACGATCTGGCTGGTCGGGGCCAGTCACGGGCTGGGGCGCGCGGTGGCGCGGAAGCTCGACCGGGCCGGCGCCCGGCTGGTTCTGTCGGCGCGGTCCGAAGACGCGCTGGAGGAGCTGGCGCAGGAACTGACGCAGGCGCGGGCGGTGCCGCTGGATGTGACCGATGCGGAGTCGGTCGCAGAGGCTGCCCGCCGGGCCGGTCCGGTTGATGCGCTGGTCTACAACGCCGGCGCCTACGAGCCGATGCGGACCCAGGACTGGGATGCGGACGCGGTGCTGGGGATGAGCGACGTGAATTTCACCGGCGCGCTGCGGGTTCTGGGGCAGATCGTGCCGGCGTTCGTGAAGGCCGGGCGCGGCGATATCACCCTGGTCGGGTCCTTGGCGGGATACCGGGGGCTGCCGGCCTCAATCGGCTATGGCGCCAGCAAGGCGGCGCTGATCAGCCTGGCGGAAACCATGCGCCTTGACCTGAGGGACAGCGGCGTCACCGTCCGCGTGGTCAATCCGGGCTTTATCAAAACCCGGCTGACGGACAAGAACAGCTTTAAGATGCCGCAGCTGATGGAGCCTGAGGAGGCCGCCGGGCATGTGGTGTCCGCGATGCGGTCGCGGCGGTTCCGGACGGATTTCCCGCGTCCCTTTTCCTATGCGATCAGAGCGTTTGAGCTGCTGCCCGACTGGCTGGTCTACCGCGGAAAGTAAGCGGGGCCGCCGCACGGGCGGCGCCCCCGGCGTGCGGGCCTCAGATCCGGAACAGCGGCTGCAGCAGGCGCGGCATCAGCGCCTTGAACCGCAGCGGCGCGTCGGTGGCCGCCAGGCAGATGCAGGGATCGCCGGCATCCGCAACCGGCGTATGGTCCAGGTTCTCGTCGCCGATTTCGACATCGCCCACACCAAACCGCCCGGTCTCGTCGCTGAAACTGCCCTGCAGCACCAGGGTCAGCTCCAGCCCGTTGTGACTGTGATCCGGCACCGCCTGCCCCGCAGGGATATACAGCAGCCGGGCGGATCCCGCCGCATCTTCGAACAGGATGTCCTGTTTCACCCCCATCCCCAGCGTCTTCCAGCGCAGCGGCCGCCCTTTCAGCGACTGCATCACCGGTCCGGGGTAGATACCGGCAGCGTCATACACCGGCTCCGGCGCTGCGGGGGCGTCCAGCTGCGCCATCAGTTTCGGCTTTGCGTCCTGCGTCAAGGCCGCGCAAGCGGACGTTTCCAGCAGCGCGCCGCCAACCGCCTGATGCGCGCCAAGCGCCGCCTGGCAGTCGCGGCAATAGGACAGGTGGCTGGCGACAACCATGGAATAGGCGTGCGGCAGGCTGCCGGACGCATAGGCCGCGATCATCGGATCGGGGATGTGATGTGTGATTGCAGGCATTCAACGCAATCCTTTTAGTTCCTTGCGCAGCCGCCCAAGGCCAAGGCGGATACGCGACTTTACTGTTCCCAGCGGCAAGCCGGTCTGGGTGCTGATCTCCTGATGGGTCAAATCCCCGATATAGGCCTTTTCGATCATCTCCTTCTGATCGGGGTGAAGCTGCTGGATCGCTTGCTTCAGGTGCAGGGCCTCCTGCTCCAGGGCGAGGATCTGGCTGGCGTCGGGCTCGGTTCCGGGATCCTCTCCCAGTTCATCGGGCACCGGCCGGCTTTCCTTGCGGACGATATCTATATGGCGGTTGCGGGCGATCTGGTAGATCCAGGCCGACGCCTGCGCCTTGTGCGGGTCAAACATCGCCGCCTTGCGCCAGATCGTCAGCATGACGTCCTGGACGATTTCCTCGGCAAGCGCAGGCCGCGCGCCGCATCGGATGATGAACCCTTTGAGCCGCGGGGCCAGGAAATCGAACATGTCGCCGAACGCCGCACGGTCCCGGTGGTCGCGCACAGCCAAAAGCCAGACGGTCAGCTCAGAATAGGTTTTGTCTCTTGACACTACTGCTTTGCCCTCAGGGGATGCCCGAAGCACAGCGGTTTTTCCGGGCGGCCTATCCAAGTTTAGTGTCAGCATAGTCCGGTTACGGAGCGCTGGGAAAGTTGGATCACGGGCTATCGCATTTTTTACGCGGGGCAGATGCCGGCAGTGCAGGCAAACTGATCCGCCTGCGGCGGCGGCGCGTAACAGCTGCAAACAGCTTTCAGGAAGGTGACTGCTTATGCGCAATATTGTTGTCAGCGGCGGGTCCGGGGCGATCGGGTCGGCCTTTGTCGGCGAACTGGCCCGCAAATACCCGCACGCCCGCATCCACAGCCTGTCGCGCAACCCGGATGCCCCCGTCCCGGAGGGCGTGCAAAGGCTGCCGGTGGATTATCTGGACGAGGAAAGCCTGAAAGCCGCGGCGGAACAGGTCGCCAAGGCGGGCGCGGTTGATCTGATGATCGTGGCGGGGGGGATCCTGCATCAGGGGGATTTGATGCCGGAAAAGTCGCTGCGGGAGCTGAGCGCCGAAAAACTCCTGGCGCTGTTCACCGCCAACACGGTCGTCCCGGCCCTGACCGCCAAGCATTTCCTGCCGCTGTTGCCGCGGGACCGGCGGGGGGTCTTAGCCGCCCTGTCCGCGCGTGTCGGCAGCATCTCCGACAACCATCTGGGGGGCTGGTATTCCTACCGGGCGTCCAAGGCCGCGCTGAACATGATCATCCGCAATGCCGCGATCGAAATCCGCCGCCGCAACCCGCAGGCCATTGCCGCCGGGCTGCATCCCGGCACGGTGGAAAGCGGCCTGTCCCAGCCCTTCCTACGCAACGTCGCCCCGGAGAAACGCTTCTCGCCGCAGTATTCGGTGTCCCGGATGCTGGATGTGATCGCCGCCCTGACGCCTGACGACAGCGGCCAGTGTTTCGCCTGGGACGGCAGCCTTATCGAACCCTGACCCGCCGCAAGCGCCAGAGCTGCCCCGAAGGCCTTTACCCGGGGCCAAAGGCGGGATCGTGATCGGGGGCGGGCGTCCCCGTCGCGGAAGCGGAGCCCAAATTTCTGGCACAATGCCTCCCTCTGCTTGGCCGTATGCGGCAGGCTCCGCCGCAAATGCGCACTCTGGGTAAAAAACATTTCCGGAAAATAAAAAATGTCTTTGTGATGCGCCTTCTTACTCGCATCATTCTCTTGAGACCAGATGAGTCCGCACATCGGCCCTGATCTGGTGCGCTGAACACCGGCCCGCCCCGCCTGACGCGGCTGCGCACGCCGGGAGATAAAAGCCGAGGCAACACACTCGGCAAAATGGCAATGAACCGGGAGGAAAATTCAAATGTCATTGGACGTGAGCACAATATTTGCTCAGCAAGTCACTCTGAACTCGCTGGTGCAGAACATTCTGTACGCATCGGGGATCGTCGGGGCAATTCTGGTGGTTGTCGGGCTTCTGCTGATCGACGCGGGCACCGCGCGCCGCAGGAACCTGTTCAATTCGACCATCGAAAAGACGCTGGGCTTCTTCCTGGGGTTTGCAACCTACTACATCATCGGGTTCGGCCTGTGGGCCGGGCAGTATTACATCATGGAAGGCGCGACCATGATGGATTCCATCAACGACTGGTGGCTGGGCGGCGCGATGACCAACGCCATGGCGCATCACACCGATCCGGGGACCTTTCCGGGGCTGAACACCTTCCAGATTTTCATCTTCTTCCTGGCGGTGTTTGCCGGGATCATCAACATCCTGCTGCACTTCGCAGTGTCGGAGCGGATGAAGGCGCCGGCCTATTTCATCACCTGCATCGTGGCGACCGTTGTGTCCTCGGCGCTCAGCTGGGCGACCTGGGGGTCGGTCGGGCCGCTGACCAATGCGGGCTTCCACGACTTCTTCGGCGTTGGCTTCGTGTATCTGTTCCCTGCGGGCATGGCGCTGGTGTTCACGCCGAAACTGGGCGCGCGCCCCGGCATGATGGCACCTCACCCGCGGATCTCGGCCTATCTGGCGCCCAGCATCGGCCTGTGCGCGCCGGGCCTCCTGCTGATCTTTGCGGGGCTGCCGATGGTGATCCTGTCCTGCCTGTTCTTCTTTGATCCCGAAGCGCTGGCAGTCAGCGTCACCATGGCCGACACCAGCGTCGGCATCGCGATCAACAACTACGCGATGGTCTGGGCCGGCGGCGCCATCACCGGCCTGCTGATTGCCTATTCGACCGGCAAATACGCCTATACCCTGCTTGGCCCGCTGGCGGGCTATGTCGCCGGGGCGTCGGGTTTCGATGTCTACCTGCCCTGGCAGGCCTTCATCGTCGGCCTTGCGGCGCCGTTTGTGGCCTACGCGGTGTATGAGTTCACGCTGAAGCGCGGCATTGATGAGCACAAGCTGTTCCCGCTGTTCCTCGGCGCCGGCGTCTTCGGGATTATCATGCTGGGGATTTTCAAGGCCGGCACCCCGCGCGGCGGCTACTTCGGCATCGAAGAGGGCGCCTATGCGTTCCAGCACGGGGAAATCTCGCTGGTGATGCAGCTGGCGGGCACGGCTGCCTGCATCGGCACCGGCGTGGTCACGGCGCTGATCCTGTCCTTCATCCTGGAGCGCACCGTGGGCCTGCGGGTGCATGAGGACGACCAGATCGAGGGCTTGGACGGCAAGATCTGGGATCTGGAGCCTGACGTGCTCACCCACGCGGACAGCGCGCAGAACGCCTGATCCCGCCCGCAACCGCAAAGGCCCCGGCATCTGCCGGGGCCTTTTTCCGTGGCCGGGCCGGCTCCCGCCCGGGCATCAAAGATGCGTGGTCAGCTTGTATCCCGGCGCAAAATACAGCCTGGCCAGCGTCACCGGGCTGCCGCGCAGCCAGGTGATCCGTTCCGCGGTGAACACCGGATCCCCAAGCGGCGCATCCAGAAACTCCGCCACGGATTGATCCGCCTTGGTGGCCATGAAGCTCAGCTCAAGATTGGTGAACGGCACTTTCTGCACCAGCCAGTCATTCGGGCCCGAGTGCAAAAAATCCGCCTCCAGCACCTCCGGGATGCTGCTGGGGATGACCCAGCGGACCTCGTACTGAAAGGGGGCGTTGTCCGCATAATGCATGCACCTGACATGCAGCACCTCCTGGCCCTGCGGCAGATCAAGCCGCGCCGACAGCCAGGCCGGGGCGGCGGCCACGCTGCGCTCCACCAGCGCATAGCGGTACTCCGCGCCGGTTCCGGCAATCTCATCGCGCACCAGCGGGATCGAGAACTGCGCCTTGCGCACCGGCGAATTCAGCACCCTTGTGCCCGCCTTGCGCTTGCGTTCCAGGAAGCCTTCCTCGGCCAGTTCCCGCAGCGCCCGGTTGACGGTGGTGCGGGTGCTGGAAAACTCCTCCGCCAGGTCGGTCTCGCTCGGCAGCAGGCTGTCGGGCGCCCAGATCCGGTTCTGGATCCGGTCAAGAACGACCTGCTTGATATCCCGGTAGCTCATGTTCTGGCGCGGTGCTGCCATGGTGCCTCTCAGGGTCATAAAGAAATTTAACACCTATAAGAATACACATAATCCCCGGGCAGGGAAGCGGCATCCCGCCGCTTCGGCCTGGGCACGCGGGCAGGGGGGCCTGCCGGGCGTCAGCCGCTCAGAACCACTGCCCGGGTTCCATCAGCCCCAGATCCAGCAGCTGGCGCGAGTGCCACTCGAACGGCGCGGAATTGTGCCAGCGGAAGGTTGCGATATCAAAGGTGGAGCCGGGGTTGCGCTTCAGCGCCTTGGCGGTGCGGAAGGAGCAGACGGCAGCTGTCAGGTTGTGATGCCAGGGGCAGGCATAGGTGTTGTATTCCGGATCGTTGAAAATGTGGCCCTGCTGCAGCTTCAGCCCCGGCTTGGCCCGGAACAGCGAAATCCGGTCGATCTTGCGGCTGGCCGGGGGGATGTGCTCCTCGAACCGCCAGCGCACGCCGCCGAAAAAGTCCAGCTGCCGCTCGTGGGGTTGGCCGGTTGCGGGGTCGGTGCGCGCCTGGGCGTAATAGCCGGACTTGTCCAGATGGGCAGTTTCCAGCGACACCGCACCGGGGCAGCTGTCCAGATCGCCCGCGTAAAGGTCGATCACATAGCTGAGCATGGCATCGCGCCGCTCCTCGGTGTGAAAGGTCAGCATCTCGCCGATGCTGCGGGTCTCGCAGAACGGGTAGAACAGGTATTCCGCGTTGTAGCAGTAATAGAGCCAGCAGCCCGGCCGCGCCGCAGCAATGACCGCGTTGACGGCATCGGTGACCGCGCCCTCCGGCCCGCAGTCAAACGGCACCCGGTGCACCTTGGCGCGCACGTCCTGCGGCAGGTCGAAGGCATCCGGCATCAGTGCGGCCACCGCTTTGAAGCCGCATTGCAGGTGGTGGCGCAGGGTGGTGGCAATCTCCACCTCATCCTCGATGAACACCAGCGCCACCGGGCCTTCGGCCAAGAGCGTCTTGCCCTGCTTCAGGAAATCCTCCAGCGAAGAATGCATCATGCCCGTCTGCCCCTGCCTTTCTGGCCTTTGCGGCCAAAATCGGGTAATTCCGGCGTCATTGCAAGCATCGGCATTTGCCTGTATGGCAGGCCGCTGACCCCGGATCAGGCTAAAAGGCTGAGACTCATGAGCGCCCCGAAGAAGCTGTTTATCAAGACCTATGGCTGTCAGATGAATGTCTACGACAGCGAACGCATGGCCGAAGCGCTGGGCGGCGAGGGCTATGTCGAGACCAAATCCGCCGATGACGCCGACATGATCCTGCTGAACACCTGCCACATCCGGGAAAAGGCGGCGGAGAAGGTCTATTCCGAACTGGGGCGCTTCAAGGGGCTGAAAGCCGAGAAGCCGGACCTGAAAATCGGCGTCGCGGGCTGCGTCGCCCAGGCTGAGGGCGAGGAGATCATGCGCCGCCAGCCGCTGGTCGATCTGGTGGTCGGCCCGCAAAGCTATCACCGGCTGCCGGAGATGGAAGCGAAGACCCGTGCGGGGCAGAAGGTGCTGGACACCGATTTCCCCGAGGAAGACAAGTTCGAGAAGCTGAAGAACCGCCCCAAGGCCAAGCGCGGCCCGACGGCGTTTCTGACCGTGCAGGAAGGCTGCGACAAGTTCTGCGCCTTCTGCGTGGTGCCCTACACCCGCGGCGCCGAAGTGTCGCGCCCGGCGGACCGCATCCTGCGCGAAGCCCGGGACCTGGTGGAGCGCGGCGTGCGCGAGATCACCCTTTTGGGCCAGAACGTGAACGCTTACCACGGCGCCGGCCCCAACGGCGACCTGACCCTGGCGCAGCTGATCTGGGAGCTGGACAAGATCGACGGTCTGGAGCGCATCCGCTTCACCACCTCGCACCCCAATGACATGCAGGACGACCTGATCGAGGCGCATGGCACCTGTGCCAAGCTGATGCCCTATCTGCACCTGCCGGTGCAGGCGGGTTCCGACAAGATCCTCAAGCGGATGAACCGCTCGCACACCGCCGAAAGCTATATCCGGCTGATCGAGCGCATCCGCGCCGCGCGCCCCGACATCCTGATCTCCGGCGATTTCATCGTCGGCTTCCCGGAAGAAACCGAAGAGGATTTCCAGGCCACCATGGACCTGGTGGAAGAGGTGAAATACGGCACCGCCTATTCCTTCAAATACTCCACCCGCCCCGGCACCCCGGCGGCGGAGCGTCCCCAGGTCGACCCCGCTGCGGCAGACGACCGGCTGCAGCGGCTGCAGGCTCTGCTCACCCGGCAGCAGCGCGAGGTGCAGGACAGCATGGTCGGCCGCGAGGTTGGCGTGCTGTTTGAGAAAACCGGCCGCCTGCCGGGCCAGATGGTGGGCAAGTCCGATTACCTCCACGCTGTCCACGTCGCCGATTGCAACCGGGACGCCGGAGAGCTGGCGCGGGTCCGGATTGTCTCCTCGGGCGCGAATTCGCTGGCGGGCGAGCTGATCGGCTAAGCCTGCCGCGGCACCCGCGAATCTCCTGTCGCGGGCGGGTTCCCCAAGGCCCGCCGCGGCCGCCCGGCGCGAACCGGGTGTGTCCTTCCTGCATCTTGCTCAGACACAATCTGTCCCGCACGCGCCAAGTGTCCGTGGCGCGCAATCAGCGTGCGCGCTAAAAACAGAAATTTAACAGATATAGAGTATCAATTTCAGTTAATTCTGCTGTCAGGCCTGAGCGGTGGGCACCAATGCGGCTAACACCCTGGGGAACTTAGGTGAAGGAAATCTGGTTGTGTCGAACTTCAAATTGAACAAGGTGATTGCGCTGGCTGCCGCTGCCTCGGCTGCGCTCAGCATCGCCGCCGCGCCGGCCGGCGCGCAGTCCCAGCAGCGGACGATCAAGGGCGAACGCTACGTTCCCACCATCTGGGTCGATCCGGACGGCTGCGAGCATTGGGTGATGGACGATGGCGCCGAGGGCTTTATGACGCCGCATGTCACCCCGGACGGCAAACCGGTCTGCCGCCGCGGCAACATTTGCGGCGTGATGCCGTCCGACCAGTTCTTTGCCACCAACAAGCATCACATCAATGCCGCTGGCCGCAAACGCCTGACCGAATTCTTCCAGAAGGCCAGGACCGACGGCGCCCGCTCCTTTGTGATTGCCGGGCACACCGACAGCCGCGCCTCGGACGAAT
Organism: Leisingera sp. UBA4491; assembly: GCF_002388965.1. Lineage (NCBI taxonomy): Bacteria > Pseudomonadati > Pseudomonadota > Alphaproteobacteria > Rhodobacterales > Roseobacteraceae > Leisingera > Leisingera sp. UBA4491. Next base: position 145,266 of record NZ_DGNN01000028.1, on the reverse strand, counting down.
ACAACATCGGCCTGTCGCAGCGCCGCGCCAATGCGGTGGCACAGGTGGCCCGTTCGGCGGGCGCACGGGTCAATGACGTCCGGGCCTACGGCGAACGCGAACCGCGGGTGCCAAACACCAGCGCCGCCAACATGGCAACGAACCGCCGTGTCGAAATCTATTGCCTGCGCTGAGGAGAGACAGACGATGACAGCAGTAAAAACGGCCTTCCTCCTTGCCGCCGCCGCCGCAGTTTCAGCCTGTGCTACGGGCGCCGACAAATCCTCCGACGGGCATTTCGGCGATGGCAGCTCCTCGACCCTGTCGAACATGACCGCAGGCATCTGGGTCGACCCCAATGGCTGCGAGCATTGGATCATTGATGACGGGCTGGAGGGCTATGCCGACCTGCGCCGCACGCCCGATGGCAAGCCGGTCTGCAACAGCAACCTGCCGCGCAATGTGGCAACCGGCCCGTTCAAGAACGGCTCGACCCTCTGGGATCCGATCTGACCGCAGCAGACAAGCGCCGCTGCCTGCAGCCGCCCCTCGGGGCGGCTGATTTGTTTCAATTGAGTGAATTTCCGCTGCTGATGCTTGCGCAAACGGAACAGGGGCGGCAAACTGAAAGGGCAACCTTGGAATGAGGAGATCAGCTTGGCCATCGGTGCCCTGAATGACGCGCAAGACCAGACCGCAACCCATGAAGTGCTTCTGGAATTTCCCGACAACCGCTTGCTGATCGACCTGTGCGGCGAATACGACCGCAATCTGGCTGACATCGAACAAAAACTGGGCGTGCAGATCGTCCGCCGGGGCAACCAGCTCTCGGTGATGGGCGAAGATTCGGCGCGCGAACAGGCGGCCGGCGTGCTGACGGCTCTCTACGACCGGCTGGAAACCGGCCGCAGCGTCGAAAGCGGCGACATCGACCGCGAATTGCGCATGGGCCAGGAGGCTGACGAGGCCGAACCCGACGGCCAGCTGCAGATGTTCCGCGGCGGCCGGGTGGAGATCAAGACCCGCAAGAAACTGGTGGAGCCGCGCACCGAGGCGCAGAAGGCCTATGTGCATTCGCTGTTCGAGAATGAGCTGGCCTTCGGCATCGGCCCGGCCGGCACCGGCAAGACCTACCTGGCCGTGGCGGTGGGGGTCTCGATGTTCATCACCGGCCATGTCGACCGCATCATCCTGTCCCGTCCGGCGGTGGAGGCGGGCGAGAAGCTCGGCTATCTGCCCGGCGACATGAAGGACAAGGTCGATCCCTACATGCAGCCGCTCTATGACGCGCTGAACGACTTCCTGCCGGGCAAGCAACTGGCCAAGCTGCTCGAGGAAAAACGCATCGAGATCGCGCCCTTGGCCTTCATGCGCGGCCGCACGCTGTCGAATGCCTTTGTGGTGCTGGACGAGGCGCAGAACGCCACCACCATGCAGATGAAGATGTTCCTGACCCGCCTGGGCGAAGGCTCGCGCATGGTGATCACCGGCGACCGCAGCCAGGTCGACCTGCCGCGCGGGGTGCAATCGGGGCTGGCCGATGCCGAACGGCTGCTGAAATCCATCCCCAAGATCAGCTTCAACTACTTCACCGCCCGCGACGTGGTGCGCCACCCCCTTGTGGCGGCCATCATCGAGGCCTATGACGCAGACGCCATGCCGGCCTGACCCCGCGTTTCTCCTGCCCGAAATATCCCGGGGGTGCGGGGGCTGGCCCCCGTTTCCGGAAGATATCCATGACGCTCGACATCACCATCGAAGACGCCCGCTGGCAGCAGGCCGGGCTCGAGCCGCTGGCGGAGGAGGCCGTTGCTGCCGTCCTGGCCCATTTCGGGCTGGATGCAGAGATGTGCGAAATTTCGCTGCTGGGCTGCGACGATGCCCAGATCGCCGGGCTGAACGCGGAGTTCCGCGAAAAACCCGTGCCGACCAATGTGCTGAGCTGGCCCGCAGAGGAGCGCGCCCCGGACACGGACGGCGGCACGCCGGTGCCGCCAGAGCCTGATTTCACTGGCGAAATCCCGCTGGGGGACATCGCCATCTCCTATGGCACCTGCGCCCGCGAGGCATCGGAGGCAGGCAAGCCGCTGGCCGACCATGCTCGCCATCTGATCGTTCACGGACTGTTGCATCTTCTGGGCTATGATCACATCCGTGACCGCGATGCCGCATTAATGGAAGGGATTGAGGTGCTGATACTTGGCAAAATGGGTATCGCAAACCCATATATGACTGAGGACGCCTCTTAGACGGGGCTTTTGGATAGGACCGATGGGCGACACAGAAGGAAGTTCTAACGCGGCGCAGGGCGCGCTGCAGAACATGAACGGCACGGCGCCAGAAGCGCCGGCCACCGAGAAAACCGGTTTCTGGGCACGGCTTTTCAGCGTGTTCGGCGCGGAACCGCAGGCAGAAGACGACCCAGGCAGCGATCGGCCGGCCGCCGGCTCCGGCGCGCATGGCATGATCAATCTGCGCAGGCTGCGGGTGGAAGACGTGGCCATCCCCTCCGCCGAGATTGCTGCGGTGCCGGTCACCATCGACAAGGACGACCTGGTCGGCATCTTCCGGCAAAGCGGCTTTACCCGGATCCCGGTGTACGAGGGCACGCTGGACACGCCCCTGGGCTTTGTCCACCTCAAGGATTTCTCGCTCACCCATGGCTTCAATGGCGGCAGCACTGAGTTCGACCTGCAGCGGATGCTGCGGCCGCTGCTGTTTGTGCCGCCGTCGATGCCGATCGGGGTGCTGCTGACCAAGATGCAGGCCGAGCGCCGCCACATGGCGCTGGTGATCGACGAATACGGCGGTGTCGACGGTCTGGTGACCATCGAGGACCTGATCGAACAGGTGGTCGGCGAGATCGAGGATGAGCACGACGCCGACGAGCTGCAGACCTGGTACCAGGAGAAGCCGGGCAGCTACATCGCCCTGGCCCGCACGCCGCTTCCGGAATTCGAGAGCGAGATCGGCCAGTCCCTGACCAGCCATGACGCGGTCGATGAAGAAGAAATCGACACCCTGGGCGGTCTGGTCTTCATGCTGTCGGGCCGGGTGCCCGCCCGCGGCGAGGTGATCGAACATCCTGAAGGGGCCGAGTTTGAGGTGATCGACGCCGACCCGCGCCGGATCAAGCGGCTGCGCGTGCGGCTGCCGGACGCCGCCGCATGATGTCACTCGGGCTGCGCCGGGCGGCCCGCGGGCTCCGGCTGGCGCCGGCCGCGCTGGCGGTGGGCGGCGGTGCGCTGCTGTCGCTGTCGCTTGCCCCCTGGCATCTCCTGTTCGGGCTGCCGGTGGCGCTGGCTGCGGCCGGCTGGCTGGTCCTGCAGGCCGCCTCGGCCCGCACGGCGGCGCTGGCGGGCTGGCTGTTCGGGCTGGGGTATTTCGCCTTTGGCCTGTCGTGGATCATCGAACCCTTTCAAATCGACCCGGAGCGCCACGCCTGGATGGCGCCGTTTGCGCTGGTGTTCCTGGCCGCGGGCCTTGCCCTGTTCTGGGGCGTGGCCTTTGGCCTCACCGCGCGGCTCAGCCGCGGCGCCTGGCGGGTGCCGGTGCTGGCGGCGGTGTGGACGCTGGCGGAATTTGCCCGGGCCTATCTGCTGACGGGGTTTCCCTGGGCGGGCTTCGGGCAGTTCTGGATCGATACGCCGGCCGCGAACCTGCTGCCCTGGATCGGGCCGCAGGGGCTGGGCCTGCTGACATTGGCGGCCTTCCTGCCGCTGGCCCTGATCCGGCAGGCGCCGGTTGCCGCCGCCGCGCCGCTGGTCCTGTCCGCGGCTGCGGCCGCCGCCGTGCCGGCCCCAGAGCAGGCCGCGCCGACCGGCAAGACGGTGCGAATCGTTCAGCCCAACGCACCGCAGAACCTGAAATGGCACCCGGACCACCGCTGGGAATTTGTCCGCCGCTCCGTTGCGTTTTCGGCAGGGGCGCCGCGCCCCGACCTGATCGTCTGGCCGGAAACCGCGGTGCCGCAGCTGCTGAACTATGCCGGGGACACGCTGCGGGTCATCTCGGACAGCGCGGGCGGCGTGCCGGTCCTGCTGGGCATCCAGCGCGAGGAGGCAGGCGCCTACTATAACTCCGCGGTGCTGCTGGACGCCGACGGCATGGCTGCCGCCACCTATGACAAGGCGCATCTGGTGCCGTTCGGGGAATATGTGCCGTTCGGAGACGTCTTGGCGCGGTTCGGCATCTACGGATTTGCCTCCCAGGCGGGCGCGGGCTATGCCGCCGGACCCGGCGCGCAGGTGATGGAGCTGCCGGTCGGCAGCGCCCTGCCGCTGATCTGCTATGAGGCTGTTTTCCCTCAGGATGTGAACGCCGCCGAAACCCGGCCGCAAATGCTGGTGCAGATCACCAATGACGCCTGGTTCGGCACCCGGTCCGGCCCGTACCAGCATCTTGTGCAGGCCCGGATGCGGGCGCTGGAGCAGGGGCTGCCGATGATCCGCGCCGCCAACACCGGCGTCTCCGCCATGATCGCGCCGGACGGGGCGCTGCTGGACAGCCTGCCGCTGGGGGAGGCCGGATACATCGACGCAAGCCTGCCAAAAGCGCTGCCGCCGACGCTCCACAGCCGCACCGGCGACTGGCCGGTTCTGTTGCTGTGTCTTTTGGGGGCATTTGCCGCATTCTTCCGCCGCCGGCCCCTTGCGCTGCGCTCATAGCTGATTAACTCTATCCGAATATAAGTTGACCCGCGCGGTCTTGCCGCGTAATGCGGCCCGATACCTGCCACAACGGCTTCCTGGCGTGGCGGGCTGAACCTCAATGGAGCACTCTTTCATGACCCGTATGAACTACACCTTCACTTCGGAATCGGTTTCCGAAGGCCACCCGGACAAGGTCTGCGACCGCATTTCCGATGCAGTGCTGGACGCTTTCCTGGCGGAAGAGCCCGAAGCACGTGTGGCAGCTGAAACTTTCGCCACCACGAACCGTGTCGTCATCGGGGGCGAAGTCGGCCTGTCCGATCAGGACAAGCTGCACGACTACATGGGCAAGATCGACGAGATCGCCCGCGCCTGCATCAAGGACATCGGCTACGAGCAGGAGAAATTCCACCACGAGACGGTGGAAGTGACCAACCTGCTGCACGAGCAGTCCGCCCATATCGCGCAGGGCGTCGATGCCTCGGGCGAGAAGGACGAAGGCGCCGGCGACCAGGGCATCATGTTCGGGTTTGCCACCAATGAAACCGACGCGCTGATGCCGGCCCCGATCCAGTATTCGCACGCCATCCTGCGCCGCCTGGCCGAGGTGCGCAAAAACGGCACCGAGCCGGCGCTGGGCCCGGATGCGAAATCGCAGCTGTCGGTTATCTATGAAGGCGGCAAGCCGGTGGGCATCAGCTCGCTGGTGCTGTCGACCCAGCATCTGGACGACTCGCTGACCTCGAATGACATCCGCGCCATCGTCGAACCCTACATCCGCGAAACCCTGCCCGACGGCTGGCTGACCGAGAACACCGTTTGGCACGTGAACCCGACCGGCAAGTTCGTGATCGGCGGCCCGGATGGCGACGCGGGCCTGACCGGCCGCAAGATCATCGTCGACACCTACGGCGGCGCGGCCCCGCACGGCGGCGGCGCGTTCTCCGGCAAGGATCCGACCAAGGTGGACCGCTCGGCCGCCTATGCTGCGCGCTACCTGGCCAAGAACGTGGTGGCCGCGGGGATGGCGGACAAATGCACCATCCAGCTGTCCTATGCGATCGGCGTGTCCAAGCCGCTGTCGATCTATGCCGACACCCACGGCACCGGCGAAGTTGAGCCCGCTGCCATCGAAAAGGCGATTGATCAGGTGATGGACCTGACCCCGCGCGGCATCCGCCAGCACCTGGGTCTGAACAGGCCGATCTACCAGCGCACCGCGGCCTATGGCCACTTCGGCCGCGAGCCGGAGGCTGACGGCGGCTTCAGCTGGGAACGCACAGATCTGGCCGAGGCGCTGAAAAAAGCGGTCTGAGGCCATTGGCACAAAGGGGGAGCGGGCCGCAGGGTCCGCTCTTTTCATGTCCGGGGTACTTTCGCCCGGACCGGCACATTCAGGCAACGCGCCGCGCCCGCCGGGCGCGGCGCACCGGCAGCCTTCCTGACGTGTTCAGGCTGGAGCCGGCCGCCCGGCTGCGCCATAGTATCGGGTGGACTTCTTCAGCTTTTTGGGGCTGCGATGCTGCGATTGACAATTGCCTTTCTTTGCCTGGCGCTGCCGCTGTCCGCGGCCGCCAGGGAAACGCTGCCGCAGAAATTCAGCCTGCAGGGCCAGACGCTTGTCTATGACACCGGAACGGACGTGGAAGGCGAGCAGGCGGAGATCACCGACGAGGATGCCGAAAAGCTGAAGGAGATCCTGGCCCAGACGCCGCAGATCACCGAACTGCAGCTCAACAGCATCGGCGGCAGTGTCTTTGCGGGCGAGGAGATTGCCGCGCTGGTGCTGGACTACGGGCTGGACACCCTGATCGACGGCGAATGCATCAGCGCCTGCGTCGATGTCTTTCTGGCCGGCAACCGGCGGCGGATGACGCTTGGCTCCCGCATCGGGTTCCACCAGCGCAACTGGCCGGCGCAGGCGGTGCACGAATACTACCGCAGCGAACGCAAGGCGCAGCGCTGGTCGACCCCGTTTGAGTTCGGCTCGTGGATTTATGAAGACACCCAGCGCGAGATCTACGACCATCTCAGCTATATGGTGGCGCGCGGCGTCGATCCTGCCTTTGCCATCGAGACGCTGCGCACCGGCCCCGACGGGGAGTGGTATCCCAGCCGCCTGCGCCTGATCGCCGCCGGCGTTCTGCGGGAGGTTCTGCCCGGGCCGCAGCGCCAGCCGCGCTGACGCCGGCTTGACCCCAAGGCCTGCTTGCGGCACAGGAGCGGCCAGCCTTTCAAATACCGCCTCGAACAGGAGCCCAGACGCATGTCCGGCGACCAGAAGCCCCGCGACGACCAGTCCAAGGATGCCCAGCCCGCCGCCACCAATGCGGCAGAGAAACACGCCAGCGGCGCGCCCTGGCGCAATTTTTACGGCCGCTTCAAGGGCAAGACGCTGAAGGACAGCCAGAAGCGCTATCTGGACGAGGATCTGGCCAAGCTCAGCCCCGGCGCCGTCGGCTGGGAGGAGAACCCGGAGCGCACGCCGCTGGACCTCGGCGCGCTGTTTGGCGGCAGGGATGTGTGGCTGGAAGTCGGCTTTGGCGGCGGCGAGCATCTGGTGCATCAGGCCGTCAGCAATCCGGATGCCGGCATCATCGGCGCCGAACCCTTTATCAACGGCGTGGCGATGCTGCTGGGCAAGATCCGCAACTCAGGCGCGGACAATATCGCCATCCACCCGGGCGATGCCCGCGACCTGATGGATGTGCTGCCCGCGGGGTCGGTCTCGCGCGCCTTCCTGCTGTACCCGGACCCCTGGCCGAAGAAGCGCCACCACCGCCGCCGGTTTGTGACGCAGGAGCATCTGGAACCGCTGGCCCGCTGCCTGAAGCCAGGCGCGATCTTCCGGGTGGCGACCGATATCCCCGATTACGTGCGCCAGACGCTTGAGGAGGTGCCCAAGGCCGGTTTCGAATGGCTGGCCGAAGGCCCCGAAGACTGGCGCCAGCCCTGGCAGGACTGGATCTCCACCCGCTATGAGCAGAAGGCTCTGCGCGAAGGCCGCACGCCGCATTACCTGACCTTCCGCCGCCTGGGCTGAGGCCAATTACGCTGGACCGGCCAGACCCAATCCGTTACCGATAGCGCAAACGAACAGACGAACGACCGACAGACGAAGGAAGCCCCATGTCCGGACACGGCACGCCCATCCCGATGACCTCGCACCGCTCTGGCCCGCTTAAGGGCGTGGCGGAGGTGCCCGGCGACAAGTCGATCTCGCACCGGTCGCTGATCCTGGGCGCGCTGTCGGTGGGGGAGACGAAGATCTCCGGCCTGCTGGAAGGCGAAGATGTGCTGGACACCGCCAAGGCGATGCAGGCTTTTGGCGCCGAGGTGGTGAACCATGGCGGCGGCAACTGGTCGGTGTTCGGCGTTGGCGTCGGCGGCTTTGCGGAGCCGGACGATGTGATCGACTGCGGCAACTCCGGCACCGGCGTGCGGCTGATCATGGGCGTTATGGCGACCTCTCCGATCACCGCGACCTTCACCGGCGACGCTTCTCTGAACAAGCGCCCGATGGCGCGCGTCACCGACCCGCTGGCGCTGTTCGGCACCCAGTCCGTAGGCCGCTCCGGCGGGCGGCTGCCGATGACCATCATCGGCGCGGCGGATCCGGTTCCGGTCCGCTATGAGGTGCCGGTGCCGTCGGCGCAGGTGAAATCCGCAGTGCTGTTTGCGGGCCTCAACGCGCCTGGCAAGACCGTGGTGATCGAGAAGGAAGCCACCCGCGACCATACCGAACGGATGCTGGCCGGTTTCGGCGCCGAGATCACCACCGAGGACACCGATGAGGGCCGCGTCATCACCCTGACCGGCCGCCCGGAGCTGAAACCGCAGGTGATCGCGGTGCCGCGTGATCCGTCTTCCGCGGCGTTTCCAGTTTGCGCCGCGCTGATCACCCCCGGTTCAGACGTGCTGGTGCCGAACATCGGCCTCAACCCGACCCGCGCGGGCCTCTACTACACCCTGCAGGACATGGGCGCCGACCTGACGTTCGAGAACATGCGCGAGGAGGGCGGCGAGCCGGTGGCCGACCTGCGCGCCAAATACTCGCCCAATATGAAGGGTATCGAAGTGCCGCCGGAGCGCGCCGCCTCGATGATCGACGAATACCCGGTGCTGTCGGTGGTGGCCGCCTTCGCCGAGGGCAAGACCATGATGGCGGGTGTGAAGGAACTGCGGGTCAAGGAAAGCGACCGCATCGACGCGATGGCCAGGGGCCTGCGCGCCAATGGCGTCGCGGTCGAGGAAGGCGAGGACTGGTGGGCGGTCACCGGCCTCGGCATTGACGGCGTTCCGGGCGGCGGCACCTGCGAAAGCTTCCTGGACCACCGCATCGCCATGTCCTTCATGGTGATGGGCATGGGCGCGCAGAACGCTGTCTCGGTCGATGACGGCAGCCCGATCGCAACCTCCTTCCCGATCTTTGAAACCCTGATGGGCAATCTGGGGGCCAGGCTGGAACGCACATGAGCAAGAGTTTTACCATAGCGGTCGACGGACCGGCCGCCGCAGGCAAGGGCACCATCTCCAAGGCGGTGGCGGCCCATTACGGCTTCGGCCACCTGGATACCGGGCTGCTGTACCGGGCGGTCGGCGCCAAGATGCTGGAAGGCGTGGCGCCGGTCACGGCGGCCCAGACCCTGACACCGCAGGATCTGGCACGAGAGGACCTGCGCGGGCCGGAGGTGGCGCAGGCGGCCTCCAAGGTGGCGGTGATTGCCGAAGTGCGCGCGGCGCTGGTGGACTTTCAGCGCGCCTTTGCCCGCCGGGCGGGCGGCGCGGTGCTGGACGGGCGCGACATCGGCACGGTGATCTGCCCCTATGCGCAGGTGAAGCTGTTTGTCACCGCCAGCGCCGAGGTGCGCGCCCGGCGGCGGTTCCTGGAACTGGCGGCGGCCGGCAAGGTGATCACCCTGGCCGAAGTGCTGGCCGACGTGAAGGCACGAGACGACCGCGACATGAACCGCGCCGAGGCGCCGCTGAAACCGGCCGATGACGCGGTGCTGATCGACACCAGCGACCTGAGCATCGAAGAAGCGCTGGCCCGGGCTTTGGCCGTGATCGAAAGCCGGATGCAGCCCGCGGACTGACGCGGATACGCCCGCAACTGAGACATCAGCTGCGGGCCAAGAGGCAGGTGGGAAAGCCTGCCCGGCGGGACACGGCCTGCGCGGGATCAGAGCGCGCCGACCGCCACGTGCTTGATTTCGGCCCACTGGCTGTCCGCGGTCTTGGCGGTGCCTGCGACGTCTTCCAGGAAGGCCGCGCGGGTGGCGGCGTTCAGGAACAGGAACAGCTTGCCGTCATGCACCAGATACTGGTCCGGGTCGCCGTCGAACTTCTTGCCGACTGACACCCCGTAGGAGCAGAAGCCGCCATGCTGCGGCAGGTATTTCGCCGGGCTGGCCTCGAACGCGGTCTTGTTTTCTTCAGACGCGAAATAATACGAAGCGCCGTCCACGGTGGCGGAATAGGAGGCCACGCCTTCCACCGGGTTGCGGCTGTCCAGCAGCGCCACCAGATCGACGCCATGCGCGCCCAGCGGCGCGCCGCCGGCAGAGATGCCGTTGGAGACATTGACCTCGTCGGCGGCAAAGGCGGGCGCGGCCAGCACGGCGGACAGCGAAATCAGGGCGGTTGTCAGAAGCGTTTTCATGTTGGTCCTCATCGGATCTGTATGCGGTTTCAAGATGTCCCGGGCGGCTGTGCAGCCCAGTGATACGAAGCTAAGTCCGAAGCGCTGTACGTTTAATCTCCATCCGTCCCGGTGATCTTGCAGATCGTCCTGAAATTCCGGGCTGCGCGCCTGCCGGTGCCTCACCCAACTGTGCATGGAGCCGCAGGCGGCAGCGCATTAGCCTGAAAGGCAGCGTCAAAAGGGGGAGGTGCCGTCATGGCCTGGCTGCTGAGATTTGTGATTGCTTGCGTATTGGCTGCGCCCGCGCTGGCGCAGGACACGGGCGCAGAGCCGGAGCCGCCGATGACCTATGAACGGCTGGGCCGCATCCTCTTTGCCCTGGACGGCGCGGCGCAGCCGGTGGGCCCGGGCTTTCAGCTGACCATCGCCGGGGTGCCGGTGCTGGTGGTCACCGATCCGGCAGCGGACCGGATGCGGGCGATGGTGCCGCTGCGCCCGGCGGAGGGGCTGACGGCGGAGGAGCTGATGCGGATGATGCAGGCCAATTTCGACACCGCGCTGGATGCGCGCTATGCGGTGGCGCGCGGCCAGCTGTGGGCGGTGTTCATCCACCCGCTGTCCGCGCTGCAAAAGGACCAGCTGATCTCGGGCCTGGGGCAGACGGTGAATATCGCCCGCACCTATGGCACGCTCTACACCGGGGGAGCCTTGCAATTCGGAGGCGGCGACAGCCCGGGGATCCAGCGTCAGCTGATCGAGGAGCTGCTGGAAAAAGGCGAGGAAATCTAGCGGGCTGGGCCATCCGTCAAGGACCGTTGGCGCCGCGCCGGGGCAGAGTACGAAATTCAGCCCGATTGCCCGGCGGTTCGATCAATTTCGTCACCCTCGGGCCGGAATAATATGCGTCAAGCTGGATGCGGCGGCCTAAAGTCGCCTCAAACAGCTTGGAGAGCGCCTATGACCAGCTTTCAGGACCGCCTGACAGCGCTGCGCCGGGACTTTCACCGGCACCCGGAGCTTGGCTTCCGGGAAGACCGCACCAAGGCCAGGGTGGCGGCGCATCTGCGCGCTCTAGGGCTGGAGGTGCATGAGGGCGCGGGCGTGGTCGGACTGCTGCGGGCCGGCACCGGCAACCGCGCCATCGGGCTGCGGGCCGATATGGATGCGCTGCCGATCAGCGAAACCTCTGCCCATGATTATGTCTCTGAAACGCCGGGCGTGATGCACGCCTGCGGCCATGACGGCCACATGACGATGCTTCTGGGCGCCGCCGAACGGCTGACGCAGGAGCAGGGGTTTGACGGCACCGTGGTGTTCCTGTTCCAGCCCAACGAGGAACACGGCCTGGGCGCGCAGGCGATGATTGCCGAGGGCGTGCTGGAGCGGTTCCCGATCGAGGAGGTCTATGCCATCCACAATCTGCCGGGCGCGCCTGTGGGACAGGTCTCGACCCGGACGGGCCAGATCTGCAGCAGCGAGAGCCTGATTGAGATCGCGATCAAGGGGCAGGGCGGCCATGCCTCGATGCCGCAGGCGGGCGTGGACGCCATCACCGTCGGCGCAGAAATGGTGCTGGCGCTGCAAACCATCGTGTCGCGCAAGCTGGCGCCGGGGGCGGGGGCGGTTGTTTCCGTGACCGAGTTTCTGACCGACGGCCAGCGCAACGTGCTGCCGGGCCATGCGGTGCTGAAGGGCGACGTGCGCGCCCGGGTGCCGGAGGACCGCGCCGCGGTGGAACGCTTCATGCGCCAGATCGCCGCCGGTGTGGCGGCCACCCACGGGGTGAAGGCGGAGGTGAGCTTCAACACCGAATTCGTGGAAACCATCAACGCCCAAGGCCCGGCGGAGGCCGTTTATCGCGCCGCAGAGGCTGCGGGCTGCGCCGTGATCTGCAACCGCCCGCCGATGAGCTTCTCGGAGGATTTTGCCCATTTCGCCAACGCCGTGCCCGGCTGCTTCCTGCTCTTGGGCAATGGCGAAGACGGGCCGCACGGCCAGCCGCTCCATGCGGCGGATTATGATTTCAACGACGCTCTGCTGCCCATCGGCGCGGAGGTCTGGGTGCAGCTGGTGCGGGACCGGCTGCCAGCGGGAAAGGACTGACGATGCTTGAACAATTTGCTGTTGCCCTGCGCCACACGGCAGGAAACCCGAAACCCGGCGAGGCGGCCTATAGCGTGCTGTCGGAACAGGACTTTGCCAAGGCTCAGGCAGAAATCACCGCCTGGGAGGGGTATGCGGCAACGCCGCTGGTGTCCCTGTCCGGGCTGGCGTCGCAGATCGGTGTCGCCCGGATCGACTACAAGCACGAAGGCCCGCGGTTCGGCCTGGGCAGCTTCAAGGCGCTGGGCGGGTCTTATGCGGCGCTGCGGGTGCTGCAGCGGGAGCTGAGCAAGCAGCTGGGCCAGGACGTCAGCCTGGAGGAGATCCGCAAGGGCGTCCACAAGGACGCCTGCACCGGGATCACCCTGGTCTCTGCCACCGACGGCAACCACGGCCGCTCGCTGGCCTGGGGCTGCCAGCGGTTCGGCGCGCCCTGCCGGATCTACATCCATGCCGAGGTCAGCGAGGGCCGCGCCGCGGCGATGCGCGATCTGGGCGCCGAGGTGATCCGGATCGACGGCGACTATGATGCCTCGGTCCTGCTGGCCAAGAAAGAAGCGGAGGAAAACGGCTGGTTCGTGGTCTCCGACACCTCCTGGGACGGCTACACCGAGCCGCCGCGCGACGTGATGGCCGGCTACAGCGTGATGACCCGCGAGGCTTGCGAGGCGCTGGAGCAGCCCCCGACCCATGTGTTCCTGCAGGGCGGGGTCGGCGGGCTGGCGGCCTCAGTCGCGGCGGCGTTGCGGCAGTATTACGGTGCGGCGTCCCCGCGGGTGGTGATTGTCGAGCCGGAACTGGCGGCCTGCCTGTTCGACAGCGCCAAGGCTGGCAAGGCGACCAATTTCGCCATCAAGGAAGAAACCATCATGGCGGGCCTCTCCTGCGGCGAGCCGTCGGAAATGGCCTGGGAGATCCTGGCCGAAGAAGCCACCGATTTCGTGACCATTCCCGACAGCATCGTGGCCCCCGCGGTGCGGCTGCTGGCCAATGGCGAAACCGGCGATCCCGCGGTGGAGGCCGGCGAAAGCGCGGTGGCGGGGCTGGCGGCGCTGATCGCGGCGTGCAAGTCGCCTGAGATGAAGAAGACACTGGGGCTGGATGAAAACGCCCGCGTGCTGCTGATCGGCTCTGAGGGGGTTACGGACCCCGCGATCTTTGCCGCGATCATGGAAGGCAAGGACCATGTCTGAGACGCCCGCGCGCGGCTTTCCGGAGGCGGAATTCGCCGCCCGCACCGGGAAGGCGCAGGCGCTGATGGCGGCGCAGGGTCTGGACGGGCTGTTGCTGCTGACAGAGCCGGAGGTGCGCTATTTCAGCGGCTTCCACACGCTGTTCTGGCAAAGCCCGACCCGGCCGTGGTTCCTGTTTGTGCCGCCCGCAGGCGAGCCCGTTGCCATCATCCCGGAGATCGGCGCCGACCTGATGCGCCGCACCTGGATCGAGGACATCCGCACCTGGAGCGCGCCCGCGCCCAAGGATGACGGCCTCAGCCTGCTGACGGAGCTGCTGTCGCCAATTGCGTCCCGTGGCGGTTCTATCGGCATCCTGAAGGGGCACGAGACGTCGCTCAGGATGCCGCTGGGCGATTATGAGCGGCTGATGGCGGGGCTGCCGGGGCTGAAGGTGGCGGATGCCACGCCGCTGGTGCGCAGCCTGCGGATGGTGAAATCCGCCGCCGAGATCGAAAAACTGCGCCATATCTGCGCCATCGGCTCGCGCACCTTTGCGCAGGTGCCGCAGATCGCCCGTGAAGGCCAGCCGTTTGAGGATCTGTTCCGCGCCTTCCGGCGCGAGGCGCTGGCGCAGGGCGCGGACGATGTGCCCTATCTGGTCGGCGGCGCCGGTCAGGGCGGCTACAGCGACGTGATCTCGCCGCCGACCGGCCGGCCCCTGCAGGCGGGCGACATCGTGATGCTGGACACCGGCGCCACCTGGGACGGCTACTTCTGCGACTTCGACCGCAACTTTGCGATTGGCCGGGCCGATGACCTGTCGCGCCAAGCTTATGACGTGCTGTGGCGGGCGACCGAGGCCGGGATTGCTGCCGCCAGACCGGGTGCCACCTGCCGCGAGCTGTTCCAGGCGATGCAGTCCGTGATCGCCGGGATGGACGGTCAGGGCGGCGACGTGGGCCGGCTGGGGCATGGGCTGGGCATGCAGCTGACCGAATGGCCCTCGCACGCTGCGTTTGACGGGACGGTGATCGAGGAAAACATGGTGCTGACGCTGGAGCCTTCGCTGAGCTATGGCGATGGCCGGATCATGGTGCATGAGGAAAACATCGTGGTGCGCGCGGACGGGGCAGAGCTGCTGACAGCCCGCGCCGCCCCCGAGCTGCCGGTAATCTGAAGGAGGCCTTGGGCCATGAAACTGCCCTTTGACACGGATGCAGGCATCGGCACCCGCGCCACGCTGGGGGTGATCGTGCTGGAAACCGATGAGACGCTGGAGCCGGAGTTCGCCCGGATGATGGCGCAGGACGGCGTGGCGCTCTATCACAGCCGCATTCCGATGGTGCCCGAAGTCCGCCCGGAGACGCTGGCGCGGATGCAGGCGGATCTGCCGGACTCTGCCCGGCTGTTTCCTTCCGCCCCGGATTTCGACGTGATCGGTTATGGCTGCACGTCTGCGTCAACGGTGATCGGCTCGGCCAGGGTGGCAGCGGCGGTGCAGACCGTGCTGCCCCGGGCCAAGGTCACTGACCCGCTGGCGGCGATCATCGCCGCGGGCCGGGCGCTGGGGGCCGCGCGGCTGGGGTTTGTCACGCCTTATCTGCCGGAAGTCTCGGCGCAGATGCGGCAGAAGCTGGAAGAGGCGGGGTTCGAAATCGCCGGTTTCGGCTCGTTTGAGGAAATGGACGACCGGGTGGTGGCGCGGATCACCGAGGCGGCGATTGCCGCGGCGGCGCAGCAGGTGGCCAGTGCCGCGGACTGCGACGCCATCGTGATCTCCTGCACCAACCTGCGCTGCCTGCGGGTGATCCCGCAGATCGAGGCGGCGGCCGGGGTGCCGGTGGTCTCCAGCAATCAGGCGCTGGCCTGGCACATGCTGCGGCTGGCCGGGATCACGGACCCCCAGCCGCAGTTCGGCAGGCTGTTCGCCCGGGGTCTGGCGGCCGGATAGGTAGAATTTTACGGGAATTGCCAGCTGACAATTCGCGGCAGGCTGTTCCTCCGGGCCGTGCAGTCCGCGCTTGAAATCCGCGTCCGGATCATCACAGTTTGACAGCCGAACCCTGACCTGTGCCGCGCAAGGACACCCGGATGCCTGCCACCCCTCCCCAGAACCGCCCCGCGACCCGCAACGTCCTGTTTATCATCATTGATCAGCTGCGGGCGGATTGCGTGTTCGGGGCGATGGCCAGGCATGTGGAGCTGCCCAGCATCCGCGCCTTCATGCAGGAGGCGGTGTCGTTCCAGCGGCATTACTCGGTGACCAACCCCTGCGGGCCGTCGCGGGCGTCGATCCTGACCGGGCAGTATGCGATGAACCACCGGTCGGTGCGCAATGGCACGCCGCTGCGCCACGATACCCCCAACATTGCCACCGAGATGCGCAAGGCGGGCTATTTGCCGATGCTGTTCGGTTATACCGACACCGCGCAGGACCCGCGCGCCTTTGATGCCAACGACCCGGCGCTGCGCACCTATGAGTTTCCGATGAACGGCTTCCACGAGATGACCGAGATGCGGCTGGAGATGTCCTATCCCTGGCAGTCGCATCTGATGAACCGGGGCTATGAGTTCGAAAACTACTGGGATGTCTACAAGCCGGTTTCGCCCGGTGGCGGTGCGCCGCGGCTGAACGATCCGGCGCTTTACGCGGCAGAGGACAGCGATACCGCGTTTCTCACCGACTCCTTCCTGGGCAAGATGGCGGCCTATCACAAGGAGAGCTGGTTCGCGCATCTGACCTATATCCGCCCGCATCCGCCGCTGGTGGCCCCGGCCCCTTATAACACCATGTATGACCCGGCCTCGCTGCCGCTGCCGCAGCGGCTGGACACGCCGGAGCAGGAAGGTGCGCTGCATCCGTTCTTTGATCCGGCACTGCGCAGCAGCACGGCGGCGGGTTTTGTCGAAGGCTTCCCGGATCTGGAGCCGACGGATGACACCATCCGCACCCTGCGCGCGGTGTATCTGGGGCTGGCCACCGAGGTGGACCACCATGCCGGGCGGGTGATCCAATTCCTCAAGGACACGGGCCAGTATGACAGCACCATGGTGGTGATCACCGCCGACCACGGCGAAATGCTGGGCGACCGGCACGCCTGGGGCAAGATGACGGTCTATGACGCCGCCTATCACACGCCGCTGATCATCCGGATGCCGGGCAACGAGGGCAACGCCGGCGCCTGCGTCCCTCAGATCACCGAGTCGATCGACGTGACGCCGACCATTCTGGACTGGGCGGGGCAGGAGATCCCGAACGCCATGGACGGGCGGTCGCTGCTGCCGCTGTTGCGCGGGGAGGTGCCGCAGGACTGGCGGCAGTATTCCTTCTCGGAGCTGGATTTCTCAGAACCGTTGAAGCCGACGCTGTGGCAGAAGGCGCTTGGCACCACGCCAAGCGACAGCAGCCTGGGGATCCTGCGGGACGGGCGCTTTACCCTGGTGGAGTTTGCCGCCGACCTGCCGCCGATGCTGTTTGATGCGGAGGGGCGGGGAGAGATGGAAAACGTGGCCGGGCAGCCGGAGTATGCGGCAGATCTCAACCGGCTGACACGGCTGATGCTGCGGCACCGGATGAAGAACATGGACCACACGCTGTCGCTGGTGTCGATCACCGCGGACGGGGCGCGGTCCGTACCGCGGTTTCAGGCGCCGCGGGGCTGAGCGCAGGCCGGGCCGCCGGCGCGGCGCAAGGCCCGGTCCTGTCCGGAAGCCGGGCCTTGCGCGGTTCACCGGGTCAGATGAACCAGTCTTCGGTCAGCTGATTGCTGGAGTTGATCCCTTTCACCCAGGCGATTTGCAGCGGATCGCTGCCGCCCTCGCCGTCGGCGTCGTATTGCAGCCAGACCTCCTTGGTGCTGCTCAGCGACAGGCTGCCGCTGGACAGGGCGTCTTCCAGGCTGGTGTCCAGCTCCAGAAGCAGGCCGCTGATATCGAGGGCATCGCCGTCGCCTAGCCTGAAGTCGCGCAGGATGTCGCCTGCGTCTTCGGCAGAGGCGAAGACAAACACGTCCGCATCCGCGCCGCCTTTCAGGATATCGGCCCCGGCGCCGCCTTCCAGCCGGTCGCTGCCGGCGCTGCCGTCAATCATGTCATCGCCGCTGCCGCCGCGGATGGTGTCATTGCCGGCACCGCCATTGATCTTGTCCGCGCCGCCGCCGCCATCGGCGGTGTCATCACCATTGCCGGCGCTGATCTTGTCGTCTCCGTCGCCGCCATCCAGGCTGTCGCCGCCGTCGCCGCCGATGACTTTGTCGGCGTCCGCGCCGGCCTGGATCGTATCGTTGCCTGCGCCGCCATTGACATTGTCAGCGCCCGCGCCGGTTTCGATCAGATCGCCGCCATTGCCGCCTTTCACCTTATCGCGGCCGCTGCCGCTGGTGATCACATCATTGCCGTCGCCGCCGTCCAGCTTGTTGTCGCCGCCGCCAGCCGAGAGGGTGTCATCTCCGAGGCCGCCCTTGATCCTGTCCTTGCCGCTGCCGCTGGTGATCACGTCGTCGCCATCGTCGCCGGAAACCTGGTTGTCGCCATCGCCGGCCGCAATTATGTCGTTTCCGTCGCCGCCCTTGATCCGGTCCTTGCCGCTGCCGCTGGTGATCGAGTCGTGGCCTTCGCCGCCATCGGCCCTGTTGTCGCCATCGCCTGCGTCGATCGTGTCGTTTCCGTCACCGCCGATCAACTGGTCTTTGCCGCTGCCGCTGGTGATCCAGTCGTGGCCCGCGCCGCCATCGGCCTTGTTGAAACCTTCGCCGACTGACAGGGTGTCATTTCCGTCGCCGCCGATGAACTGGTCCTTGCCGCTGCCGCCGCTGATCGAGTCATCGCCGAGGCCGCCATCGGCCTTGTTGTAGCCGTCGCCGGCGGCAATCGTGTCATTTCCGTCGCCGCCCTTGATCTGGTCTCTGCCGCTGCCGGTGCTGATCAGGTCATCGCCGAGGCCGCCATCGGCCTTGTTGTAGCCATCGCCGGCGGAAATTGTGTCATTGCCGTCGCCGCCGTCCAGCAGGTCCCTGCCGCTGCCGGTGACGATGGCGTCATCGCCCAGGCCGCCTTCGACCCTGTTGCTGCCGCCGCCGCCGTCCAGGCTGTCGTTTCCGGCGCCGCCGTAGATTCTGTCGCTTGCTTCGCCTGCCAGAACGGTGTCGTCGCCATCCTCGCCGTACAGCTGGTTCCGGCCGCCGCCGCCGTTGAGGCTGTCGTTTCCGGCGCCGCCGTAGATCTTGTCGCTTCCGCCGCCTGCCAGAACGGTGTCGTCGCCGTCCTCGCCGTACAGCTGGTTCCGGCCCTCACCGCCATCCAGGCTGTCGCTGCCCAGGCCGCCATACAGTTTGTCGCTGCCGTTGCCGCCGGACAGGGTGTCGTCGCCGTCCAGGCCGAACAGCTGGTCGTTGCCGTCACGGCCTTCGATCAGGTTGGCGGCGCTGTTGCCGTAGCCCTTGTCAGACGCGCTGCCCAGGATCAGGTTCTCGATCTCCGAGCCCTCGCTGACCGTCAGCGTTTTGGAGCCGATGGTTCCGGACACGCCGCTTTGCAGGTTGATCGAGGACGTATAGGTCACGGCGCTCAGATCCAGGGTGTCGGTGCCGCCATTGGTGTCGGTGACGGTGCCCAGAACGCTGGTCCAGTTCGGCACAAAGCTGTTGGTGAAGGTATAGATGTTGTCGATGACCTCCGGCGTGGGATCCGGGTCCGGGGTTGGTTCCGGGTCCGGGGTGGGATCCGGGTCCGGGGTTGGGTCCGGGTCCGGTGTGGGCTCCGGATCGGGGTCCGGGGCGGCGGAGATGTTGATGATTTCTGCCGCATCGGCGTTTGCATCAACACCGGCCAGGAACACCAGCAGGGTGCTGCTGCCGTTGTGGGAAATCTTCAGCCAGGAGCCGCCGCTGCCGGCCTGAAGCGAGACGACGCCGTCGGCTGCCGCATCGGTGCCGGTATAGCCGATCTCTTGCAGCAGGGCGCTGACATCGACGCGGTCTCCGGCGGCGAGGCTGAAGTCGGCGATGGAGTCGCCGGACTCGCCCAGCTGCCGGTAGACGAAACGGTCGGCGCCCGCGCCGCCGGTCAGGTAATCCGCGCCGGTGCCGCCGATCAGCGTGTCGTTGCCGCCGCCTGCCGAGATCTGATCGTTGCCGGCGCCGCTGTCCAGAACATTGTCCGCGGCGTTGCCGGTGATGCTGTCTATGCCGCTGCCGGTGATGGCGTTTTCGATCACGGTTCCGCTGGCGATGGAGAAGTTGCCGGTCTTGCCATTGAGGCTGGAGAAGGTGCCCGCATTGAGGTTCAGGGTCTGATTGTAGCTGCGCAAGCCGAGGTTGATCACGTCGGTGCCGCCGCTGTCGACAATCGCCACCGCCCAGCCGCCGTTCAGATCCATGCCGAAACGGCCGGTGGTCTGGCCGTCGCCATAGGTGGTGTCGCCGGTTTCCACGTTTACAGGCGTGCCATAGAGATGGTGGACCGCAGCGATGTCAGCCAGCTGCGCCGTTGCCAGATAGGCAAAGGAGGCATCGACGGCAGTGTTTTCGGACTGGCTGAAGTAGGACATGATCGACATTTGCCAGCTGTCATTGGCAAAATGCGCGTCGGAGCCATAGCTGGCGCTGCCGTTGTAGTTGCCGGTGTGGCCCAGCCCCAGGGCGTGGCCGATCTCGTGGATGTAGGTCTGCAGGTAGTAGTTGCCGTAGGCGGACCAGCCGTCGTCCACATTGATATGGGAGCTGAGAATGGTGCCGTTGCTGACGGTGGAGCTGGCGTAGGCGCCGGAGTTGTTGTCGTCAAAGGTGATCTTGGCGCTGCCGGTGGTCTCGGCAAACTCGATCCCGGTCAGCGCGGTCCAGCTTTCCAGCGCCTTGCGGGCGGTCTCCTTGCCGGTTGCATTCAGCCCGCTGAGGTTGACCGTCAGCTGCCCGCCGGTTTGCACATCAAAGGAGCGCTGGGTGCGGCCGGTATCCTCCCAGAAGCCCTGGTACAGATACTGGGCGATCTGGTCGACCGTATACGTCGGCTTGCCGCCGGCATCGCCGGTGCCGGTGCCGGTGCCAGAGCCGCTGCTGCCGGTGGCTTCGGGAATTCTGTGATTGGCTTGACCGCAATATTCACACATGACCGTGCTCCAAACTAGCTCTTTGGTTTAAAGGGGAAATTCGGTTTGCCCGACCAGGTGGCCGGCAAAGTCCGCAATGCTGTCCGCAGTCAGATGACCGTCCATGACCGACTGTTCGATGGCCGGGCCCTGGCCGGACCGGCCATCGCGGTGCTGCCACTCCAGGTATCCTGAAATCCAGTCGGCGGTCTGGGAGTGCCCGACATAGCGCAGGGTCAGATCGGCGGGGCCGGTCTGACCGTCCGCAGCGGACACCGCCGCGCCGGGAAACCTTTCGCTCAACGCGCCGGCCAAGGCGTCGCACAGCGGCTGCTGCAGGGCTTTGCCGCAGTGCAGCTCAATGCTCTGCACCGGGCTGCCAAGCGCGGCGGAGCCGGTGACCAGCAGCCAGATGGCGGCAGAACAGCCGGAAAGGGTCCCAGGTGAGATCATGGAATTGCTCGCTCAGACGGTTGAAGGATCAGGTTCAGTCCCGCGCCGTTCTGGCTGCCCTGTCAGGTCTAGCGGCGGATTCGGGCGAAATGACGGCCGGGATCCGGGCAATATTTAGACGGCGTTAACCGGCGTTAACCCTTTGCTAAGCGGGCCTGCACGAACGCGCGTCTTGCCCGGGGCCGCGGCCTGTTTTTGCAAATCATTCTCAATTTCATTGACAGTTGCGAATGATTTGCAATAACGATGCTGCAAAGACATCTTCAAGAACGGAGAATCGAATGCTTTCGAACCTGCTCAAGACGGTTTCCGCCGCCGCGATTGCGGCCGCTGCCGCCAGCGCTGCCATGGCCGAAGACAAGATGAAGGTGGTCACCACTTTCACCGTGCTGGCCGATATGGCGGCCAATGTGGCAGGCGATGCCGCAGAAGTCGTCTCGGTCACCAAGCCGGGCGCAGAGATCCACGGCTATGAGCCGACGCCGCGCGACATCGTGCGGGCGTCCGATGCCGACCTGATCCTGTGGAACGGCATGAACCTGGAGCTGTGGTTTGAACAGTTCCTGTCGAACCTGAAGGACGTGCCGTCGGTGACCCTGACCGATGGCATCGACCCGATCCCGATCGCGGCCGGCTCTTACGAGGGCAAGCCCAACCCGCACGCCTGGATGGGTCTGGATAACGCGCTGATCTATATCGACAACATCGTCGAAGCCTTTGCCGAGCACGACCCGGAAAACGCCGCGGTCTATGTCAAGAACGCGGGCGAATACAAGGACAGGCTGCGCGCCACCATCGAGCCGCTGCGCCGTGCCATCGCGGAGATCCCCGAGGACAAGCGCTGGCTGGTGACCTGCGAAGGCGCCTTCAGCTATCTGGCGCGCGATTTCGGCATGAAGGAGCTGTACCTGTGGCCGATGAACGCCGATCAGGTCGGCACGCCGCAGCAGGTGCGTTCGGTGATTGATGGCGTGCGCGCCAACGACATCCCGGTGGTGTTCTGCGAAAGCACCGTGAACACCGCCCCGGCAGAGCAGGTGGCGCGGGAAACCGGCGTGGCCTATGGCGGGGAGCTCTATGTCGACTCCCTCAGCGAGGCGGACGGCCCGGTGCCGACTTATCTGGACCTGCTCAAGGTCACCTCTCAGACCGTGGCCCGCGGTTTGACCGAAGTGACCAATTAAGACCGCATTTTCGCATATCCAAAGAGCCCCGCAGCGCAAGTTGCGGGGCGTTTCATTTCACAAAGCACAATTTCTGTGTGTAACTCTGCAGGACAGCCCATGCTTGATGCCAGCGAGACCCACATCATGAACACCAGCGCCGCAGCCGCGGAGGGCGGGATTGCCGCCAAGAACGTCACGGTGACCTACCGCAACGGCCATACAGCGCTGTGGAACGCCAGCTTTGACATTCCCCGCGGCACCGTGACTGCGCTGGTCGGGGTCAATGGCGCGGGCAAATCGACGCTGTTCAAGGCGATCATGGGCTTTGTCCCGGCCGCGCAGGGCGAAATCCGCATCCTTGGCATGTCCGTGAAGGACGCGCTGCGCAAGAACCTGGTCGCCTATGTGCCGCAGTCGGAGGAGGTCGATTGGGCCTTTCCGGTGCTGGTCGAAGACGTGGTGATGATGGGCCGCTACGGCCACATGGGGTTTTTGCGCCGGCCCAAGGCGGCCGATCATGAGGCCGTCGATCAGGCGCTGCGCCGGGTGAACATGCAGGATTTCCGCCACCGCCAGATCGGGGAGCTGTCCGGCGGCCAGCGCAAGCGGGTGTTCCTGGCCCGCGCCCTGGCGCAGGACGGGCAGGTGATCCTGCTGGACGAGCCCTTTACCGGCGTGGACGTGAAGACCGAGGAGCAAATCATCGCCCTGCTGCGCGAGCTGCGCGACGAGGGCCGGGTGATGCTGGTTTCCACCCATAACCTGGGCAGCGTGCCGGAATTCTGCGACCGCACGGTGCTGGTCAAGGGCACGGTGCTGGGGTCCGGCCCGACCGAGACCACCTTTACCCGCGAGAACCTGGAACACGCCTTTGGCGGCGTGCTGCGCCATTTCACCCTGGGCGGCCAGGCGCTGCACGACGACGGCGACACCCGCGAGGTCACCATCCTGACCGATGACGAGCGCCCCTTTGTCCAGTACGGCGAAAAGACCCAGACGAGCGACAGCAAGCGCGAGGACGGGAGCCAGCAATGATGGACTATCTGCTGGAGCCGTTCACCTACGGCTATATGACCAATGCGATGTGGGTCTCGGCGCTGGTTGGCGGCGTCTGTGCCTTCCTGTCGTCTTATCTGATGCTCAAGGGCTGGTCGCTGATCGGCGATGCGCTCTCGCATTCGGTGGTGCCGGGGGTGGCGGGGGCCTATATCCTGGGCCTGCCGTTCGCGCTGGGCGCCTTTATCGCCGGCGGGCTGGCGGCGGGGGCGATGCTGTTCCTGTCGGAACGGTCCGGATTGAAGGTCGATGTGATCATTGGACTGATCTTCACGTCCTTCTTCGGGCTTGGCCTTTTTATCGTGTCGATCAGCCCGATGTCGGTCTCGGTGCAGACCATCACCATGGGCAATATCCTGGCGATCACGCCGGAGGACACGGCTCAGCTGGCGATCATCGGCTTTGTGTCGCTGGCGGTGCTGCTGGCCAAGTGGAAGGACCTGATGGTCACTTTCTTTGATGAAAACCACGCCCGCACCATCGGGCTGCGTCCCGGATTGCTGAAGGCGGTGTTCTTTGTGCTGCTGTCGGCCTCTGTCGTGGCGGCGATGCAGACGGTGGGGGCGTTTCTGGTGATTGCCATGGTGGTGACGCCGGGGGCGACCGCCTATCTGCTGTGCGACCGCTTTCCGCGGCTGATCATGGTTTCCGTATTCATCGGCGCGGCCACCAGTTTCTTCGGGGCCTATGCCAGTTATTTCCTGGATGGTGCCACCGGCGGCATCATCGTGACGCTGCAGACCCTGATCTTCCTGATCGTGTTTGTCTTTGCCCCGAAACACGGGCTGCTGGCGGCCAAGCGCAAGGCGCGCGAGGCGCTGAAGCGCGGCCCCGCCGCCCAACAGAGGGCCGTGTGATGGATCTTGATACACTGCTGATGCCATTTCAGTTCGCGTTCATGCAGAACGCCTTTCTGATCTCCCTGATCGTGTCGGTGCCCACCGCGCTGCTGTCGTGCTTTCTGGTGATGAAGGGCTGGGCGCTGATGGGGGATGCGGTCAGCCACGCCGTGCTGCCGGGGATCGTGCTGGCCTATGTGCTGGGCTTCCCGCTGATCATCGGCGCCTTTGCCGCCGGTATGCTGTGCGCGGTGGCAACCGGGTTCTTGTCCGGCAACAGCCGGGTCAAGCAGGACACGGTGATGGGGGTGGTGTTCTCCGGCATGTTCGGGCTTGGCATCGTGATGTACGTGGGGCTGGAGACCAACGCCCATCTGGATCACATCCTGTTCGGCAATATGCTGGGGGTGGAGCGGGATGAGCTGTGGACGGCGGGCATCATCTCGCTGGCGGTGGGGGCTGCGCTGGTGCTGAAGTGGAAGGACCTGCTGCTGCACAGTTTCGACCCGGCGCAGGCGCAGGCCTGCGGCCTGCCGGTGACGGTGCTGCATTACGGGCTGCTGGCGGCCTTGTCGCTGACCATCGTGGCGACGCTGTCGGCGGCGGGGCTGATCCTGGCGATCGGGCTGCTGATCGCGCCGGGGGCGATTGCCTTCCTGGTGGTGCGCAAGTTCAGCACCATGCTGTGGGTCTCGGTGCTGGTCTGCATGTTCTCGATGCTGGCGGGCACCTATGCCAGCTTCTTCCTCGACAGCGCGCCGGCGCCGACCATCGTGCTGATCCTGACCATTCTGTTTGTGCTGGCCTTTGCGCGGCGGCTGTACCTGACCCGCAAGACATCAATGCAGCGCGCCAAGGAAACCGCCGGCCCCGCGTGAATTACGCGGGCCCGGGCTTTGCCATCTCCAGCAGCCACTGCCGTACCAGTTCGGCGTTCGGGACCAGATCCTGGGTCTTGGTCCAGACCAGATAGAACCCCGCGCCGGTGGTCCAGGACCAGTCCTTGCGGGCGGCCAGCAGCCCCTGTTTGATCAGCGGCTCGGTCACATGCTGCCAGCCGAAGGCAAAGCCCTCGCCCGCAATCGCGGCCTGCAGAACCAGCGCATAGTCGTTGAGGCGCATGCCCGCGGCGGGCGGGCGGCCGGTGACGCCGAAGTGCTCAAACCATTGCTGCCATCTGGGCCGCTCGCGGACCGGTTCCTCCAGATGGATCAGCCGTTCGTGCAGCAGGTTCGGCACCGTCGCCAGGTTGACCGCGGCGGCCATCACCCGCGGACTGGCGACGGGAAAGATCACCTCCGGCGCGATCAGGGCGGAATGGCAGTCCGGCCAGGTGCCGTTGCCGCGGCGCACCGCCAATGAGATGCCTTCGGTATTGATGTCCGGCTCCCGGTCTGAGCTTTGCAGGCGCAGGTCGATGTCGGGGTGCGCCTCATGCAGCCGGGTCAGTCTTGGCATCACCCAGTAATATGCAAAAGCGGAGGAGCAGTTGAGCGTTACGTGGTCATTGCGCCCGAACTGCCGCACCGCCTTGGCGGAGGAGAGGATGTCCTCCAGCGCCTTGGACACATCGGTGTAAAGCCGCATGCCTGCGCCGGTCAGCTCCACCTTGCGGTGGCCGCGGCGGAACAAAATAACGCCCAACGATGCTTCCATCTGCTTGATCGCGGCGCTGACGGCCGGCTGCTGGACGTTCAGTTCCTCAGCCGCGCGGGTGAAGGAAGCGTGCCGTGCGGCGGCTTCAAACACGATCAGGTGGCGGGGGCTGGTGAGGAGTTTCCACAGATCTTGCATAACTCTGAATTATCCAAATCATCAGATTTTTCAACCGTCACAACGCAGGCCGCGGACCGTATCGTTACGCAGCTTTTGACGACTGGAGACCCCCATGGCCCGACGCGCCCGCGCATCCCGCGACAGAAACACCGCCCCCGCGGGCGCTCCGGCATCGCCCTTTATCCGGCGGAGCCTGCCGTTCTTTGACGTGCTGGACGAGGAGAAGCTGGTCCGGCTGGAAGCCCAGGTGGACTGGATCTTCGAGGAGGTCGGCATTGCCTTCCGCGACGACCCGGAGGCGCTCAGGATCTGGAGAGAAGCAGGCGCCAGGATCGACGGCGACACGATCCGCGCGGATGCGCAGTGGATCCGCAGCTTATGCGCCAAGGCGCCGCGGCAGTTCACCCAGCTGGCCCGCAATCCGGCGCGGTCCGTCACTATCGGCGGCACCAATCAGGTGTTTGCGCCGATCTATGGCGCGCCGTTCGTGCGCGATCTGGAGGGTGGGCGGCGCTATGGCGACATGGCGGCTTTTGAGAAGCTGGTGAAGCTCACCTATATGCATCCGAACCTGCATCACGGCGGGTTCGTGATCTGTGAACCTTGCGACGTGCCGGTGAGCAAACGCCACTTCGACATGCTGTTTTCCCATATGACGCTGAGCGACAAACCGCATCTGGGCGCCATCACGGAGATGTCCCGGGCGCAGGACAGCGTCGACATGGCGGAGATCGTCTTTGGGCGCGAGGTCATGGACGAGAACTGCGTGATCATGGGCAATGTGAACACCAATTCGCCGCTTTTGGTAGACAAGGTGGTGACCGAGGCGGTGCGCACCTATTGCGCCCGCGGGCAGGGAATTATCGTTGTGCCGTTTATCCTTACGGGCGCGATGGGGCCGGTCTCCACCGCCGCCTCAGTCGCGCAGGCGATGGCAGAGGCGATGATGGTCTGCGCCTTTACCCAGATCGTCCGGCCCGGCGCGCCGTTTGTGCTGGGCAACTTCCTGTCGTCGATGTCGCTGAAATCCGGCGCGCCGACATTTGGGATGCCGGAGCCGGTGGTGTCGAACTACGCCATCGGCCAGCTGGCCCGCCGCGCCGGGCTGCCGTTGCGCTGCGGCGGGTCGCTGACGGCCTCCAAGATCGAGGACGCGCAGGCGGCTTATGAGAGTGCAGACTCGATGCATTCCACCATGCTGGCCGGCGCCAATTATGTGCTGCATTCGGCGGGCTGGCTGGAGGGCGGGCTGTGCACTGGTTTTGAAAAGCTGATTATGGATGCAGACCGGCTGGGGTCATACCAGAAGGTGCTGAGCCAGGGGCTGGACACCAGCGACGAGGCTATGGCGCGCGATGCCTACGCCGAGGTGGCGCCGGGCGGGCATTTCCTGGGGTCCGGCCACACCATGCGCAACTACCAGACGGCCTTCTATGAGCCGAAGCTCAGCGACAGCGAGAATGTCGAAAGCTGGGAAGAGGGCGGCTGCAAGGACATGCGCCAGCGCGCCTATGAGCGCTGGAACCAGATGCTGAACGAGTATCAGGCTCCGCCGATGGATGCGTCGGTCAAGGAGGAACTGGCCGCCTATGTCGCCCGCCGCAAAGAGGAGATCCCGGATGCGTGGTACTGAGGTAAGGAATTCTTCACCCATTTCTCCAGCTTATGCAGGACGGGCCGGATTGCCCCGGCACCCCCTGTGCACCCCCCGTACACCCCCTGTGCACCCCCTGGGTGCCATTTGCCGCAATGCCCGCGCTTTGCCCCGGACCTGAGGACAAATCCATGTCAGACAATTTTGCCCAATCGACGCTCAACATCCACAAGGAGGAGAGCACCGGCGACAAGAAGCTGCCGAGCCACGCCAAGGCGGTGATCATCGGCGGCGGTGTGGTTGGCTGCTCGATCCTGTTTCACCTGGCCAAGTTCGGGTGGAAGGACGTGGTGCTGCTGGAACGTGACGAGCTGACCTCCGGCTCCTCCTGGCATGCAGCGGGGCAGATCCATACCATCAGCTCGGACCCGAACATCTCGCGCCTGCAATCCTACACCATTGATCTGTACAAGGAGATCGAGGAGACCTCGGGCCATTCTGTGGGCTTGCACATCACCGGCGGGTTTTATCTGGCGTCGAACAAAACCTGGTACGACTACCTGAAGCGGGAGCGTTCAAAGGCGCGTTACAT
Organism: Leisingera sp. UBA4491; assembly: GCF_002388965.1. Classification (NCBI taxonomy): domain Bacteria; kingdom Pseudomonadati; phylum Pseudomonadota; class Alphaproteobacteria; order Rhodobacterales; family Roseobacteraceae; genus Leisingera; species Leisingera sp. UBA4491. The sequence continues at coordinate 117,153 of NZ_DGNN01000028.1, read as the reverse complement.
GGGTCTGAACCAGGAATTCATCAGCCCCAAGGAAGTGGCAGAGCGTCACCCGCTGATTGATCCGAAACACTACCTCGCAGCGCTGTGGGATGATCAGGACGGTGATCTGGACCCCTCAGGCGCGACCTATGCCTTTGCCAAATCGGCCAAGGTGCACGGTGCGCAGTATTTCACTCACACACCGGTGACTGCGACCAACCAGCGCGCCGACGGCAGCTGGGATGTGACCACCCCGCGCGGGGTGATCAATGCGGAGCATATCGTCAACTGCGGCGGGCTGTGGGCGCGGGAAGTCGGCCACATGCAGGGCATCAACCTGCCGGTGCAGCCGATGGAGCATCATTACCTGATCACCGACAAGATCGACGCGGTGGCAAACCACCCGACCCGCCTGCCGGCCGGGATCGACTATGAGGCGAACATCTACTTCCGGCAGGAACGCCAGGGGATGCTCTTGGGCACGTATGAGCCGAAGGGTACGCCCTGGAAGGTTGGCGGCACGCCGTGGGACTTCGGGCATGAGCTGCTGCAGCCGGATCTGGACCGCATTGCCGACCGTCTGGAGATGTCGTTTGAGCGCATTCCCGCGATTGGCGAGGCGGGTATCAAGGACATGATCAACGGACCCTTCACATTCGGACCTGACGGCAACCCGATGATCGGCCCGGTGCCGGGCATGAAGAACTACTGGTGCGCGGTGGGCGTGATGGCGGGCTTCTGCCAGGGCGGCGGCGTGGGTCTGACCATGGCGGAGTGGATGATCGACGGCGAGCCGTCCATCGACGTCTGGGCGATGGATGTGGCGCGGTTCGGCGAGTTCGCAACCCCCGACTGGGGCACCGTGAAATCGACCGAGAACTACGAGCGGCGCTTCGTGATGACCTTCCCGAACGAGACGCTGCCGAAGGGGCGGATGCAGAAGACGACTGCTCTGTATGACCGGCTGGTCGCCAAGGGCGCGCGGATGGGGCAGGGGTTTGGCCTGGAGAACGCGCTGTGGTTTGCCGACGGGCCGGAAGATGCGCATGAGGAGCCGACATTCGAGCGCAACCGTTCGCATGAGTATGTGGCGCGTGAGGTCAAAGCCGTGCGCGAGGCTGTGGGCGGCATCGAGATTGCAAACTTTGCCAAGCATGAATTCAAGGGCGCGGGCGCGCGGGCCTATCTGGACCGGGTGCTGGCGGGGTATGTGCCGAAACCGGGCCGCCTGGCGCTGACGCCGATGCTGACGCCTAAGGGCAAGCTGTATGGCGATCTAACCGTGGCCTGCCTGGGCGAAGAGCATTTCATGCTGTTCGGCTCCGGCGCGATGCAGGAGGCGCACCGCCGCTGGTTTGAGAAGGATCTGCCGGAAGATGTGTCCTATCAGAATGTCTCCGACGACTGGCACGGCATCGCGCTGTCGGGTCCGAAATCGCGGGAGCTGCTGCAGCGGATCACCCGTGAGGATGTCTCTGCCGAGGCGTTCAAGTTCCGCGACCTGCGCCAGACTTTCGTGGGCGGCGTGCCGGTGATCCTGAACCGGATCAGTTTCTCCGGCGAGCTGGGCTATGAGATCTACTGCAAGCCGCAGTACCTGCTGCGCTTGGCGGAAGCGGTGGAGGAAGCGGGCACCGGTCTGGGCTACCGCTGGTACGGGGCGCGGGCGCTGATGTCGATGCGGCTGGAGAAGGGCTGGGGCGTGTGGACGCAGGACTTCCGCCCGGATTTCGATGCGGTGGAAAGTGGCATGGATGCCTTCATCAACTGGAAGAAGGATTTCGTGGGCAAGGCGGCTGCGCTGAAGGCCCGCGAGGCCGGTGCGAGCCGCAAGCTGGTCACCATGACCATCGGTGTGGATGGCATTGATGTGTCCGGCGACGAGGCGATCCTGAAGGATGGCGCGGCGGTGGGCTACATCTCCTCCGGCGGCTATGCGCATCACGCTCAGGCGTCGATGGCGATGGGGTATGTCTCGGCTCAGCACGCGGCGGCCGGCACCAGGCTGCAGGTGGAGATCCTGGGCGAGATGTATGACGCCGAAGTGCTGGGCGCGCCGGTCTATGACGCGGGCGGCGCCAAGATGCGCGCGTGAGCCGGGCAGGGGGGCGGAGACCATGAGCCACCCCATGCGGACGGTCTCTGAGGCGGTCGGGGCCGTGCCGGCCTGCCGCTGCATCTTCCTGCTGCTGCCGACCTTCTCGCCGCTGGACCTGTCCAGCGCGGTGGCAGCGCTGGAGGCGGCGAACAGTTACGGCGGGACCGCGCGCTATGCCTGGCGCGTGGTCAGCGGGGACGGGCTGGCGGTCACTGCGCCCAACGGGCTGAGGGTGGCGGTGGACGGCGGCCTGCCGGAGCTGGCGCGGGGCGACATGGTGTTTGTCTGCGGCGGCCAGGGCGTGGAGCCGGGCATCCCGCTGAAGGTGCTGGGCTGGCTGCGCAAGGCGCAGCGCATGGGGCTGGTGATGGCGGCCCTGGGCGGCGGTGTCATGGCGCTGGCGCGGGCGGGCCTGCTGTCGGGGCGCCAGGCGTCCGCCCATTGGGCGCAGCGCGCCACGCTGGCCGAAATGCACCCGGATGTGGAGGTCCGGACCTCGCTGTTCACCGTGGAGGGCAAGCTGATCACCTGCGCCGGCGGCACGGCCACGGCGGACATGATGCTGGACCTGATTGCGGACCGTCACGGCGGCGATGTGGCGACGGCGGCGGCGGATCTGATGGTCTGTTCCGCCGCGCGCAAGGGCAGTCAGGACCAGACGGTGTCCGAGTTCGGGCGGGCGGGCGTGCGGCATGAAAAACTGGCCGCGGCCCTGAGCCTGATGCGCGGCAATCTGGAGGAGCCGCTGACCCCGGGACGCATCGCCGGTCTGGTTGGCCTGTCGGTGCGCCAGCTGGAGCGGCTGTTCTCCAAGTATCTGCAGACCACGCCCAAGGTCTATTACACCCGGCTGCGGCTGGACTACGCGCGCAGCCTGCTGCTGCAGACCAATATGCGGATCATCGACATCGCGCTGGCGTCGGGGTTCAACAGCCAGACCCATTTCGCCAAGGTCTACCGCCGCTATTCCGGCAAGCCGCCGCATCAGGAGCGGCCGTTCTAGGCGGATCTGCGGCAGGCGGCCGGGCGGAAGGGCTGCCCGGCCAAGGGTCTGCGCAGGGGGCTGTCAGAGACCGAGGCCGCTGAGGTCGGGGTGGTCTGCCGGGCGCGGGCCCTGCGGCCAGTGGAACAGGCGCGCGTCCCCGGTGATCTTCAGGTCGTTGATCGAGGCGAACCGGTGCGCCATGCGGCCATCCTCGGCAAACTCCCAGTTTTCGTTGCCGTAGGAGCGGTACCACTGGCCGGTGGCATCGCGCCACTCATAGGCAAAGCGCACGGCGATGCGGTTTGCGGTGAAGGCCCACAGCTCCTTGATCAGCCGGTACTCATGCTCGCGCTCCCATTTGGCGGCGAGGAAGTCCTGCACCGCCGCGCGCCCTTGCGGGAAGTCGGCGCGGTTGCGCCAGTTGGTGTCCAGGGTATAGGCCAGCGAAACGGCCTCGGGGTTGCGGCTGTTCCAGGCATCTTCGGCGGCGCGGACCTTGGCGATGGCAGTGTCGCGGGTGAAGGGCGGCAGCGGGGGGCGGGGAGCTTCTGTCATGTTTGTTTACCGATCTGTTAAGTTGTGAGGGGCAAAGTGAACAGATCGGTAAAGGGATTCAAGGCCAAAGACAGGCTTCTGTCCGCACAGATGCGTGAGCCGTTCCAGTTCCTGAGGAAAGTTATTTTCTTTTCGTTGGTTAGCTTTACGTTTGTTATAAAAATAATATTAACTGATCGGTGCAGAAACAGCCCCGCTGGAGGTGCAATGAGGCCGAACAAACGTGGCGAGCTGGTCCGGAAAGCCTTGGACCTGTTCTATGGGAACGGCTTTCACGCCACCGGCATGGATCTGGTGGCGGCGGAGACCGGGGTGTCGAAAACCTCGATCTACAAGCACTTCCGCTCCAAGGAGGAGCTGATCCTGGCGGTTCTGAAACTGCGGGACGAGGATTTCCGCACCTGGCTTTATACGCGGCTGGAGGCGCGGGCGGATACCCCGCGCGGCCAGCTGGAGGCGCTGTTTGACGTGCTGCAGGAATGGTTCGAACAGCCCGGGTTTCAGGGCTGCATGTTTATCAAGGCCAGCGCCGAGTATCAGTCGCCGGACGATCCGATCAACCTGCAGTCGGCAGACCACAAGCAGGTGCTGCAGGCGCATTTCGCGCATCTGGCGGCCGGGGCCGGGGCCAGGGATCCGGACGCGCTGGCGCGGCAGCTGATGGTGCTGAAGGAGGGCGCGATTGTGCTGGCCGCCCTGACCCACAGCAGCGCCCCGGCCCGGGATGCCCGCGCCGCTGCTGCGGCGCTGATCGAGCAGGCAATCGGCTAGCCGTCAGGCGGTTTGCCGGCCTGCGCGCAACACTTGCCCTGTCTGCGCGTCAGCCCGCGCTGCGCGGGATGGCGGCTGCTGCGGCAATCCTGTACCATCGCGGACAGAAACGCCAACGGAGTACGGGCCGAATGACCCCATTTTCCATCGCGGGCATCCAAATGCACGTGGACGCGCTGCATTCGAATGTCGACGCAATGATACACCGGATCGACGTGCTGATGGCGCGCTTTCCCTGGACGCAGATGGCCGTGTTCAGCGAACTGGCGCCCTACGGGCCGCTGACCAAATATGCGCAGCCGCTGCACAATGAGGCGATTGAGCGGTTTTGCGCCGCGGCGGTGAAACACGGGATCTGGGTGGTGCCCGGGTCGATGTTCGAGATCACGGACACCGGCAAGATCTACAACACCTCCTCGGTGATCAATCCGCAGGGCGAGGTGGTGGCGGTCTACCGCAAGATGTTCCCGTTCCGCCCGTATGAGCAAGGCGTGGAAGCGGGCACCGAATTCTGCGTGTTCGACATTCCCGACGTAGGCCGGTTCGGCCTGTCGATCTGCTATGACATCTGGTTCCCGGAAACCACCCGCCAGCTGACCAGCCAGGGGGTCGAGGTGCTGCTGCATCCGGTGCTGACCGGGACGGCGGACCGGGATGCCGAACTGTCCATCGCCCGCGCCACAGCGGCGCAGTTCCAGTGTTTTGTCGTCGATGTGAACGGGCTGGGCGCCGGGGGCGTGGGGCAGTCCTGCATCATTGATCCGTCGGCCACGGTGCTGCACCAGTCGGGCCGCCATGAGGACATGTTCCCGCTGGAGCTGGATCTTGACCAGGTGCGCCGCCAGCGCGAGGTCGGCCTGAAAGGGCTGGGCCAGGTGCTGAAAAGCTTCCGCGACCGGGAGGCGGATTTCCCGGTGTACGACCGCACCAGCGGGGCGGATGCTTACCTGCATACGCTGGGGCCGCTGGAGATTCCGGTGCAGGGCTCGCAGGCGGGTCTGAATGCCCGCGCACCGGGCGACGGCGCAAACGGGTTTGCCGAATTGCATCCGATACACTACGCTGAAAGAAAAGCAGGCGGTTGATCAGTCTCATTTCTTAATAGCCAGAGCCTTTTGATCTCCCGCCGATAACCAGGATGGGAGGTGCATATGCAAGTAATGGGCGACTATTACTCGGCGATCCAGCTGCGTCACGATCAGTGGACAACGCTGAGAGAAGTAACCGAAGCCCTGGCCAGTGCCCGAAAACCGAAACGTGAAGCAGCGCTCGTGACGAATGTCCGGGCGCTGTTTGATTTACTGGGCCCGATTGAGACGTATTGGGCCTTTCCCGGTGTGCAGGCATTTGAGCAGATACGGCGCCAGTTCGAGCACGGCAATTACGCTGATGTGGCGTTTTCGGTGCAGCGCATCTGCCGCGCCTTGTCCACTGGCGCCTACCGGCGGCGGCATGTGCCGCTGGATCGCGACTCGGCGGATGCGGACGAGCATGAGGACGAGGTCATCCAGCCGCCCGAGGCGCGGGCCTTGGCCAAGCCTTATTTCGAAGTGCTGGTGGTCGACAACGTCAACGAGCATCAGGAGCGCTGGCTGCACAGCAACTTCAAGAAGATGCGGCGCCCGGAAGATCCTTTCCACTATGAAACCGTGGTGGTGCCCAGCCTGCAGGACGCGCTGATCGGGATCCTGTTCAACTACAACATTCAAGCCATCGTGGTGCGGCCGGGCCTCAAGTTCGACTCGAAGATGGAGATGTCGCTGCTGACCCGCTACCTGGACTGGGCCGGCGGCACCGAGGGCATCGAGGCGGTCCGCTCGCTTGACCATGGCCCGGCGCTGTGCCGGCTGGTGGCGAATGTCCGGCCAGAGCTGGATGCCTATCTGGTCACCGACCGCTCGGTCGAAGAGATCGCAGGCCATGATCTGGGGATCTGCCGCCGGGTCTTTTACAATCAGGAAGATTTCATGGAGCTCCACCTCAATATCCTGAGGGGGGTGCAGGCGCGCTACAAGACGCCGTTCTTCACGGCGCTGGTGGAGTATTCCAAACAGCCGACCGGCGTCTTTCACGCGATGCCGATCAGCCGCGGCAAGTCGGTCTCGCGCAGCCACTGGATTCAGGACATGGGGGCGTTTTACGGCTCCAACATTTTCCTGGCCGAGACCTCTGCCACCTCCGGCGGGCTGGACAGCCTGCTGGAGCCGCACGGGCCCATCAAGCAGGCGCAGGAACAGGCCAGCCGCGCCTTCGGGTCGAAACAGACGTTCTTTGCCACCAACGGCACCTCAACCTGCAACAAGATCGTGGTGCAGGCGCTGGTGCGGCCCGGCGATATCGTGCTGGTGGACCGCGACTGCCACAAGTCGCACCATTACGGGCTGGTGCTGGCGGGGGCGCAGGTGGTCTATCTCGACAGCTATCCGCTGAATGAATACTCGATGTACGGCGCGGTGCCGCTGCGGGAGGTCAAGCACATGCTGCTGCACCTCAAGGCGCAGGGCAAGCTGGACCGGGTGCGGATGCTGTTGCTGACCAACTGCACCTTTGACGGCATCGTCTACAACGTCGAGCGGGTGATGGAGGAATGCCTGGCGATCAAGCCGGACCTGATCTTCCTGTGGGACGAGGCCTGGTTTGCCTTTGCCCGGTTCAGCCCGCTGTACCGGCAGCGGACCGCGATGAACGCCGCCAATGTGCTGCGCGAGCGGCTGCGCAGCGACGCCCATGCCAGAGCCTGGGAGGAGCAGCAGAAGCAGCTGAAGGATGCCAGCGAGGAGGAGTGGCTGAACACCCGGCTGCTGCCGCCGCCGGACGCGCGGGTGCGGACCTATGCCACCCAGTCCACCCACAAGACGCTGACCTCGTTGCGGCAGGGGTCGATGATCCACGTGAATGACCAGGATTTCAAAGGCGAAGTGGAGGTGAGTTTCCACGAAGCCTACATGACCCATACCTCGACCTCGCCGAATTACCAGATCATTGCCTCGCTGGACGTGGGGCGGCGGCAGGTGGAGCTGGAGGGGTTCGAATTCGTCCACCGTCAGGTGGAGGCGGCGATGGCGATGCGGCGGGCGATCATGACGCATCCGCGGCTGAGCAAGTATTTCAGGATCCTCACCGCCGCCGACATGATCCCAAGCAAGCACCGCGAAAGCGGGCTGGAAAGCTATTACGATCCCGAGCGCGGCTGGTCGGATGTCTGGGACAGCCTGGTGCATGACGAGTTCGTGCTGGATCCGACCCGGGTGACGCTGGCGGTGGGCGGCACCGGCTGGGACGGCGACACCTTCAAGACGCAGATCCTGATGGATAAATACGGGATCCAGATCAACAAGACCTCGCGCAACACGGTGCTGTTCATGACCAACATCGGCACCACGCGGTCTTCGGTGGCCTATTTGATCGAGGTTCTGGTGGAAATTGCCACCGACCTGGACGAATTGCTGGACGACGCCTCGATGATGGAAAAGCGCGGCTTCGAGAAGCGGGTGTCCAACCTGATGCACGACCTGCCGCCGCTGCCCGACTTCAGCCGCTTTCACGATGCTTTCCGCTCTGCTCCGGAAACGCCCGAGGGGGACATTCGCTCGGCGTTTTTCCTGAGCTATGAGGAAAACAACTGCGACTATCTGGAGCTGGACGGCTCGATCAAGGCGGCGATGGAAAGCGGCCAGGAGGTGGTCTCAGCCTCTTTCATCATCCCCTATCCGCCGGGATTTCCGATCCTGGTGCCGGGGCAGGTCGTAAGCCAGGAAATCCTGGCCTTCATGCGGGCCTTGGACGTCAGCGAAATCCACGGCTACCGGGCCGACCTGGGGCTGCGCGTGTTCACCGAGGAGGCCCTGAAACAGCAGGCCAAGGCCAATCAGGCGCGGCTGAAGCTGAACGCCGCCCGGCACAAGATTTTCTGAAGGGAGAAATAAGGCATGCCATCTGCAGCACTGAACAATATCTCTGAAATACGCCGGCACTTTCACCGCAACGAGGACCCTGTGTATTTCGTCTCGGCAACCAATTTCAACCTGCTGGGGCTGGATGAATGGTGCAAGAATTTCAAATACATATGTTACATTGACTGCTATGGCGGCAAGCATCCCAACGTGTTCTGCCCGTCCGAGCAGCCGCACGCCGAATTCCAGTCGATCGAGGATATCAACAACTACCTTCTGCAGCACAAGGAGGTGGTCGAATGGATCAAAGGGCGGGGCGGCAAGCCCAAGTTCGTGTTCCTGATGTTCGACGAGGAGACCGAGCGCCTGGCCAAGGAACTGGGCGGCGAGGTCTGGTTCCCCAGCGCCAAGCTGCGCCAGAGCATGGACAACAAGATCGAAACGGTCCGGATCGGCAATAAGGCGGGGGTGCCTTCAGTGCCGAACGTGCTGGCGGAGGTCAAGGATTACGAGGATCTGAAGAAGACCTGCGAAAAGGCGGGCATCGGCCATGACGTGGTGCTGCAATCCGCCTTTGGCGACAGCGGGCACACCACCTTCTTCATCAATTCCGAGGCCGATTTCCGCCGCCACGAGCATGAGATCGTGGGCGAGGGCGAGATCAAGATCATGAAGCGGATCGATTGCCGCGGCTCGGCGATCGAGGCCTGCGCGACCAGGGAGGGCACCATCGTCGGGCCGCTGATGACGGAACTGGTCGGCTTCAAGGAGCTGACCCCCTACCGCGGCGGCTGGTGCGGCAACGAGATCTTTTCGACCGCGTTTCCGCCCAAGACCCGCGAACGGGCGCGCGAGCTGACCTTCAAGTTCGGCGAGCAGCTGCGCAAGGAAGGCTACCGCGGCTATTTCGAGCTGGATTTCCTGATCGACAAGAAGACCGGGGAGATCTGGCTGGGTGAATTGAACCCGCGCATCACCGGCGCGTCCTCGATGACCAACCACGCGGCCTTTGCCCATGCGGACGCGCCGCTGTTCCTGTTCCATCTGCTGGAGTTCTCGAAGAAGAAGTTCAAGCTGGACGTGGCAGAGCTGAACGACCGCTGGGCCGATCCCAAGATGATCGACAGCTGGTCGCAGATGGTGATCAAGCACACGGATGATTCCGTCGATATCGCCACGGAGGTGCCGGAGACCGGCATTTACCGCATGGCCGAGGACGGCACCGTCCAGTTCGACCGCTTCGACTATCACCGCCGTGCGGTCGAGAGCGAGCAGGAGGCGTTTTTCCTGCGCATCCTGCAGCCGGGCGATTACCGGTATGAAGGCGCCGACATCGGCATTCTGGTGACCCGCGGCCGGTCGATGACGCCGGGGTTCCAGCTGAATGACCGCGGCAAGCGCTGGATCGACGCCATCAAGAGCAATGTCAAAGCGCGGCCGCTGCCGATGCAGGAGGCAGGGCCGGTGGTGGCCGATCCTGCCTTCAAGATCATGTAGGCCTGCTGTGAGGGCATGATCATCCGCTGGCGCGCCATCGACGAACCCCAGCCCGGTCCCAAGTGGGCCGGGCTGTTCCGGGAATTCTGGCCCGACTATCACAAATGGTGGGTCCGCGAAGGCCCGGAGGCGCGCCCCGGTTACCTGGACAGCGTCAACGCGCTGAAGCGGCATATGCCGGAGCTGCTGCCGCTTTATGAGGAGCTGTGCGGCCTGGCGGGCGGCGCGGATCATGCGGCGCGGTTTCTGAGTTTCTACTGCCCGCCGCCCTATCTGTCGGCCTGTTCCCAGGCGCTGTGGCCCGGGCCGGAGCCGGTTCTGGTGCGCAATTACGACTACAGCCCGCATGCCTTTGACGGGGTGGTGATGCGCACCGAATGGCTGGGCCGCGCGGTGCTGGGCACCAGCGACAGCCTGTGGGGGCTGGTGGACGGGATCAACGATGCCGGGCTGGCGGTGTCGCTGACCTTCGGCGGCCGCCGGGTGGTCGGCGAAGGCTTCGGCGTGCCGCTGATCCTGCGCTATGTGCTGCAGACCTGCGAAACCGCAGAGGAGGCCGGCGCGGCGCTGTCCCGTCTGCCGACGCATATGAGCTATAACGTCACCGTGGTCGACCGGGACCGCAAGTTCCTGACCGCCTTCATGGCGCCCGACCGCAAGGCGGTGCTGAAACATGTATCAGTCGCCACCAACCACCAGGAGAAAGTGGAGTGGGACAGCCATGCCCGCTTTACCGCGACCGTGGAGCGGGAGCGGTTTCTGCTGCAGCGGCTGACGCTGCATGTGGAGTCGGAAGAGAAATTCATCGGCGCGTTTTTGAAGCCGCCGCTGTATTCCTCGGCTTTCAGCGAGGGTTTCGGCACGCTTTACACGGCGGTCTACCGGCCCCGCAAGCTTGAGATGGAGCTCCGCTGGCCGGGCAGTGTCTGGCATATGCCGCTGATGGCGTTTGACGAGCGCACCTTGGCCGTGCAGGTGCCGGTATTTTAGCCGCCGGGCCGGTCCGGTCTGCCGGTGGCGGACCATCCCCTGTCTGAAAGACTGCTGAGCTGCCCCGCCGCCGGCGGCCCCCCGCTTATCCCCGCATCAAAAGGCTGCACGTTCCGGGAAAATTGGAACTGACCGGGTGTGCTGTGAGTTGTCCATGTATCGAACCGACCGATACAGCCCGGGGAGGAAGCCATGCACAGTATCTTCTACATCATTGGCGTCGTTGTCGTCGTTCTCGCCTTGCTCAACTTTATCGCCTGATCAGAGGGAGTATTCAGATGTCCGGAACAGACAAAGTGAAAGCCGCCGCAAAAAACGTTGCCGAAGAGGCCAAGTCCGCCGCGGCAACCGCTGCTGAAACCGCCAAGAAGGAGGCGCAGCTGCGCGCCGAAGCCGCCAAGGAAAGCGTCGCCGACGAGGTGAAATCCGTCGCCTCGGCCCTGCGCTCCGCCTCCAACGAAATGCGCAGCGGCTCGCCGCATGAACGCGCGATCGGCCAGGTGGCCGGCACCCTGGCCGATGTGTCAGACTCGATCCGCAACCAGGACCTTGGCGACATGGTCCATTCGGTTTCGGATTTCGCCCGCAAGAATCCGGTCATGTTCCTGAGCAGCGCTGCGCTGCTGGGCTTTGCCGCCGCGCGCTTTGCCAAGGCGTCGGACAGCAGCCATCAGGACACACCGCAGCTCCCTGCAGCGCACCCGTCCGCGGCTGCCCCCGCCACCAGCCCCGCGCAACCGGCGGGCGGCTATCCGGTCACGCAGAACGTGGGAGATCCGAAATGACACAGACAAATCCCGGACCTGGCGGATCGCCGAATGCCGCCAGCATCGTGTCCGAAGCGCTGAACAACATCAGCTCGCTGATCCGCAACGAGCTGGCGCTTGCGCGGGCCGAGATCGGCGAAAACATGAACCGCGCGGCCGTTGCCTTGGGCCTGATCGTCGGCGGCGTCGTGGTGGCGCTGACGGCGCTGAACGTCCTCGCCGCGGCGCTGTCCGCCGGGCTGACCGAAGCCGGAATGGACCCGGGCTGGGCAGCCCTTCTGGTGGGCGTGGCCTTTGCCGCCATCGCCTTTGGCATGATCGCCAAGGGCACCAGCGACCTCAAGCTGTCGAGCCTGGCCCCGACCCGCACCGCTGAAAACGTGAAGCGCGACGCGCAATCCATTAAGGAGACGTACAATGACAAATGACAGCCGTTCTGTTCACGAGATTGAGCGCGAGATTGAACGGGATCGCGCGCAGCTGACCAGCAACCTTGAACACCTGCAGAACAAGTTTTCCGTCGACGGGGTTGTGCAGCAGCTGGGCGAACAGCTGCGTGAGCACGGCGGCGAGATCGGCAACGCCATCACCCGGACCGTCAAGGAAAACCCGGCGGCGGTGGTGCTGACCGGCGTCGGGCTGGCCTGGATGATCTTCGGCCAGGGCCGTTCCGGCGCGAGCCGCAGCGGTGCCGGCCGTGACAGCGGCTGGGAAGACCGCCGGGCAGGCGGCAGCTATGGCGGGCACGCCTCCAGCGGCACGCTGGTGACGCGCCCCGATCCGCGCATGAAGGGCGGCACCGAAGGGGTTCCCGCCTGGGCGCGCGACGATGATGACGATGGCAGCAGCCTGGCTGACCGCGCCGCCGGCGCCGCCGCATCGGCGCAGGCCAAGGCGTCTGCAGCAGGATCGGCGCTGCACGACAAGGCCTCGGCGGCGGGCTCTGCCGTCAAGGATGCTGGCGCAGCCGCGAAGGACAAGGCCGCAGCGGCCGGACAATCGGTCCGTGACGGCGCATCCTCCGCTGCAGAAGCCGCCCGGCTCAGCGCTGCCCGCATGCGCGCCCGCCTGTCGGAAGGCACCGAGAACCTGTCCGAAGAGGCCAAGGCCCGCGTGATCGCGGCCCGCGAGGCCGCTATTGATGCCCGCCGCAAGGCCGCAGAGGCGCTGGCCTCCGGGTCGCGCCAGTCGGCGGACTTCTACAACCGCCAGCCGCTGGTTGCGGGGGCACTGGCGCTGGCGCTGGGCGCAGCCATCGGCGGTGCGCTGCCGCGCACCCGCACCGAAGATGACATGCTGGGCGCCTACAGCGACAAGATGACGGAGCGGGCCGAAGCGATCCTCCGCGAAGAGCAGGAGAAGGCCGTCGCGGTGATGCAGGCCGCCCGCAAGGAAGCTGAAACCATCGCCAGCGAGAAGCGTGAGGCGATGGACAGCGCGGCGCCGCAAGGCAAGACCGCAGCCCAAGCTGCTGCCGACGAGTTGAAGTCCGCCGGCAAGCGCATCGCCGGAGCGGCTGCCGACAAGGCCAAGGAAAAGGATCTTGGCAAGCCTTCATCGTAAGACGGGCCCGGAGGCTGCCTCGGCAGCCTCCGCCTTTGCATGAAACGGACGGGGAGGACGCGCCATGGCACGCGGCAGGCACGCGGAAGCACCGTACAGGATCCCGCCCAAGGGCTGGAAGGATATCGCCCTGCGGGTCAAGGACGAGGTTGCCGCGGACCACGTGGGGCTGATAGCTGCCGGTGTGGCCTTTTACGGGTTGATGGCGCTGTTCCCGGCGATCACCGCGCTTTTGGCGATCGGCGGCCTGATGGTTGAGCCCGCCCAGATCGTCGATCAGATTTCGCAGCTTGAAGGGGTCGTGCCGGACGAGGTGATGGAGATTATCGTCGGCCAGGCGACCCAGGTTGCAGGGTCGCGGGAAGGCGGGCTGGGACTGGCCGCGGTGGCGGGTATCGTGATTGCGCTCTATTCGGCCTCCAAGGGCATGAACAGCCTGATCGAAGGCATGAACGTGGCCTATGACGAGGAGGAGAAGCGCGGGTTCTTCATGAAGACCTTTGTTACCCTTGTTCTGACGCTGTTTCTGATTGCCGGGCTGCTGATGGGCTTGCTGGCGACGCTGGCGGTTCCGTCTGTTATCGCGCTGGTTGACGCAGGCCCCGTGACCGAAGCGCTGGGCACGCTGCTGGCCTGGGGCGTGCTGCTGGTGATGACCATGGCCGGGCTTGCGGTGCTTTACCGCTATGGCCCCTCGCGCGACAAGCCCGAGCTATTGTGGACGTCGCCCGGCGCGGCTGCCGCCTGTGTGCTGTGGCTGGCAGGCTCTGCCGGGTTTGCGTTTTATGTCGGCAACTTCGGTTCCTACAACGAAAGCTTCGGCGCGCTGGCCGGGGTTGTTGTTCTGCTGATGTGGCTGTGGATTTCCGCCTTCATCGTGCTGCTGGGGGCCGAGATCAACGCCGAAGTCGAGGCGCAGACGACCTATGACACAACCGTCGGCCCGGATGAGCCGATGGGCGAGCGCGGCGCGGTGAAGGCCGACAAGCTGGGCGCGCCGCAGGGCAGCTGAGGCAGCCGGAGCTGCCGGCTCCTGGCAAAAACGCACCGGGCGAGAGCGGCGGCGCCCAGGGACCTTACCGCTGCAGCGACACGTTTTTCCACAGTGATTGAAGAGAGGTCTGGAATGACAAGCTCCAACGACAGCAAGGGCACCCCCCCGACCACCACCGATGCGGGCCAGCGCGTTCACAGCGACGAGCATTCGCTGACCGTGGGGCCGGACGGGCCGATTGTGCTCAACGATCATTACCTGATCGAACAGATGGCAAACTTCAACCGGGAGCGCATCCCGGAGCGCCAGCCCCACGCCAAGGGCGGCGGCGCGTTCGGCTATTTCGAGACCACGCAGGACGTGTCGAAATACACCAAGGCCAAGATCTTTCAGCCCGGCGCGAAATGCGATGCCCTCGTCCGCTTCTCGACAGTGGCCGGCGAGCGGGGCAGCCCCGACACCTGGCGCGATCCGCGCGGCTTCTCGGTGAAAATGTACACCGAGGACGGCAATTTCGACATGGTGGGCAACAATACCCCCGTCTTTTTCATCCGCGATCCGCTCAAGTTCCAGCATTTCATCCGCAGCCAGAAACGCCGCGCCGACAACGACCTGCGCGACCATGACATGCAGTGGGATTTCTGGACCCTGTCGCCGGAAAGCGCGCATCAGGTGGCCTATCTGATGGGCGACCGGGGCATCCCGAAGAGCTGGCGCGAGATGAACGGCTATTCCAGCCACACCTACTCGCTGGTGAATGCCGAGGGGGAGAAGTTCTGGGTCAAGTTCCACTTCCACACCGATCAGGGGGATGGCAACGCGTACCTGAGCCAGGAGGAGGCCGACAAGCTGGCCGGCAGCGACGGCGATTATCACCGGCGCGATCTGTTCAATGCGATCCGCGACGGCAACCCGCCCAGCTGGACGCTAAAATGGCAGATCATGCCCTATGAGGATGCCAAGACTTACCGCCTTAACCCGTTCGATCTGACCAAGGTCTGGCCGCATGCGGATTATCCGCTGATCGAGGTCGGGAAACTGGTGCTGGACCGGAACCCCACCGACTTCCACACGGAAATCGAACAGGCGGCGTTTGAGCCGAACAACATGGTGCCGGGGGTTGGGCTGTCGCCGGACAAGATGCTGCTGGCTCGGGGCTTTTCCTACGCGGACGCGCACCGGGCGCGGCTGGGCGTGAACTACAAGGAAATCCCGGTGAACAAGGCGCAATGCCCGGTCTACAGCTATTCCAAGGACGGGGCGGGACGCACGCAGAAGGTTGCGGATCCGGTCTATGCGCCCAATTCCTATGGCGGGCCGGCAGCAAAGCCCCCCGCTGGCCCCGAGGCCGGCCTGTGGCATACGGACGGCGGCATGGTCCGCCAGGCCTACACGCTGCGGGAAGACGACGATGACTGGAGTCAGGCCGGCACGCTGGTGCGCGAGGTGATGGACGATGCCGCCCGCGACCGGCTGGTGTCGAATGTGGCCGGGCATCTGAGCGACGGTGTCAGCGAGAAGGTGCTGCAGCGGGCGTTCGATTACTGGCGCAACATCGACGGCGAGACCGGCGGCAGGATCGAGGCCGCTGTGCGCGAGAAGCTGGGCGGCGCGTCGGAAGCGCCGGGTCTGGCCTCGGCCGAAAGCATCAGCGGCAGCGGGACTGGCGGATAGAAACCGCATTGCCACTGGCAGGCAGCGGGCCCTTAGCGGGGCCCGTTTGCACGCTGGCAGAAGCATCCGCGAGTGCGCCGGGGGCGTCAGGCAGGTGCCAGCCAGCCAGCTTCAGCGTGCGGCTGGAGCCGCTGCGCGCGGATAGCAAGCGCAGGGCGCAGGCCTTGCAGGCGGTTGCTGGTTTTTCCGGATTTTGGGGAAGGGTGGTAGCGGAGGAGGGACTTGAAGTTCGGTAGTTGCATGGGTAGCTTCGTTCGTCAGGAGTCCCGTAAGTGTACCGAAAGGTTTACAAATTTCCGGTTTCTCACGAGATTTCCCTGATTGGGGCCGTCTGTGCCCAGAGGTTTAAAGTTGCCTTTTGAGGGGAAAAGAGGGGAAGGAAATGCCGCGTTACAGCCAAGACTTTCTCACGCAGCGCGATTGCGAACGCATCAAGAAGCCGGGCCGGTACTTCGACGGGTTTCGGAACGGGCTTTATTTGAATGTTTCGAAGCCACGCGGAAAGAGGCCGCCCGCTAAGAGCTGGGCGGTTCGGTACCGGCTCTATGGTACGCAGCGAGACATGGGGCTGGGTCCCCTCCGCTTGCTGCCTCTGGAACTTGCTAGGGGGCGGGCACGTGAAATCCGAGAGCTGATTGACTTGGGTGTGGACCCTCTGGCGCAGGCTGAGGCTGAGCGTGAAGGTGCAAAGCAAAACTGGCAGCAGACCCACGTACAAGAGACCTTCAAGAATGTGGCTCTTGAGGTCTTTGAAATGCGCCGGTCCTCTTGGACAAGCCAGAAGCACGCTGACAAATGGATTGCCAGCCTTGAGAACTACGTATTCCCCGTAATGGGCGACGGGCCAATTGCCTACCTAGGGAAGCAGGATGTGCTAGAAGTGCTCAAGCCGATTTGGAACTCAAAGCGTGATACCGCGCAGAGGGTCAAACAACGCATGAGCGCGGTGTTTGCATATGCAATCGACACTGAGAAATACCACGGCCCGAACCCCTGCGACATATCCAAGGACACGCTGCCAAGCGTGCGCCCGGAAGTCGAACACCGGAAGGCCATGCCGTGGCCGGACCTGCCCGCATTCATGGTCGAATTGAAGAAGCGCCGCGGTATGTCTGCCCGCTGCCTTGAGTTCCTTATTTTGACTGGCACCCGCTCGGGTGAAGCGCGCGGCGCCCGCTGGGATGAAATTGAAGGCGATGTATGGACCGTGCCGAAGGAGCGGATGAAGATGAAGCGAGAGCACCGCATTCCCTTGTCACCGCAGGCTCAAGCGATCCTCAAGGCAGTACGTGCAGAAGAAAGGGAGGGCGATCTGATCTTTCCTAGCCCGCAGGGTAAGCGGCAATCTGACGTGGTTTTTGCAGCTCTCTACAAACGTATGGGGCGCACCGATTTCACTACACATGGCTTCCGCACCACGTTTAAGACATGGGCTCAGGAGAACAGCCCGCACTCCGATGAGATTTCAGAACTGAACTTGGCTCATGTCGTCGGCAGCAAGGTCCGCAATGCCTATGCCCGCTCCGATCTGTTTGAACAGCGCCGGAGCGAACTAGCACAGTGGGCGCAGCATGCGTTTCAGCAGGTTTGTTAGGTGTTCTGCTTTTTCTTGTCTATTTGAGCCAGCCAGCGAACGTACGAGAGCCCTTGGGAAATGATTAGTATGGCTACTTCCTCCGTAGGCTGATTGGGTTCTTCAACACCTTGTTCGTGGCGGTAGTTGTGAGCCGCGTTGACCCAATCTTTAAATCCCTCCAAAGTTTTGGCGCTGGCTGCATTCAGTACAGGGTGCCCGGAGTAGAAGGCCTGTTGATCCTTCCCGATTTTGTCGCCTGCCGCTCTCGCATCAAGCTTGAGTACTTTGTACATGAGCTTGAACAAGTTTTCGCATGCGCCGAAACTTGCGCGGATTGCTCCGATGTAGTTCGGTGGGTCCTGTAAGAGGCAGCTATCAACTTGTTCAAGGGTTTGGGCAGTTGCTGCATACCTAGGTTCATTGAGGGCAACAATTGCTGACTGCATCGTTGAGCTGAATGCGCTATCAATTAGCGGGTGAATGCTGCCGCTGCCGTCAATCTCGTACGCTAGATTTTCTTCTTTAAGTATCTTTCTGGCGCCTGAAATAAATAGTTCGCGCCGGCTGCTCTGAATATATTGTCTGTGAAGCGAGTTGCCGACTACTGTGATTGTGTCGAGCATTTCCAGAACGGTTATTCTGTTGAAGTACCAATCCCACCGTGGAAATAGAGTCCCGCTCTGAGAAGCGCTTGAAAAACAAATGCCTAACTCCTGTTCAATCGCATCCTGCGCATTTTTGTTATAATCAAAAGCGTCGCCATACCTGCCAAACGAAGGTGGTGGGCATGACTTTTCGCACAGCTTTGCAAGTCTGAAACGTGCTTTCTTGCTGTCTTTTTCAGGGGCGCCTTTAGTTAGGTAAGTGTGTGAAAACCTCTGTCCCAGTATATTCTCTGTCATTTTTGCTCACTAGCTAGTTGCGAACTAGGTTGGCCCAGTTGTTCAGCGGAGTTTCGGTAGAGAAGCATCCAAGCGCAAGCCAAAAAGTAGTATTTCCCGAACCCCACTTGTGCTTCATGTGGGGTATTATGATACCGTGATACTACGCCAAAACCTCCCAAGGGAACCCTGCCGGGCACCTCACGGGAGGAGGATAGATACGGAGCGGAGGCGGGCCTTGCTGTCTCTCGTGGGTTACGGACATGAACGCATTGAACCCCTTTGCGCACCCGGTGCGGAAACGAAAGCGGGCTCCTCTGGAGCAACGCTTTGCGTTCTGGCTTTCTCAGAACTTCAAAATCCCTGCGGGGATGAATGCGGGCGAGCCGTTCATTCTGCAGCCCTTTCAGCTACGGTTTGTTCGGGCCTTTCTTGCCCGGGAACCGGACGGCCCCAAATGGCGGACTTGCATCTACTCCACCCCGCGCAAGCTGGGTAAGTCCACGCTTCTGGCTGCGCTCATTCTGGGGCTGATGTGTTCGGACAGCCCTATCCACATCAAAGGGTTTAACGGGGCGATTGCAGCGCCCACGGAAAAGCATGCCCTGTACATTGCCAAGGCCATGGCTGCCTTGCTGGAGACTGCGGGCCGCGAAGATGACATGCGCCGCCGGAGCGATCCCAAGCCGGGCGTGCTGTTCATTAACGGGGGTACCCTCTGGCTGAGCACTGGTACCCGGGCGCAGGGTCACGGTGCGGACCTTGACCTAGCCGTCATTGATGAAACGGGCCTGCTTGGGAAGAACCAAGGCGAGCTTATCACCGGGTTCTTTGACGCTCTCTCCGCACGCAATGGCCAGCTCATTCTGACCGGCACGCGCGGCGACAGCCCCAGCTATAACGACCTGATAGAACGGCCTGACAAGCGCACGCATGTGACGCTCTATGCCGCGGAAAAGGGCGACGACTCCAGCGACCCTAAGATTTGGCACAAGGCGACCCCGGGTCTTGGCAAGATCAAGCCATTCCGTTTCATGGAAGATGCCTATGCGAAGGCAGAACAGTCCGGCAGCATGGCCGAGTTTGAGGCTTGGCATTTGAACAAGCCGCTTTCGCCATCGCGCGAATTGCTGCTGGACTATGACACTCTGCGGAAGGCCTACAAAAAGGAGGCACTGCAGCCGCTTCCCGGTGAGCCTGTTCACGTCGGGATTGATCTGGGCGGCAGTGCTTCCATGACCGCTGCCACCATCGCCTATGAACACTCCGGCTTGCTTAAGGTGCTGGGGGCTTTTCCGGGTGCGGATATTGACCTGCTGGCCCGCGGTAAGCGTGACCAAGTGGGCGATACATGGCACCGCTGCGCGGAAGCGGGTGAGCTGATTGAAACCTCTGGCAGCGTGTCAGACTTGCAAGAATTTCTGCCGGAACTGATTGCCCGCATCGGCAATCACCCAATCGCGTCTGTCTCCTGTGACCGATACCGCCAGCACGAATTTGAAACTGCATTGTCGCGGGCGCGGTTGGCGTGGCCAGTCATCTACCGCGGCACAGGTCCCAAAGACGGCGATCAGGACATTCGGGCAACCCGCAAGCTGTTCATTGCCGGGGCTGTCCAAATGCAGCGGTCCATTCTGCTGGAGGCTGCGCTTGCTGAGGCAGACGTGAAGGTCAGCACGACCGGCGCTTGCCAATTGGCCAAGAGCCACCTGCACGCCCGAATTGATGTTGCTTCCAGTCTGGTGCTGGCGTGCTCCGCCATGCTGCGCGCCCGGGAGGCTGTTGTTCCTGAATACGTGGTGGAGGTCCTATGAGGTACAACCCGCGCCCCCTGAAAAACACAACATGGCGGGACAGCGTGCGCCCCTTTGTGGCGCATCGCGCATCTTTCCGCTGTGAGCACTGTTTCACGTACCTGGGCATGCACGGCGAGGTCGATCACATCCAGCCGCGCGCTCAAGAGGATGTGCATGGGCTGCACGTCTATGACCCCAGTAACCTGCAATACCTTTGCCAATCCTGCCACACCACCAAAACCAACGGTGAACGGCGGGGTAAGGCGCGGGGGCCCGGTGAAGATACCGGGAGAACTTTGGCGGCGAGGCCCCCGCGCCGCACCAACGTCCGAGGGCGCGAGCAGTTCATAGCCGCCGCGGGCATTCCTGAAATCTCCGATGGGAAAAGGAACCCCAAATGCTGAAATCTCAAGAAATCCAGCTTGCGCAATCGAAACGGCGCGAGCGCATGGCCGAAATTCAGAAGGCCGATGAAGTCAGCGATGACGGCCGCACAGAACTGCGCAGCCTGACCGATGCCTACCAGAATGCGGAGGTGGAGCTGCGGGCGGCGCTGCTGGTGGAAGATGCGGAGCGCGAACAGATCAAAGAGCCGGACAAAGCCGCCAATGATTTTGACCGGGAATGCCGTTCGTTCGATCTGAGCGCGGTCATCGCGGCACAGGTCGATGGCAAGCCGCTGGCAGGCCGTGAGGCCGAAGTGAGCCAAGAACTTGAACAGCGCCATGGCCAAGGGCAGAAGGGTATCCGCTTTCCGTGGGAAGCACTGGAGCAGCGGGCAGACGTTGCCACAGATGCAGCCGCCGGCACATCGCAGGAGCTTGCAAGCCGCCCGGTGATGAACGCCCTTGAACGCTTCTTTGAAAACTCCGCGGCGGGCCGCTTCGGGGTCAATGTCTTGCAAGTCACGGGCACCCCCACCTTCCCGGAAATCACTGGCGGCACCGGCCTTTCGTGGGTGGCTGAGGGCAATGGTGCGGACGCACAGGCGATCAGCACCACTAGCAAGAGCCCTGCCATGCACACGGCAACGGGGCGTTATCTGCTGACCCGGCAGGCGATCCGTCAGAACAGTGCGCTGCCGTCCATTCTGCGGCGTGACCTGTCCGAAGTGCTGCGCGAGGGCATTGACCTTGCCATTTTCCAAGGCACGGGCGCCGATGAGCAACCGGCAGGCTTTGACAGCGTGCTGACCGCTGGGCGCACAACCGCGCTGGATGGTGTGGCCAGCTTTTCGGAGTTCCTGCTGCGCGCCACGGAAATTCAGGAAACGGCCAAGCTGAGCGACCCGGCGCAGGTGCGGATTGCTGGGGCGCCCATCGTGCACCAGACCCTTGCCGATACGCTGGTGAGCGGCACCGCCGTATCCGAGCTGGACCGCTTGAAGTCCGCGGGCTTCGGCATGCTGTGGTCCTCTCAGGTGTCGGCCCGTGGTGCACGTGACGCCACCGACAAGGGGGCGTCCACTGTCTACTTCGGTGCGGGCAGCAACAACGCCTATGTGCCGACGTGGGGAAGCCCTGAACTGATTGTGGACCCGTACAGCGAAAGCAAGACAGGCAAGGTGGCACTGACCATGTTTGCCTTCCTTGATGTGCTGATCCAGCGCACGGCTACGCACTACTTCAAACTCACTGGCGTGCAGGACCGCGCGTAATGGAGCGGCGCGCGATCTGGCCAGCGGCGGGCTTGGAGGTCCGCCGCGAGGGTAAGCGCCCCCGGATTGCGGGCCGTTTCCCCTATGGGTCTTTGGCGGTGCTGAGCGACCGGGGCAAAGTGCGCAAGGAACGCATCATGCCGGGGGCCTTTGACTTCACGCTGACCGACCCGGATGCAGAGGTGAACCTGTTATTCGGGCACAGCTTCGACCGGCCTTTGGCGTCACGGCAGGCGGGGTCTCTGGTGCTCAAGGATACCGCCGAAGCTTTGACGTTTGAGGCCATCATTGAGCCCGGCCTTGAAGATGTGACCCACGTGCGGGATGCGCTTACGCTGCTGGGCGCGGGGTTGGTCACGGGTATCTCGCCGGGCTTCCGGGTGCCGCCGAAAGAGACCGTGCCGGACAATGAAAGGTTGGACCCGGAACCGGGTAACCCCTCTGTGTTCATCCGCACGCTGCTGCAATTGGTGCTCTATGAATTGTCGCTGGTGACGCGGCCTGCCTACGGCGACAGCGAGGCGGAATTGCGGGCTCTGCAAACCGCAGCGCACCCGGTGCGAACTGAAAGGATCATCCTCCCATGATTACCGATTTCTCCCAAACGCGGGGGGCTCTGCCCACTGTGCCGGATGCTGTAAGCGTTGCTCTTGAGGCTGGTGTGGCCAATGACAGGGCAACGGCCATGATTGGGGCCTCTTGGGCGCTGGCTGAGACCTTCACAGGGCGCCTGTACTGGCCTGTGAACGCCTCTGTGGCTGTGGCGGTGCTGGAGGAGCCCGGGGAGGTTCAATGGCCCCGCTATCCCTTCCCTGCGGCAGTCACGGTTGAGAGCTGGGACGGTTCCGCATGGGCTGCCGAAGCTGCGGCATACATCCCTGACGCTGGCGTCGTCACCGGCCTGAATGCTGGCCGGTACAGGCTTACGCAAACCGGCACAGTAGAGCCGGGCGAACCGGCGCCGCATGTGATTGAGGCTGTGCGGGCGCTGACCCTGTATCAGCTCATTCATACCCCTGTGCGGCGGGAGTTCCGCCAGATCAATGCAGGTGACAGCAGCTTGACCCGGGAGGCGCTGGCCGGGCTGTTCCGTGCATCTGGTGCGGGAATGCTTCTGGCCGGGGAGGTCCGGTTCTGATGTGGCCTTTCAAGAAACGTGAGTTGGAGCGGGAGGAGCGGGCGGCGTTTCCTTCGGTTACGGCGGAATATGTGGCCGGGCGGCAAGCAAATCTCCTTTCTGACGGCAGCGCCGCACTCAGTGCCACGGTTGCCACCTGTGCAGGTTTTTGGTCCCGCGGGTTCTCTATGTTGGACCCGGCGCCGGAGGCTGGGCCGCTGCGGGCGGACGTGCTGGCTGCAATCGGGTCGGACCTGTGTTTGCGTGGCGAAAGCTGCTGGCACATCCGTGTTGATGGCAGTGACCTGAGCTTGCACCGGGCCGCCTACTGGGACGAACTTGGACGGGGACGCTATCATCTTCACATCGCCCGCCCGGCGGAAACGGAAACCGTGCGTGCCATCGAAGGGGAAGTGCTCAAGCTGGTAGTGAACCCTTCTTCGGAGCAGCCTTGGCGGGGGCGCAGCCCATTTCAGATGATGGGCTCCAGCCCGCGGCTGATGGCGGAGATAGAGCGGGCGGTATCGGGAGCGCTGGAATGGACTGGGCGTGGCTTGCTGCCGTTCCCTGATGTGGTGCCGGAGGAGCAGCAGACGGCGGCCCTGCGGGGGCTCAAGGGCGGGGGTACCTTGGCGGCTATCCGCAGCAAGGCGGACTTTGCCACAAATACAGGCCAGCCGCGGGGGCATGAGTTCAAGCGGGTGGAGCTGACCCCTGATTTACAGAAGGCAGATTTGAACCCGGCGGCGGATGGCTTGCACGCGCGGTTGTTGGCGGCGGCGGGCATACCGCCAGCGCTGGTGACTGCCAGCGGAAACGCCGGGGCTATGCGGGAAGCTTACCGGCTCTTTGTCCTCCAGACCATTGAGCCGCTGGCCCGGCAGCTTTTGCCTGAGCTGGCAAAGGTGGGGGTTTCCAAAATGGACAGCGGGTCGATGATGAGCGCTGATGTTGCCGGGCGTGCCCGGGCTGTGGGCACGCTGGTTAAGTCCGGCGTGCCAGTGGACAAGGCTATGTCACTGGTGGGCTGGGGCGATGAATGACCACATCGCGCAGGCTTTCCGGCGGGCCGCCAAACACAGTCCGTTGATGCAGAGATACCGCCTCTATCGAAAGGACAAGGTGCCGCTTGATTTGTCCGGCCTGACGGAGGAGGAGCGGCGCCTTGCGAAGTCAGACACGGCAACTGTGTTTGACTGGCTGGAAACCTTGGCCGGTGCTTTGGAATGGAAAGAGACCGGAGCCGACGGCAAAACAGCTCAGGGGGTTCTGACACTCTACGGCGAGCCGCTGTCACAAGCGCCGGAGGCAGTGCTGGCAACAGACGGTACTTGGCTGGTGGTGGACGAGGCTTTGGGCCGGGATAGCCTTTCCGCCAGCTTCAAACTGGAGGTGCGTCGCTGGACGGCCAATGACGCGCCGCGCGTTAGGAGTGATGAACCATGACAAAGGACTTCTTGCTGGAAATGGCCGCGGCCTATGGCGTTCAGGATGAACTTGCAGAACTGCTGAAGGATAAGCCGGAACCGAAGGTGCCTATGAACCTGAAATGCCTGCTGGCGGAGTGGAGGAAAGAGCGCTGCATGAAGCGGGTGGAGGTGCTGCGGCGCGTGGATATTTCTAGCTCTCAACTGGCATTCTATGAGCGCGGGCAGCAGCTAAATCCGGGTGTCCGCACATTGGGGAAGTTGGCGCAGGGCTACCAAATGCCCCTTTGGCTTCTGTTGCGCGTGATGTTGTCCGAAGCCGGTGTGATTTCCGCACCGGGTGCGGGCAAAGCAGTCCGCAAACGCAAGCGCCGGTAAAAAAGAACCCCTGCCGAATGGAACGGCAGGGGCACCCACGCTGTAAGGTTGCCAAGCCAACCGATTACTTGGCTTAAGATTTCTATCAGGTAGCGTTACTCTGTCAATGGCTCCAGCGAGTCAGATGCTTGTGAACCTATTGGTACACAACGATTATTTCCCGTATCCTCACACTGAAAATTTGCGATTGAGCTGCTTTTCTGCTACACGTGGTCCCCCCTAAAAAAGAGGATGCATGATGTTGAAGGGACTTCGGGCCGAGCAGGAAATGTACATGGCAGCAGTGCGGGCTGACATGCGCTTGCTCAAACTAACAACAGCTTTGGAACACAGGGTTTGGTTGCTGCTCAATTCAGTTTCTGAAGGCACTCGTTGGGTGCCTGTTGAGCAGCGGGCCTTGGCGGAAATGTGCAGCGTTTCCGTGAATACCGTAAGTGCGGCAATCAGGGTGCTGGTAGAAAAGAAACTGATTGAGCGGCGCAGGGTTCACAAAAGCTATGAGTACCGCACGGCGGCGAACACAGAGGCCCACAACGTTGAGGCTAGTGAGCTGCGCCTGATGCGGGGGGCTAAGCCGTCAGAAAGCTGAAGATGACTTCTAAATGAATAACCCCCACCGCGGCAACGGCAGGGGTCAACTCAGCACAGGAACTCTCAATACCCGTGGCTAAGAGGCAGGTCTAAGACCCAGCCTCCAAGAGGAACATCAGTATGTCGAACAGGCAATGCGAAGGCAATGGTGACGGGCGCCCGAAGCGGCGCAAGGACTTCCAAGAAAAGCATGACAAGCTGTGTGGCTTGCTGCTTTCGAGGATGGAGACGGACGGCCATGACTGGAAGGGGCAAACGTGGGCGCCCGCCTTGCCCCTGACTGAGTGGGCAGAAATGGCAGGAT
Organism: Leisingera sp. UBA4491; assembly: GCF_002388965.1. Lineage (NCBI taxonomy): Bacteria > Pseudomonadati > Pseudomonadota > Alphaproteobacteria > Rhodobacterales > Roseobacteraceae > Leisingera > Leisingera sp. UBA4491. Next base: position 91,660 of record NZ_DGNN01000028.1, on the reverse strand, counting down.
TATCGTTGAGTTCCCTCAAGCGGCTCATCAAGGAGCCTCCAATCCTCTCGCAAGGCCGTGGCTGGGGGAAGGAAAAAGTTGTGCTACTGCGAGTGGGTGGGGAGCTTGATCCACAAGAGGCGAAGCTCAAGCTGACTGCAAACGTTATGGCTAAAGCCTATCGGGAGCACATGGCCACCTTAGAGGAGCCAGAGAAGTGGAAAGTGACACCGCGGGGAGATTGGGGCCTGATCAGGGGCTTGGCTGAGACTTGGCCTGAAGGGTGGCAGGTTAAGATTTTCAACTACACTCTCAAGGGCTGGCCTGCATTCATGGACGCTGTGAAATTGGAGTTAGAGGCGGCTTGGTTACTTCGAGAGGCAGGTGTCGAGGTTGTTGTGAGCGACGCGATTGCAAATCACACGCTGCGCACAGCCTGGCTGCTACAGGATGTGGATATCGGGCAATTTCGACGGTGGAACGACGTCAAACAACGGGGTGAGTGGTGGACGTGGAAAAAGCCGAGGATGAGCTTCCTTCGCAGGTTTCCTCACGTAGCCGCGCAACGCTTTTACTTTGACCATCCTAAGATGCAGGAAGCTCTAGGAAGTGACCTTTTTACCTTTTCTGAGACTTCTCATAACTAATATACATTACAGATACTCTAGTTATTACCTCAGATAAGAAGTTAATAGTGTCACTAGAGAAGCTGTAATGAATGGCAAGCGCCGCCGCTGAAGCGGCTAGCTTGCCTTGTTACAGGATCACTCTTGAGTCTGTATCTTTCAGTGCCATCCACCTGCTGCTCTTGAGCGAGCGGCCCCGTACTGCACCTTACTCTCGCATGCTGGTGGACTCCTGAGAGGCGCTGAGAGCGCCGCTGGCGGGCGCTTCGCTGGTTAGGGGCACATGGGGGCGCTGTTGAGGCGTTTGGCCGCTCAGCGGGCTTCTCCTTGGCTCGCGCTCTGCGCTCCACTCTGTGCACCTGCCATGTGTGGTGTCAGTCGCTCATATTGATTGCGCTGCTTCCCGGTTTCGCACCGGGTGCGACGCCTCAAAAGGGTGGGTAAACTGCGACAAAACCGCCCGGCTCTTTAGGCGCTCAGTGAGGGGTAGAAAGTGGGAAGAAGGGAAGCATCCCTAAGCTTTTCCGAGTAAATTCAAGATGTTACGTGGAAAATTGGTAGCGGAGGAGGGACTTGAACCCCCGACACGCGGATTATGATTCCGCTGCTCTAACCAACTGAGCTACTCCGCCGCTCGCCGTGTGGACGCGATTTAAGGAATGCCGCCGGTGGGGTCAAGCAGAAAAGACCGGGAAATGCAGATTCTTCCTGATTTTTTCTGGCGAGAGTGAAAAGTGGCACGAATACAGGGACTTGCCTCCACCCTAGCGGGCCTCTGCGGGGGCCGTGCTGCGGTGCGATCGGATTGTTGCGCGGCCGGGGGTCAGTCGGCTTGGGTGTCCAGCGCGGACAGCTCCGGCCGCGGCAGGCGGTCGAGCAGCTGGAACACAAGGGCGCGGCAGGTTTCTCCGGTCCAGTCCTCGGGGTGGAAGCTGGGCGGCAGGTCCGGGTGGCGCAGCACCACGCGGCGCCAGCGGTGCACGATTAGCGTGCGCAGGGTTCCGGTCTGCGCGGGCGTCAGGCCCGCAGGCGGCGCAGCGATCTGCTGCAGGTCGCGCTGCAGCGTGGCGCAGGCGTCCTGCAGGTGCTCTGGAAACAGCCGGGCCTTGAGCCAGCAGGGCACACGCATGCTGTTGACGCCGGCCGCCAGCAGGTCGTCCAGGTTGCGCGGCATCGGCCCGTGGCCAAGCGCGGTGGTGCGGTTCACGGCGACGTAATTGGACAGCAGCAGCACGTCGTCCAGGGTTGCCTGCCCGGCGCCGTCTTCGGCGATCAGCAGGTGCCAGTCGCCGGGGGCGGCGGCGCGGCGCTCGTAGATCCGGGGGGTGACCGCGGCGGACTGGTTGCGGCCGTATTCGGTCAGGTAGTGGACCGAGGCGCGGCCCGCGCGGGCGCTTTCGATCCAGCCGTCCTTGCGCAGCCGGTGCAGCGCCACGCGGATCGCCTCGGGCTTGATTCCCATCGGGGTGATGATGCGGGTCAGGGCGCTGCCGCTGATGCGGGCACCCTTGTCCTGCGCGAGATCGCCGAACAGCGATACGATCACCGACCAGACCCGCTGGTTCTGCGGGTCGTTCAGCTGCTGGACGGTGGTGTCGAACCAAGGGTTATGCTGTTCGTTCATAGGGATAAATATAGTTCGCCCGGACCGGTAAGGCCAGTCCGGGCGGTTGGCAGCAGCGGGGCTGCGTGCCGCTTTTGCCAGTCTCAATAAGCGTTCATCGTCAGCAGCTCATACTCTGCCGCAATCTCATCGTCCTGGTTGGTGAGGGTCACGTGCCAGCGCACCTCGCCGTATTCCTCGTTGCGCGGGGTCTTCTTCTTGACGGTGAGGCGCACCTTGATGCTGTCGCCCGCCGAAACCGGCTTCATGAAGCGCAGGGAGTCGAGGCCGGTATTGGCCAGAACCGGGCCCTCGTCCGGCTGCACGAACATGCCCGCGGCGAAGGACAGCAGCAGGTAGCCATGCGCCACGCGGCCCGGGAAGAACGGGTTCCGCTTGGCGGCTTCCTCGTCCATGTGGGCATAGAAGGTGTCGCCGGTGAAATGGGCGAAGGTCTCGATATCCTCCAGCGTCACGGTGCGCGGCGCGGTGTGCAGGGTCTCGCCAATCGCCAGCTCGCCGAACTTGCGGGTGAAGGGGTGTGCGGGGCCTTTGACTTCAGTGCCGCCGGGGACCCATTTTTCGCCGATCGCGGACAGGATGTCGGGCGAGCCCTGGATGGCGGTGCGCTGCATGTAGTGTTTGACGCCGCGCACGCCGCCCATCTCCTCGCCGCCGCCGGCACGGCCCGGGCCGCCGTGCACCATATGGGGCAGGGGAGAGCCGTGGCCGGTCGATTCCTTCATCGAGTCGCGGTTGTTGAAGTAGAGGCGGCCGTGGTAGGCGCCGGCGCCGATGGCGACGTCGCGGGCGACAGCAGAGTCATGGGTGATGACCGAGGCCACCAGCGAGCCCTGGCCGCGGTTGGCCAGATCAATGGCGTGGTCCAGATCGCGGTAACCCATGATGGTGGAGACGGGGCCGAAGGCCTCTGTGTCGTGTACCCGCTGGGCGTTGTCCGGGTCGGCGCAGTGGAACAGCATCGGCGGCACAAAGGCGCCTTTGTCGGCGTCTGCACCATCGACGGAGAAGTTGTCCGGGTCGCCAAAGACACGCTCTGCCTCCTGGCCGATGATCGCGGCCTTTTCCAGCACGTCGTGTTTCTGGCTGTTGGAGACCAGCGCGCCCATGCGGGTGGTTTCCAGGCGCGGGTCGCCGATCTGGGTTTTTGCCAGGCGGGCGGACAGGGCCTCGATCACCGCGTCCACCTGCGCTTGCGGCGCGATGATGCGGCGGATGGCGGTGCATTTCTGGCCCGCCTTGGTGGTCATCTCGCGGCTGACCTCCTTGACGAACAGGTCGAATTCCGGCGTGCCGGGCTGCGCGTCCGGGCCCAGGATCGAGGCGTTGAGGCTGTCCTGTTCGGCCACGAAGCGGACCGAGTTTTCCAGGATCACCGGGTTCGCGCGCAGTTTCAGCGCGGTGTTGGCGGAGCCGGTGAAGCTGACCACGTCCTGCATGGTCAGATGGTCCAGCATGTCGCCGAGGCCACCGGAAACCAGTTGCAGCGCGCCTTCGGGCAGGATGCCGCTGTCGAGCATCAGTTTCACGGCCAGCTCCGTCACATAGCAGCTGTTGGTGGCTGGTTTCACGATGGCCGGGACGCCTGCCAGCAGGGTGGGGGCGAGTTTTTCCAGCATCCCCCAGACCGGGAAGTTGAAGGCGTTGATATGCACCGCAACGCCGCGTAGCGGGGTGCAGATGTGCTGGCCCAGGAAGGTGCCGTTGCGGCTGAGCTGCTCCACATCGCCGTCGAGGTAGACATGGGCGTCCGGCATCTCGCGGCGGCCCTTGGAGGCGAAGACGAACATGGTGCCGATGCCGCCGTCGATGTCGATCATGTGATCGGACTGGGTGGCCCCGGTGTTGAAGCTCAGATCGTAGAGCGCCTGTTTGTGCTGGTTCAGGTGGCCTGCCAGCGCCTTCAGCATCCGGGCGCGGTCGTGGAAGGTCAGCTTGCGCAGGGCGGGGCCGCCCACCGTACGGGCGTAGTCGAGCATCGCCTGCACGTCGAGCGCGTCATTGCCGGCGCTGGCGATCACCTCGCCGGTGATGGCGCTGGCGATGTTGCGGGCGCCCGCGCCCGGTGCGACCCATTGACCCGCTGCAAAGCTGGAAATCTCTAGAAGGCTCATGATGGTGTCCTTTTCGTCAGGCCGGCAGGGGGCCGGCTGGCTGGAATCCGATGCTGAGATATATTGACCGTCCGGTCGGTTTATGCAAGGAATTTGTCAATGCGCCGCTGAGAGGGTGAGGGAGCGATGAGCGATACGATTCTGGTGGAGGATCACGGAACCTGGGTGGAGATCACCCTGAACCGTCCGGACCGGCTGAACAGTTTCAACGAAGAAATGCACAATGCCTTGCGCGCAGCACTTGAGGCCGCGCGTGACGGCGGTGCCCGGGCGGTGCTGCTGACCGGCGCCGGGCGCGGCTTTTGTGCCGGCCAGGACCTGGGCGACCGCGACCCGCGCAAGATGGACGGGCCGCCGGACCTGAGCCAGACCGTGCGCAAGTTCTATGCGCCGCTGGTGCGGCTGATCCGTGAACTGGACTTCCCGGTGATCTGCGCAGTGAATGGCGTGGCGGCCGGGGCAGGAGCCAATCTGGCGCTGGCCTGCGACGTGGTTCTGGCCGCTGAGAGCGCCAAGTTCATCCAGTCGTTTTCCAAGGTCGGGCTGATCCCGGACACCGGCGGCAGCTGGCATCTGCCGCGGCTCTTGGGCGAGGCGCGCGCCAAGGGGCTGGCGCTGACCGCTGAGCCGCTGCCTGCGAAGAAGGCCGAGGACTGGGGCCTGATCTGGAAGGCGCTGCCGGATGCCGAGCTGCTGGCCGAGGCCCGCGCGATGGCGGAAAAATTCGCAAATGGCCCGACGCTGGGCCTGGGCCTGACCAAACAGTGCATTCAGGCGGCGGCGGTCAACACGCTGTCCGATCAGCTGGAGATCGAGGCGGACGCGATGAAGACCTGCGGCGAAAGCGCCGATTATGCGGAAGGCGTCGCCAGCTTCCTGGAAAAGCGCGCGCCCGTGTTCAAGGGCAAATGACCATGACCCCGAAAGAACGCGCCGAGAAATCCGCCGCCGCCATGTGGGCCGAAGACCATGCGTCCAAATGGGCGGGGATGGAGATCACCCATGTGGACGAGGGCGAGGCGACGCTGGAGCTGACCATCGCCCGGCACCATTGCAACGGCCACGGCATCTGCCACGGCGGTGTGACCTTTATGCTGGCTGACAGCGCCTTCGCCTTTGCCTGTAACAGCCGCAACCAGTCGACGGTGGCGCAGCACAACGTGATCAGCTTCACCGCGCCGGGACGGCTGGGCGACACGCTGATCGCCACGGCGCGCGAGATTTCCCTGACCGGGCGCAGCGGCATCTATGACGTGACAGTGACCAACCAGGACGGCCAGCAGATCGCCGAGTTCCGGGGCTTTTCCCGGGCGGTCAAAGGCCAGTTGTTTGACGAATAGGTGTGGAGGACGCCATGGAAGACCTGACCCCGAACAAGAGCGATCTTGACCCGATCGAGATCGCCTCGATCGACGAAATCCGAAACCTGCAGCTGGAGCGGCTGAAATGGTCGGTGCGCCATGCCTATGACAACGTGGCGATGTACAAGCAGCGCTTCGACGAGGCGGGCGTGCATCCGGACGACCTGCAGGAGCTGAAGGACCTGGCCAAGTTCCCCTTCACCTACAAGAACGACCTGCGCGACAATTACCCGTTCGGCCTGTTTGCGGTGCCGCGCAGTGAGATCATGCGCCTGCATGCGTCCTCCGGCACCACAGGCAAGCCGACCGTGGTCGGCTATACCGCCAATGATATCAGCAACTGGGCGGATCTGGTGGCGCGCAGCTTGCGTGCCTCCGGCCTGCGCAAGGGCGACATGGTGCATAACGCCTATGGCTACGGCCTGTTCACCGGCGGCCTGGGCGCGCATTACGGGATCGAACGGCTGGGCGCCACTGTCGTTCCGATGTCGGGCGGCCAGACCGAAAAGCAGGTCGGGCTGATCACCGACTTCAAACCCGACGGCATCATGGTGACGCCCTCTTACATGCTCAACATTCTGGAGCAGTATCACAAGGTCGGCATGGACCCGCGCGAGTGCTCGCTCAAGGTGGGTGTGTTCGGAGCCGAACCCTGGACCGATGCGATGCGCAGGGAGGTTGAGGAAGCGTTTGATATGCACGCGGTCGATATCTACGGCCTCAGCGAAATCATGGGGCCGGGTGTCGCCAATGAATGCGTCGAGACCAAGGACGGCCCGGTCATCTGGGAGGACCACTTCCTGCCGGAAATCATCGACCCGGCGACCGGCGAGGTGCTGCCGGATGGCGAGATGGGTGAGCTGGTGTTCACCACGCTGACCAAGGAAGGCCTGCCGATGATCCGCTACCGCACCCGCGACCTGACCCGGCTGCTGCCGGGCACCGCGCGCACGATGCGGCGGATGGAGAAGATCACCGGCCGCAGCGACGACATGATCATCCTGCGCGGCGTCAACGTCTTCCCCAGCCAGGTGGAGGAGCAGCTGATGGCGACCGGCGGGCTGGCGCCGCATTACCAGATCGAGCTCTATAAATCCGGCCGCATGGACGCGATGCGGGTCTATGTGGAGGCCAACCCGGATGCCACGGATGAGCTGAGCAAGACCGCGGCGGCGCGGATGCTGACCAAGCGGATCAAGGATATGGTTGGCGTTTCCACCGAGATCATTGTAGGCGACCCCGGATCCGTCGAGCGCAGCCAGGGCAAGGCCAAGCGCGTTGTCGACAACCGCAGCAAGTCCTGACCCGGGAGAGTGAGCCTTGGCCCGCACGATCGCAAAAGACCATGATCAGAAACGCGCGCAGATCCTGAAGTCCGCAGCCAAAGTGTTTGCGGAAGCAGGCTATGACCGCGCGTCGATGACCCAGCTGGCGCGGGAGTGCGGGATCTCCAAGGCGAACATCTACCATTACTATGACAGCAAGGATGCCGTTCTCTTCGGCCTCCTTGACACCTACCTCAGCGACCTGCGCGACCGGGTCTGCGAGGTAGAGCTGGACGGCTATGGCCCGCAGGAGCGGCTGCGCCGCATCGTCTCGGAAATTCTGCTGGCTTACCAAGGCGCGGACCATGAGCATCAGGTGCAGCTGGGCGCAATGGGGTCGTTGCCCGAGGACCAGCAGAAGCATCTGCGCGGCTATCAGCGCGAGATGGTCCAGTTCATGAGTGATGCGCTGCTGGCGGTGGCGCCCGAGATCTTTGACGGCGACAGCGCCAAGCTGCGCGGCGCCACCATGTCGGTCTTCGGGATGCTGAACTGGTATTACATGTGGAATACCGGCGCCGGCTCCAAGGCGCGGGAGGATTACGCCCGGCTGGTTGCGGATCTGACCCTGCATGGCGTCAAGGGGCTGTAGCGGCGCTTTTGCGGTTCTGCTGTTTCGCACTAGCTTTCTCCGCCAAGGGAGGATGTGATGCAGAAACCTGAGAGCTTCGAGAGTTTCTATTACAAGAAGGTCGGTCTGGGCGAGGCCTGCGGCTGCGCCGAGCGCGCCATCGGCATGTATGAGTTCGACCGCACCCTGGGCGGGAAGACTCACGCAAAAACCGGCAGGCGCCGGTTCTCGTTCAGGGCGTTTGCGCTGAAATACGGGCTGCTGTCCCGGCCCCGAACACCGGCGGAATAGATGTGAAAAGCACCCGGCGGGGCAGGCCCGCCGGGTGCAGCTGTTCAGGCTTGCGGATCAGCTTTCGCTGCCCAGAAGCGGGGTGATGCGGCGCACGGCGACGCGGCGGTTGGCGCGCTCGGCGTCCAGCGTGCTGACGGCCAGGTCGCTTTCGCCATAGCCCTGCACCACCATGTTTTCCGGCGGCACATCGAAGTACTCAGTCAGCGCCAGCGCCACGGTTTCCGCACGGCGGTCGGACAGCGCCAGGTTATAGGTCGCTGCGCCCACCGCATCGGTGTGGCCTTCGATCAGGAACACCTCGCCCGGGTTGCGCTCGATCAGGTCGCGCAGCGCGTTGCCCAGGGCGGCCAGCTCTTCGGCCTCCTGCGGGCGGATCACTGCTGAGCCGGTGTCGAAATTGACCGAGTCCACGTTGATCACAGGCACCAGGCGGCGCACCGCGTCGATGTTGCGGACCTGCACCAGCGAGAAGCGGCGGTCGATTTGCGGAGCGTCCTGCGCGGCCAGCGCTGCGGCCAGGTCCTGTGCCGACACGGCACCGGTGCTGGAGAAGGCGCGGCGGTTGTCCTGAACCTGCGGCAGCTCGTTCACAACGACCTTTTCGGCCTTTTGGGTGTCGTCGAACAGCACCACGCTGCGGCCGTCCGGCAGGATGCGCGTGCGGCGCAGCACCCGGCCCTCGGCGGAGCGGATGGTTTCCACCTCAACCCCGTTCTCGCGGGTCACCACGGTGCGGGTGGAGCCGTCCTGGAACCGGTAGGTGGTCACGTTCGAGCCCGGCTGGCGCAGCAGCACATCGTCGTCTTTCAGGATGCGGTACTGGCCGTCCTGTTCCACGACGGCGCGGTCGCCGGAGTTGGACACGACCTTGCCGCCGTTGTTGAGCAGTGTCCCGATGGCCAGGGCGCCAAGGCCAAGCAGGGCGTTGCGCTGCGAGTTGGACAGGCCGCTGTCATCGTCTTGCGGGGCGGCATTGGCCTGCGGGGCAGCAGCTTCTGCCGCGGCCTGGGTGTCCGCGCCGACTTCGGTTTCGAATTCCTCGTCCGAGCTGCGCACGGTTTCCTCGGTGACCGTTTCTTCGGTCACTTGAGCGTCGCCTTCGCTGCCTTCTGCGGCGGCGGCTGCGGCGGCTGCGGTTTCCGTCTCGGCTTCGGCCTGGGCGTCAGCCTGGGCCTGGCTGTCCATCTCTACCAGTTCCGGATTGTCGGGGGTCTCGCCTGCATCGCCCTGCGACCGGGCCAGATCGGCGGCAATGGCTTCGGCGCTGGTTGCGGTGTCTTCAGCGGTTGTATTCTCTGCCGGCTGATCCTCTTGCGCTTCGGTCTCCTGCTCAGCCTGGGCGGCGTCCTGCTGACCGGCTTCAGCTTCGGTCTGCTGCTCAGCCTGGGCCTCGGCCTGCTCGTCCTGTGCTTCGGCCTGCGCTTCCTGAGCGGCGGCCTGAGCTTCGGCCTCCTGCTCCAGAGCCTCTGCCAGGGCTGCGGCTTCTGCGGCTTCCTGAGCGGCTGCGGATTCGGCAGCAGCCTCAGCTTCGGCGGCAGCCTGTGCCTCTGCGGCGGCCTGAGCCTCCGCGGCAGCCTGTGCCTCCGCGGCGGCCTCTGCCTCTGCGGCAGCCTCTGCTTCGGCGTTCGCGTCAGCAGCGGCCTCCGCTGCGGTTTCGGCCTGGGCCGGTTCGGTGCCGTCCGCCTGCTGCTGGGGGTCTGCACCGCTTTCAACCTGCGCGTCCGCGCCGGCCTCAGCTTCAACAGCCGCCGCGGCCTCGGCTTCGGCAGTCATGTCCGCGACGCTGGCCAGCACGGTGGCGGATTGCAGCTCGCCCGGCAGCTCCGCGTCAAAGGCGCCAGTGCCGTAGGCCTGGCAGAACTTGGCGATCCGGCCGGATTTTTCCTGAACTTCCCCGCCGGCGGCCAGCTTCTTCTGGTGCCGCTCGGCGCGTTTCCTGCAGCGGTCGACCAGGTCGCCGATTTCGGCGCTGGTCATCTGGGTGAGGTCGAAGCGCTTGTTGCCCTTGTCCTGCGACAGGGCGGGCAGCGGGGCTGCCAGCGAGACCATCACTGCCAGCGCCGTGGTCGATTTGAAAATTCCCGGTTTCATTGCGGTTCCTTCCTTGTTCCGGCACAGGGCCGTAGGGGGGTAACCGCTGAGGGCAGGAAAAGTTTCCCGCCGTTCCGGCAAAAAAGAAGCCGCCCCGGGAGGGGCGGCTGGACTTTGGCCGTTTTCCGCCAGCTGCGCGGCGCGTCAGAGGCTGACGGGCGGAACCATGCCGACAATGTCATAGGTCTTGCGCAGGATCGGCGCGGTGATCTCGCGCGCGCGCTGCGAGCCGCGGGACAGGATCTTGTCGATTTCGTCCTGGTTCTGCATCAGCCGCGCCATCTCGGTCGAGATCGGCGCCAGTTTGGAGACGGCCAGATCCGCCAGCATCGGCTTGAATTCCGAGAACTGCCTGCCGCCGGCATCCGCCAGCACCTGTTCCACGGTTTGCTCGTTCAGCGCGGCGTAGATATTGACCAGATTGCGCGCCTCGGGCCGCCCCTCAAGCCCCTCAACCTCGGAGGGCAGGGCATCAGGGTCGGTCTTGGCCTTGCGGATCTTTTTGGCGATGGCGTCGGCGTCATCGGTCAGGTTGATGCGGGAGGCGTCGGAGGGGTCCGATTTCGACATCTTCTTGGAGCCGTCGCGCAGGGACATGACGCGGGTGGCCGCGCCTTCGATCACCGGCTCGGTCTCCGGGAAGAAATCGACGCCGAAGTCGTGGTTGAACTTGATCGCGATATCGCGGGTCAGCTCCAGGTGCTGCTTTTGGTCCTCGCCCACCGGCACATGGGTGGCGTGGTAGACCAGAATGTCCGCCGCCATCAGCGCCGGGTAGGCAAACAGGCCCAGCGAGGCGTTCTGCTGGTTCTTGCCGGCCTTGTCCTTCCACTGGGTCATCCGCTGCATCCAGCCCATACGGGCGACGCAGTTGAAGATCCACGCCAGCTGCGCATGTTCCGGCACCTGGGACTGGTTGATCAGGATTGATTCTTCCGGGTCGATGCCGGCGGCGATGAAGCCCGCGCAAAGCTCGCGGGTGGATTTCTTCAGGTCCGCGGGATCCTGCCAGACAGTGATCGCATGCAGGTCGACCATGCAGTAGATGGTCTCAATATCCTTGGCCTGCCAGTCGACGAAGCGCTTCAGCGCACCGAGGTAATTCCCCAGATGCAGGTTGCCCGAAGGCTGGATCCCCGAAAAGACGCGCGGGGTGAAGCTGGTTTCGCTCATGGCCGGAAACTCCCGTCTGGAATTATGCACCATCGTCGCTTACCCATGGGGCCAGGATAGGTCAACAGGCGCGGGGGATTCCGTGCCGCAAGGAGTCCGGATGAGCAGCCAGCCCCACAACGCCCCCCTCAACCCTCTGCCCGCCGCGGTGGTGGCGCTGGTCCTGATCATCATCGGGATCGAGGCCGTGTTTTCGCTGGGCGCGCGCGGCATCCTGGGCGGGCCGGAGGCGATCGGCTGGCGGCTGGAGGCGATCCAGTCCTATGCGTTCTCCAGCGAGATCTTCTGGTGGATGCAGGACAGCGGCCGCTGGCTGCCGGAGCATCTGAAGCGGTTTGCGACCTACACTTTCGTGCATGGCGCTTTTACCCACGCGCTGTTTGTCTGCGTCTTTGTGCTGGCGATGGGCAAGATGGTGGGCGAGGTGATGGGCGATCTGGCGATGGTGGTCATCTTCATCCTGTCCGGCGCCGGCGGCGCGCTGGGCTATGCGTTGCTGGTCAGCGGCGGCCAGCCCCTGATCGGCGGGTTTCCGGCGGTTTACGGGCTGATCGGGGCGTTCACCTTTTTGCTGTGGCGTTCGCTGGCCTCGGTCGGGGCGCAGCAGAGCCGGGCGTTCACGCTGATTGCCTTCCTGATGGGCGCGCAGCTGCTGTTCGGACTGCTGTTTGGCGGCCAGAAGGACTGGGTGGCGGATCTGGCAGGCTTTGCCACCGGGTTCGGCCTGTCGTTCTTCCTGGCGCCGGGCGGCTGGGCGCGGATCCGCAACCGGATCCGCCACGATTGAAGCGGCGCGCTCCCGCCCGCTGCCCGCGCCCCTGGCGGGGCACCGCCAGCCGTTGGGCCGGGCAGCGCGCTGCAGGGGCAGGACTGCCCCTGACGGCGCTGGTGTGATTGTGTGACTGGCCGGACGGGTCAGCCCTGTTTCTTCAGCGGGCAGGTGTTCAGGCCGAGGATCCGGTAGACCGGGCAGTAGCCCATAATGCCGGTCGCCAGCGGCACCAGGCCGATGAGGCCCCACAGGGTTTGCGGGCCGATGAACACCAGCGACAGCAGGATCAGGCCAAGAAGGATGCGCAGGGCACGGTCGAGGGTGCCTTCGTTACGGGGCATTGCGTGGTCCTTTCGAACTCAGGTTGAAATTTCTGAGCCCATTTTAAACCGCGGCAGGGGGGGCTGTCGGTGACAGTGTCACCAAAGCTCAGGTTTCATCCTGAGCCACCCGCTCCAGCCCGGCGCGGTCCAGGATCCGAAGGTGCCCGCGCTGTGTTTCCACCAGGCCAAGGCGGGCGAATTCGCGCAGCCGGCGGGTGACGAAAGCGCGGCCTGAGGCGGTTTCGGCAGCCAGCGCGTCATGGGTGATGGCGAGATCGCCGCTGTCCTGTGCCAGCCGCAGAAGCACGCGGGCAAGGCGGGCGTCAAAACCGGTGAGGGCGACATCCTCGACCAGCTGCTCGTAATCGGCGAAACGGCGGGCGACGGCGGTCAGGACTTCGCTGCGGAAGTCCCCGTCCCGCGACATCGCCTCTCGGAAGGCGGCGTGCGGGATGATTTCGCCCTCCAGCGCGGTTTCCGCGACGCCCTCCGCCGCGTAGGGGCGGCCGTCGGTGAGGCAGGCAAAGGTCTGCAGGCAGACATCGCCCGGTCCGACGCGGTACAGCACGACCTCGCGCCCGTTGGCGGCGGTCAGGGTGACCTTGATGCGGCCGGCGGTGAGGCGGACAAAGCCGGGGCAGTCCTGCCCCGGGCGGAACAGCACGGTGCCGGCGGCGCAGGACAGGCGGCTCATGCCTGTCTCCGGCGGCTGAGGGCGCTGCGGAACTCCGACAGCCGGAAGGCGCCGAGGGCCTGGCCCGCAGCGAAGTAGACCACGCCGCCCAGCACCACCAGCCCCAGCAGGGACAGGTAGCGCCAGTACTCCAGCGTAAACAGCCAGCCCGCGGTCTGCGCCACCGTGAACAGCACCGCGCCCATCACGGCAGAGGCCGCCAGGATGCGCCAGGCGCGGCGGCGGAAGCGGGCATCGAACCGGGCTTCCTCCCCCATGCTGCGGGCGCCGAGCGCCAAGAGCGCCACCATCGCCCAGCCTGCGGCAGAGGCGGCAATGGCGGGGGCGATCCAGCCCAGCACCGGCTTGAGGCCGAAGGCAAGCGCGGCGTTCACCGCCATCGCCACCATCGCATAGTGGAACGGGGTCCGGGTGTCCTCGCGCGCGAAGTAAAGCGGCTGCAGCACCTTTTGCAGCATGAAGGCGGGCAGGCCCGCGCCATAGATGGCAACGGCGATGGCGATGGCGGCGACGTCTTCGGGACCGGTGGCGCCGCGCTCATAGAGGACCGAAACCAGCGGCAGCGGCACCGTGATGAAGGCAACGGCGGAGGGCACCGCCAGCAGCAGCGAGAACTCCCCGGCGCGCGAGAGGGCGTCCTGCGAGCCTGCGCCGTCGCCGGCCCGCAGGCGGCGCGACAGGGCGGGCAGCAGCACGATGCCGACGGCAATGCCCACCACCCCGAGCGGCAGCTGATACAGGCGGTCCGCGATGAACAGCCAGCTGGCGGCCTTTTCGATGTCGGAGGCCACATACTGCCCAACCACAAGGTTGATCTGGGTGACTCCCATCGCCAGCGCGGCAGGCACGGCAACCCGGACCAGATTGCGCATTTCGCTGTTCCAGCGGGGCAGGCCGGGGCGCAGGCGGATCCCGGCCCTGTCAGCAGCGGCCCAGACCAGCGCCAGCTGGGCAACGCCGGCCGCCGGAATGGTCCAGACCAGCCAGGTGACCACCTCGCCGCCCAAGAGCGCGCCTGCGGTCATGGCCGCGCAGGTGAAGATGTTGAGCAGTACCGGCGCGGCGGCGGCGGCGGCAAAGCGCCCGGTGGCGTTCAGTACCCCGGAAAACAGCGCCGCCAGCGACATGAACAGGATGTAGGGAAAGACGATATGGCCGAAACCCACCGCCATATCGAACCGCGCATCGCCGACAAAACCGCCGGCCGTCAGCCAGACCAGCCCCGGCATGAACACCATGCCCAGGCCCACCAGCGCCAGCACCGCGGCAGCCAGCAGGTTGAAGGCCTGCTGCGCATAGGCGGTGGCGTCTTCGCCAGCTTCGTAGCGTTTGGAGAATGCCGGGACAAAGGCCGCGTTAAAGGCGCCCTCGGCAAAAAACCGGCGGAACATATTGGGCAGGCGGAAGGCCACGATAAAGGCGTCCAGCACCGGCCCCGGCCCGATGAAGGCGGCGATCAGGATCTCGCGCGCAAAGCCGAGCACGCGGCTGGCCAGCGTCCAGAACCCGACGGTCAGGAACCCCGAAAGCAATCTGATTGGCTTCATATATCCGCCCGCTTTGCGCCCTCGGCAATCGCCTCGCGCAGCTTCTTGTCCAGCGTCCGCTGCTTGGACGCCGAATAGTATTTCAAGCCGAACATGTCTTTGACATAGAAGGCATCCACCACCTGTTCGCCATAGGTCGCAATCACCGCATTGGCAATATAGACATTGGCGGCGGCCAGGGTGCGCGCCAGATCATAGAGCAGGCCCGGGCGGTCGCGGGTGTCGACCTCGATGATGGTGTAGATCTCCGAGCCTTCGTTGTCGAAGGTGATATGGGTGGGCACCTTGAAGGCGCGCTCGCGCTTCTTGATCTTGTCGCGGGATTTCAGCGCATCGCGGGCGATCACCTCGCCCTTGAGCGTCTTCTCGATCATCTGCTTGAGCCGGTGCAGGCGCATCGGGTCGAAGGGATGGCCCTCGCTGTCCTGGATCCAGAACGCGTCCGTCACATAGCCGTCCTTGGTGGTGTAGGAGCGCGCGTCCACCACATTCGCCCCGACCAGCGCCAGCGCGCCGACGATGCGGGCAAAGATGCCGGGGTGATCCTCCATCACGAAACAGGCGCGGGTGGCGTCGCGGTCGACGTCAGGATAGAGCCGGATCATCACCTCGCCCGGGTCGCCCTTGGCGGTGAATTCGCGCAGCATTTCGGCAAAGTCCACATGCGCGGTGACATGCAGCCCGTGCCAGTAGGGCGGGTAGTGGCGGGCGGTTTCGGTCTTGAGGTCGGCCTTGGACCAGTCCGGCAGCGCCTGGCGCAGGGCTTTCTTGGCCGACGCGCCGCGGTGCTCGCGGTTGAGCGCTTCCATGCCGCCCTCAAGCGCGGCGCGGGTCTGGCCGTAAAGCGCCCGCAAAAGCGCGGCTTTCCAGTTGTTCCAGGTGTCCGGGCCAACGCCGCGGATGTCGCAGACGGTCAGCAGCAAGAGCAGGTCCAGCCGTTTGACGGTCTGCACCGCCTTGGCGAAATCGCGCACCGTGCGCGGGTCGGCGATGTCGCGTTTCTGGGCCATGTCCGACATCAGCAGGTGATAGCGGACCAGCCATTCCACGGTCTCGCATTCCGAAGGCTTCAGCCCCAGCCGGGGCGCCACCTTGCGGGCGATCTGGGCGCCCAGGATCGAATGGTCCTGCGCACGTCCCTTGCCGATGTCATGCAGCAGCATCGCCACCATCAGCACCTTGCGGTTCAGCCCCTTGCGCAGCACCTCCGAGGACAGCGGCAGCTCATCCTCCAGCTCGCCGCGCTCGATGGCGGCGAAATTGGCGATCACCTGGATGGTGTGCTCGTCCACCGTGTAGGAATGGTACATGTTGAACTGCATCATCGCCACGATCGGCTCAAACTCCGGCAGGAAGGCAGACAGCACGCCCAGCTCGTTCATCCGCCGCAGGGCGCGCTCCGGGTTGCCGTGCTTCAAGAGCAGATCAAGGAAGAGCCGCTGCGCCTCCTTGTTGTTGCGCATATTCTCGTCGATCAGGTTCAGGTTGGCGGTCACCAGCCGCATCGCGTCCGGGTGGATCAGCATGCCGGTGCGCAGCGCCTCCTCGAACAGCCGCAGCAGGTTCAGCTTGTCCTGCAAAAACGCCTGCGGGTCAGTCACGTCCAGCCTGTTATGCACCACCCGGTAGCCGGCCTTGGTCCGCGGGCGGCGGCGGAAGATCCGCTCCAGGAGCGGCGCGCCTTTCTGGTGGCTGGCTTCCAGCTTGGTCAGGAAAATCCGGGTCAGGTCGCCGACGCGGGTGGCGTGGCGGAAGTAATCCTGCATGAACAGCTCGACACCGCGGCGGCCGGCCTTGTCTTCATAGCCCATGCGCGCGGCGACATCGACCTGCATGTCAAAGGTCAGCTGTTCAGTGGCGCGGCCGGTGGCCAGATGCAGATGCGAGCGCACCGCCCACAGGAAGGCTGCCGCATTGGCAAACAACTCCATCTCTTCGGCGCGGAACAGGCCCAGCGGCACCAGGTCTTCGGTATCCTTGACCTGGTAAAGGTACTTGGCGATCCAGAACAGCGACTGCAGGTCGCGCAAGCCGCCCTTGCCCTCTTTCACGTTGGGTTCAACCACGTAGCGCTGGCCCTGTTTCAGGTGGCGCGCGTCGCGCTCGGCCAGCTTTGCCTCAATGAACTGTTCGGCATCCTTGGAGAACAGCTCTGCCCGCAGCCGTTTGTCCAGCTCCTTGGCCAGCGGCGCGTGCCCGGCCAGGAACCGGTGCTCCAGCATCGCGGTGCGGATGGTGTAGTCTTCGGCGCCCAGCCGGATGCAATCCTTGATGGTGCGGCTGGCGTGGCCGACCTTCAGCCGCAGGTCCCACAGGATATAGAGCATGGATTCGATCACGCTCTCCGCCCAGGCGGTGATCTTGTAGGGGGTCAGAAACAGCAGATCGACGTCCGAGGCCGGCGCCATCTCGCCCCGCCCGTAGCCGCCGACCGCCATCACCGCGATGCGCTCGCCCCGGGTCGGGTTGGCCAGCGGGTGCAGCAGGCCGCTGGCGACATGCAGCGCGGTGGTGACCAGACCGTCGGTCAGGAAGGTGTAAGAGCGGGTCAGCTCGCGCGCCGCGAAAGGTTTGGCAGCAAAGGCTTCGGCGATGACTGCGCGCCCGGCCTTGTTGGCCGCGCGCAGGATTTTCACCGTCTCGCCGCGCAGCTCTGCCGGGGTGCAACCCGCCGCCGATGCGTCAATCTGCGCCCGGACGGCGGCGGCATCGAAGATGTCCGCAGGGCCGCAGATCAGCGGCCCCAGCGGTTCGGGAAACCCGTTGGCAGCGCGCCGCGGGGGCCGGACAGAGGCCTCAGAAGCCTGCGCCGGCGAAGCTTCTTGGGGCTGGGTCAATGATCACGACCTTCTGTTCTTGGATGGTGGCAACCGCCAGGCCGCGCTCATTGGTGCCGTCGGGCCGCAGGCGGAAGATGCCGCCCGCCCCCTGGAAGCCTGCCCCCTGGGTCAGCGCGCCGCCGGTCAGGGCGTCGGATTTGCCCGCTGCAACCAGCGCGCCGATGGCGGCGATGCCGTCATAGGCGAGGCTGCCGATCGGATGCGGTGCGGCGCCGTAGCTGGCCTGGTAGCGGGCGCTGAACTGCTGCACCTTGCTCTGGTCCGGCAGGGCGAACCAGCCGCCCTGCACGCCGGGCAGGGTCAGGGTTTGCGGCGGGATGTCCCAGCGGGTCAGGCCGATATACTGCGTCACAGCCGGATCGACGCCGGCTTCGGGCATCAGCTGCGCCAGCAGCGGCAGCGCGCCTGCGGTGGTCGAGGTCAGGAACACCGCATCCGCGCCGGCCGCTTCGCTGCGGATGGCGGGGATGGCATTGATCACGCCCTGCTGCGACAGGTCGTAGCCGACGCTGCCCTTGATGCTGACGCCGGTCTCGCTGGCGGCGCGCTGGATGGCTGCGCGGCCTGCGGCGCCGGCCGCATCATTGCCGCCGACAATCAGGATGTTGCGCTTGCCGTTGCGGGCCGCAAGGCTGGTCAGCCTGCGGGCGGTGTTGTCGAAGGTCGGCCCCAGAATAAACACGTTGCCGCCGGCAATCGCCGGGTTGTTGGAGAACGCCAGCACGTTCACGCCGCGCTGGCGGGCGGCGATGCCGGCCGCGTTGGCGGCCTCGGCATAGACCGGGCCCAGGATCACCCGGGCGCCGTCGTCCAGCGCCTGCTGCGCCGCGGTGGAGGCGGTTGCCGGGTTGCCCGCGGTGTCATAGACGCGCAGGTCGATCTGCGCCCCCTGCAGGTCGCCGATGGCCAGGCGGGCGGCGTTTTCCAGGCTTTGGGCCAGCACCCGGTCGCCCTGCTGGGCGGAGCCGCGCGGCACCAGCAGCGCCACCGGCACCGGTTTGGAGGTGTTGATCGTCGGGCCGGTGCTGATGGCAACCGGATCACAGGCAGTCAGGGCAATGGCAGAAAGTGCCGCGGCAGCTGTCAGTGCCGCCTTGCGGGCCCGTTTGAAAACAGCAAACATAATGGCTTGAAACTCCGTTCTCCCGGCGCGGTTGCGCCGTGTGGGTTTAAGGACGGATCATAAACGACCAAAAAGGCGGGTCCAGCGTTGAATCACCAGAATGTCATTTTGTCCCCCGGGCTGTACTTTGTCGCCACGCCGATCGGCACGGCCCGCGACATTACCTTGCGGGCGCTGGATGTGCTGGCCTCAGCCGATGTGCTTGCGGCTGAGGATACACGCTCGCTGCGCAAGCTGATGGAGATTCACGGGGTGCCGCTGGGCGGGCGGCGGATCATCGCCTACCACGATCACAGCGGCAGCGGCGCGCGCGCCAAGCTGCTGGAGGCGCTGGCGGAGGGGAAATCGGTGGCCTACGCCTCCGAGGCCGGGATGCCGCTGATTGCCGATCCGGGCTTCGGCCTCAGCCGGGCCGCGGCGGAGGCGGGCCACATGGTGACCTGCGCCCCCGGCGCCTCGGCGGCGGCCACGGCGCTGACACTGGCGGGGCTGCCCACCGACGCCTTCTTCTTTGCAGGCTTCCTGCCCAACGCCGCCGGCGCCCGGCGCAAGCGGCTGGAGGAGCTGCGGGAAATCCCCGGCACGCTGATCTTCTATGAATCGCCCAAGCGGGTTGCCGCCTCGGTCTCGGATATGGCCGCGGTTCTGGGCAACCGCCCGGCGGCGCTGTGCCGCGAGCTGACCAAGAAGTTCGAGGAAGTGCGCCGCGCGCCGCTGGCGGAGCTGGCTGCCGGTCTGGAAGACAGGCCGGTCAAGGGCGAGATCGTGCTGCTGGTCGACCGCGCGCAGGAATCGGAGGTGAGCGAGGGCGATCTGGAAAGCGATCTGCAGGCCGCGTTGCAGGGCAACTCGGTCAAGGATGCCGCCGGGATTGTCGCCGAAATGCACGGGCTGCCGCGGCGCAAGGTCTATCAGCTGGCGCTGCAGCTGGCGAAGGACAGCTGAGCCTTGGCCCGCGCCCGCCAGCACCGCGGTGCCCGCGCCCATCTGGCGGGCGAGGCGGCGGAGGAGATCGTTGCCCGCCATTATGAAAACCGCGGCTACACCGTGGCGGAGCGCCGCTGGCGCGGGGCGGGCGGCGAGATCGACCTGATCCTGCGCGCCCCGGACGGGCTGGTGTTCGTGGAGGTGAAGCACAGCGCCACCAGCGCCGGTGCGGCGCAGCGGATCACCCCGCGGCAGGCGGAACGCATCTATGCCAGCGCCGGGCAGTACCTGGAGAGCACGCCGCAGGGCCAGCTCACACCAGTGCGGTTTGACGCGGCGCTGGTCAACGCAACCGGCGCCGTGGAAATCATCGAAAACGCTTTCGGCATGGATTGAACCGCGCCTGACCCATTGAACCCCAGGGCAGGGTGGGCCATGTATTTGGCCAGTTTACAAGGGATACTGCCATGAAAATCGCCTTCCAGATGGACCCGGTCATGGGCGTGGACATCAACGCGGACAGCAGCTTCCGCCTGGCCGAGGAGGCGCAGGCGCGCGGTCATGAGCTGTTCTTCTACGGCCCCGACCATCTGGCCTATCAGGAGGGCCGCATCACCGCCCGCGGCCATGACATGACCGTGCAGCGGGTGGCGGATGCGCCGGCGGTTCTGGGCCCGGAGCGCGAGGTGGATCTGGCGGAGTTCGACGTGGTCTGGCTGCGCCAGGACCCGCCGTTTGACATGCACTACATCACCTCGACCCATCTTCTGGACATGCTGAAGGGGCAGGCGCTGGTGGTGAACGACCCGTTCTGGGTGCGCAACTACCCGGAAAAGCTGCTGGTTCTGAAATTCCCGGATCTGACGCCGCCGACCACCATCGCCCGCGACCTGCAGACCATCAGGGCGTTCAAGGAGGTCCATGGCGATGTGATCCTGAAGCCGCTGTACGGCAATGGCGGGGCGGGCGTGTTCCGGCTGGACGCAAACGACCGCAACCTGACCTCGCTGCATGAGCTGTTCACCGGCTTCAGCCGCGAGCCGCTGATCGTGCAGAAATTCCTGCCTGACGTCAGCAACGGCGACAAGCGGGTGATCCTGGTCGAC
This sequence comes from Leisingera sp. UBA4491, assembly GCF_002388965.1. Taxonomy (NCBI): domain Bacteria; kingdom Pseudomonadati; phylum Pseudomonadota; class Alphaproteobacteria; order Rhodobacterales; family Roseobacteraceae; genus Leisingera; species Leisingera sp. UBA4491. The sequence goes on along the minus strand of NZ_DGNN01000028.1, from coordinate 71,170 downwards.
GGCGAGGCGGTGGGCGCCATCAACCGGGTGCCGGCAGCGGGCGAGACCCGCTCCAACATGCATGTGGGCGGCCGCCCCGAGAAGACCGGCCTGAGCGAGCGCGACCTGGAAATCTGCGCCGCCATCGGGCCCCTCTTGCGCGAAAAGGGGCAGGTCTTTGTCGGCATCGACGTGATCGGCGACTACCTGACAGAGATCAACGTGACCTCGCCCACCGGCATTCAGGAGCTGGAGCGGTTTGACGGGGTGAATATCGCTGAAAAGGTCTGGCAGGCGATCGAAGCCAAGATCCGCTGATGAGCTGGCAGCGCCGGGCCATAAATGCCTGGATGCGCTATGGCCTGAAGCCGGCGCTGCGGCTGACCGGCAGCCCGGAGTTCGTGCGCAAGGTCTTTGACCTGACCGCACCGCTGTTCTGCCCGGCGCTGCCCTATACCCGGGTGCTGCGGCGGCCCGCGCCGGTGCCGCTGTATCTGGTCTCTGCCGGGCAGACCCGCAGCAGGCGGATCATCCTGTTCCTGCACGGCGGCGCCTATCTGGCCGGCAGCGCCCGCGCCTATCAGGGGATGCTGTCCCGCCTTTCCTATGCCTCAGGCACCGAGATCGCCGTGCCCGATTACCGGCTGCTGCAGGAGGCACCGTTTCCGGCCGCCTATGATGACGCGATGACGGCCTGGCAGTCGCTGCGCCGGATGGGCTACGGGCCGGGGGACATCCTGCTGGCGGGCGACAGCGCAGGCGGCGGGCTGGCGCTGGCGCTTCTGGGCGGGCTTCTGGCCAGGGGCGAGCGCCCGGCGGGCGTGATTGCCTTTTCCCCCTGGTGCGATCTGACGCTGAGCGGGGCCAGCATCCAGGCCAACCGGGACAAGGATGTGATCATCCCCGCTGGGCGGATGAAAGAGGTTATCGAGCAGTATCTGGCGGGCGCGGACCCCGCTGATCCCCGCGCCTCCCCCCTGTTTGCGGAGTTTCCCGGCCCGCCGCCGGTGCTGATTCAGGCAGGCGACGTCGAAGTGCTGCTGTCGGATGCCGAGCGGATGGCAGAGCGGCTGCAGGCCGCGGGCGGCAGCGTGCGCCTGACCCTGTGGCGCGATGTGCCGCATGTCTGGCAGTTCATGGCCGGGCACCTGCCGGAAGGGCAGGCGGCGCTGGAGGAGGCGGCCGTCTTTGCGGTCGCGGTGCTGGACGGCGGCTCAGCGGGTTGAGGGCAGCCGGAAGCTCAGCGCCTCGGCAAAGTGCTGGCGCTGCACCCGCTCTTCACAGGCCAGGTCGGCAATGGTGCGGGCAACCCGCAGCACCCGGTGATAGCCGCGCGCGCTAAGGCCGAAGCGTTCCGCGGCGCGGACCAGCAGGCTGCGGCTTTCGGCGTCGGGCGCGGCGATCTCCTCCAGCAGGCTGCCCTCGGCATCGGCGTTCTGGCGCAGGCCGGGATGGTCACGGAACCGGGCGGTCTGCATCTCCCGCGCGATTGCCACCCGCCGGGCAACGCCGGCAGAGCCCTCGGCGCCGGGCGGCAGTTCCAGGTCGGCGACAGCCACCGGCGGCACGTCCAGATGCAGGTCGAAGCGGTCCAGCAGCGGGCCCGAGATCCGGCCCAGGTAGTCGGCGCCGCAAAGCGGCGCACGGGAACAGGCGCGGTTGGCATCGGCCAGGTAACCGCATTTGCAGGGGTTGGCGGCGGCCACCAGCATGAACCGGCTGGGGTATTTCACATGGGCATTGGCACGCGCCACCATCACCTCGCCGGTTTCCAGCGGCTGGCGCAGGGTTTCCAGCACCGGGCGCGCGAATTCCGGCAGCTCATCCAAGAACAAGACGCCGTTGTGGGCCAGGCTGATCTCGCCGGGCTGGGCGCGCCGCCCGCCGCCTGCAATCGCCGCCATCGAGGCGGTGTGATGCGGTTCGCGGAACGGGCGGGCGCGGCTGATGCCGCCGTCGTCGATCAGCCCGCACAGGGAATGGATCATCGAGGTTTCCAGCGCCTCCGCGGGCGACAGCGGCGGCAGGATCGAGGGCAGCCGCGCCGCCAGCATCGACTTGCCGGAGCCGGGCGGGCCGATCATCAGCATGTGATGGCGTCCGGCAGCCGCGATTTCCAGCGCGCGCTTGGCGGTCTCCTGGCCCTTCACATCGCGCAGGTCCTTGCCGCCCAGGCCGCTGACCGCCTCGCCGGGGGCGGCGGGTTCAATGCGCCGCTGGCCGGTGAAATGCTGCACCACCTCCGTCAGCGTGGCGGCGCCGATCACCTGCGCCGCATCGACCCAGGCCGCCTCCGGCCCCGAAGGTTTCGGGCAGAGCAGCAGCCGGTCTTCCTCCGCCGCGGTGACGGCGGCGGGCAGGGCGCCGGTCACCGGCATCAGCTGGCCGTCCAGCGACAGCTCTCCCAGGGCGATGGTCTCCTCGGTTTTTTCCGCCGGGATGATGCCGATGGCGGCCAGCAGGGCGAGCGCAATCGGCAGGTCGAAATGGCTGCCCTCCTTGGGCAGGTCCGCGGGCGACAAGTTCACCGTGATCCGGCGCGAGGGCAGGGCGATGGACATCGCCGCAAAAGCCGCGCGCACCCGTTCGCGCGCTTCCTGGACCGCCTTGTCCGGCAAACCGACGACAGAGAAGGCGGGCAGGCCCGGGGCGACGGCGCATTGCACCTCGACCAGCCGGGCGTCAACCCCTTGAAAGGCAACTGTGTAGGACCGTGCGGTCATCTCTCCCAACCCTCCTGGTGCAGGGAGAAATGCTTGGCAATCGTGGTTTCCGAGTCGTTAACGCCGAGCGCGGCGGACGGCGAATTCACGCAGAATTCGCGCTCGCGGCAGGCTCAGTCCAGCGTCCAGGGCCGCCGCGGCAGATCCATCGCGTAGGGTTCCGGGTCATAGCTGACCTCATGCGCCTGCCTCTGCCATTGCAGGAAGGCCGGGTCGGACAGCAGCAGCTTGCAATAAGCGCGGGTTTCAGCGGACACCGGCAGGCCGTAGCCCGTGATCCGCGCGGCCACCGGGGTGTAGAACACATCTGCCAGCGAATACGCCCCAAACAGATAGCCGCTGCTGTGGCCCGAGACCTTGCGGGCATGGGCGAACAGGGTTTCGATCCGCTCCAGGTCCGCCTGCACCGCGGGCGGCACCTCGAACCCCTCGTACACATGCGCCAGCTGCATCGGGCAGCCGCCGCGCAGCGCGCCAAAGCCTGCGGCCATCTCCGCCGCCAGCCAGCGCGCCGTGGCCCGCTGCGCCGGATCCGACGGCCAAAGGCCGGCCTCCGGGTGCCGTTCCGCCAACGTCTCGGCAATGGCAAGGCTTTCGCCGATCACCGTGCCCTCGGGCGTGCGCAGGGCAGGCACCAGCCGGGCCGGGGCCAGATGCGCCATGTCATCCGCCATGGTGCCGGAATACAGCCCCACCATATGCACCGTATGGGGCAGGGAGAATTTTTCGAGCATGAGCCAGCCGCGCAAGGACCAGCTGGAGAACATGCGGTCGCCGATATAAAGTTCATAAGCCATGCCAGCAGGCTAGCGCCGGGCGTAACATGTTGAAATGGAATGTTTGTGATGGCACCCGTCACGGGAGGTGATTGATCACACCCGTCCGCCAGCCGTCCGGGCCATGGGAGATTTCGCTGACCGACAGGTTGTCGATGCGGTGGGCAAAGGCCTCTTCCGCGGTCAGCAGCTCCGCCCGCTGGATCTGGGTCAGGATCTGGCCGAAGTGGCCGACAACAATCAGGTCGCGGCCCCGGTGCGCGCCGATCAGCCCGTCAACAGCCGCATTCACCCGGTTGCAGACCTGGTGCCAGCTCTCGCCGCCGGGCGGTGTCACATCGCCGGGGGTCTCCCAATAGGCGCGGATGCGCTCCGGGTCCTCGGCGTCGACCTCTGCCCAGGTCCGCAGCTCCCAGGCGCCAAAGTGGATCTCGCGCAGCGCCCGCACATGCGGCAGGCGCTGGCGCTGCCCCTGGATGGCGGTGGCGGTCTCTGCCGCGCGGGACAAGTCCGAGGACACCACAAGCGCGTCTGCAGGCAAATAGGCCGACAGGCGCGCCAGCGCCGCCGAATCGGACAGGTCGGCGGGCAGATCCGACCAGCCGACCATGGATTTGGCATGAGTCGGGCCATGCCGGATCAGGAACAGCCGGGTGATCATAACGCCCCTTTCAGCACCAGCGGCAGCCCCGCGGTCACTTGCACCACGGTGTCCGCTCGCGCCGCCAGCGCGATGTTGAGCCGCCCCTGCGCCTCGCGGAACCGGCGGGCCAGCGCGTTCTCTGGCACGATGCCAAGGCCGGTTTCGTTGGACACGATCACCAGGTCCGCCCGGCACTGGTCCACCGCCGCCAGCAGCCCGTCCTGGGCGGCTTGCAGGTCGTGATCTGCCAGCAAATGATTGGTCAGCCACATGGTGGCGCAATCCATCAGGCAGATCTGGCCCGGCTCCAGAACGCCCAGAACCCTGGCCGCTGTTTCCGGTTCTTCAACAGTGGCCCAGCCTGAACCCCTTTGTTCGAGGTGGCGGGACACTTTAGCGCGCATCTCACTGTCGAAAATTTGCGCAGTCGCCCAGTAAACCCTGCTTTTCCCGGAGTTTAAGCACAGCTGCTCGGCATAGGCCGATTTCCCTGAGGCGGCCCCCCCAAGAATAAAAGTTACATTTGCAGGCATTTCTTGCTAACCTGTAAGTCCGAAGCCGTTCCTGTGGGTATCCGCAGGGCCCGGTGAACACAAGAGACCGCAGCATCCCGGGGTTCCACTTATTAAGGCCGGGTAAGCCTGCGCAGGGGCCAAAATAAAATTTAACGTTCCCATTTTGGCCTTTGGATGAGCCGCGAGTCGCATCCGCTGTGCTGTTGCTGCCGGTCTTTATAAACCGGGCCCCCATTGTTCCGTGCGCGTCCTCAAGACGGCAGTTTGTTAATTAGTTTCCGGGGGGAAATCACATGGCACTTGATCAAACACTCGAAAACCCATTGCCGAGGCAGGCAATGAAGGCAGAGCTTTTGGATGCCGAAACCGAGCGCCGTCTGGCCTATGCCTGGCGCGATGACCGCGATGTTGCATCGCTGCATAGGCTTATCAACGCCTATATGCGCCTGGCCATTTCCATGGCCGCCAAGTTCAAGCGCTACGGGGCGCCGATGAACGACCTGATCCAGGAGGCAGGCCTGGGCCTGATGAAAGCGGCAGACAAGTTCGATCCGGACCGCGGCGTGCGGTTCTCCACCTATGCGGTGTGGTGGATCAAGGCGTCGATCCAGGATTACGTGATGCGCAACTGGTCGATGGTGCGCACCGGCTCGACCTCGTCGCAGAAGTCGCTGTTTTTCAACATGCGCCGGGTGCAGGCGCAGCTGGAGCGTGAGGCGCGGTCTTCGGGCGTGCCGCTGGATCAGCACCAGCTGCATCAGAAGATCGCCACCGAGATCGGTGTGCCGCTGCGCGATGTGGAGATGATGGAGGGGCGCCTGTCGGGGGCTGACTTCTCTTTGAACGCGGTGCAGTCCACCGACGAGGAGGGCCGCGAATGGATCGACGCGCTGGAGGATGATGCCTCGCAAGCCGAAGATCTGGTGCAGGAGCGGCACGACCGCCGCCAGCTGCGCAAGTGGCTGGTCACGGCGCTGCAGGCGCTGAACGACCGCGAGCGCTTTATCATCACCGAGCGCAAGCTGCGCGACCGTCCGCGCACGCTGGAAAGCCTCGGCACGGAGCTGGGCCTCTCCAAGGAGCGGGTGCGGCAGCTGGAGGCCGGTGCGTTCCAGAAGATGCGCAAGAGCCTTGAAAGCCAATCGCGGGAGGTGCAGAAACTGCTTTCATGAGAAAGCGGCTGACTGTCCTGAAAACTTTGGCAAGCGCCGCCGTTCTGGCGGCGCTTGGCCTGTCTGGCGCCCGCGCCGGCGATCTGGCGGCGGCGGCCGGACTGCTGCGCGGCGCAGATGTGGCGATCCTCGGCGAGGTGCATGACAACGCGGTGCATCACCAGCGGCAGGCTGCGCTGCTGGCAGAGCTGCAGCCCAAGGCCGTGGTCTGGGAGATGATCACGGCAGAGCAGGCAGAGAGCCTGAACCCGGCAACGCTGGCGGATGCGGAGCAGGTTGCGCAAGCCTTGGACTGGGCGCAGTCCGGCTGGCCGGAGTTTTCCCTTTATGCGCCGGTCTTTGCGGCCGCCCAGGGCGCCCGCCAGTACGGGGCGCTGGTGCCGCGGGCAGAGGCTGCCCGGGCGCTGGAGCAGGGTGCCGCCGCCTATTTCGGTGCAGAGGCCGCCGCGCGCTTTGGCCTGGATCAGCCGCTGCCCGCTGCCGAACAGGCGGCGCGCGAGGGGGATCAGCTGGCCAGTCACTGCAACGCGATGCCGGCCGAGATGCTGCCGGTTCTGGTGGACATCCAGCGCCTGCGCGACGCCAGTCTGGCCGCTGCCGCGGACCGGGCGCTGGCAGAGACCGGCGGCCCGGTGGCAGTCATCACCGGCAATGGCCACGCCCGCGCGGACCGCGGAATGGCGGTGTACCTTGCCAAGGCCCGCCCCGAGGCCCGGATCCGCAGCCTGGGCCAGTCGGAGGACGGGCAGATCAGCGGCAGTTTCGATCTGGTGCTGGATGCACCGGCGGCAGAGCGTCCCGATCCCTGTCTGGCGTTTCAGAACAGCAACTGAGTCGTCCTGCGCAAGCGGCCGGCGGTGCGTTTGCCCCGGACCGCGCCGTGCGCAGCGCGGCGCCCGGCCCAACGCCGCCAGCGGCAGGGGCCGCAGGCCCGTGCCGCGCGGGGGCGGGAGCCATTGCCTCTGCCCTTGGGACGGCGCGCCGGGCCGGGAAAACCGTTTCACACTTCCCTTTCGGCGCAGTACAGTCGCGGCAAACCGGGCGAGGACGCGCAAATGCTGGCTGGCAAACATATTCTTCTGATCATCGGCGGCGGCATCGCGGCCTATAAATCGCTGGAACTGATCCGCCGCCTGCAGGATCAAGGCGCCCGGGTGACGCCGGTGCTGACCAAATCCGGTGCCGAATTCGTGACGCCCCTGTCGGTGTCGGCCCTGGCCGGAACGCCTGTGCATCAGGAGCTGTTCGACCTGACCGCAGAGGCCGAGATGGGCCATATCCAGCTGTCGCGCAGCGCCGATCTGCTGGTGGTGGCGCCGGCCACCGCGGATCTGATGGCCAAGATGGCGCAAGGCCATGCAAACGACCTTGCCTCTACCCTGCTGCTGGCCACCGACACGCCGGTGCTGCTGGCGCCCGCGATGAACGTGCGGATGTGGGAGCACCCGGCCACCCGGCGCAATCTTGAGATCCTGAAAGGCGACGGTGTGTCCCTTGTGGGCCCCAACGAGGGCAGCATGGCCTGTGGCGAATTCGGCCCAGGACGGATGGCGGAACCGGAGGAGATCCTGTCCGCCATTGCGGCCAAGCTCTCGGATGGGCCGTTGAAGGGCAAGCGCATTCTGGTCACTTCCGGCCCCACGCATGAGCCGATCGACCCGGTGCGCTACATCGCCAACCACTCCTCCGGGGCGCAGGGGGCGGCGGTGGCCCGTGCTCTGCGCGATCTGGGCGCGGAGGTGGTGTTCATCACGGGCCCGGCAGCGGTCCGGCCCCCTGAGGGGGTACAGGTGGTGCCAGTGGAAAGCGCCCGTGAGATGGCGGCCGCAGTGCAGGCGGCGCTGCCCGCAGACGCCGGGGTCTTTGCCGCTGCGGTGGCGGACTGGCGGGTGGCCAGCGCCTCGGACCGCAAGCTGAAGAAATCCAAGGACGGGCTGCCGGTTCTGGAGTTCGCGGAAAACCCCGACATCCTGAAGACCGTCTCGCAGATGAGCGAAGGCCGTCCCGGACTGGTGGTCGGCTTCGCCGCGGAAACCAACGATGTGGTCGAAAACGCCTCCGCCAAGCGCAAGCGCAAGGGCTGCGACTGGATCGTCGCCAATGACGTCTCGCCCGCGACCGGCATCATGGGGGGCAGCGAAAACGCGGTGATCCTGATCTCTGACGGCGGCGCCGAGGAATGGCCGCGCATGGCCAAGGATGAGGTCGCCCGCAAACTGGCAGAGCGGATTGCCGCGGCGCTGGCCGGGTGATTTTGAGTATTTTTGGAAAGATGAAGGGGGAGCGGGGATGGTCACGATCCGTGTGATCCATGAGGAAGCTGCGGACCGGGATGTGCCGCTGCCTTCCTATGAGACTGCCGGTGCGGCGGGGGCTGATGTGCGGGCCAACCTGCCGGACCGCGGCTTTCTGGTGCTGCAGCCGGGGGAGCGCACGCTGGTGCCCACCGGGCTGCGTGTGGAGATCCCGGCAGGCTATGAGGTGCAGATCCGGCCGCGTTCCGGGCTGGCGCTGAAACACGGGATCACGCTGCCCAACACGCCGGGCACCATCGACAGCGATTATCGCGGGCCCTTGGGGGTGATTTTGCTGAACGCGGGGCAGGAGCCGTTTCAGATCGCGCATGGCGACCGCATTGCGCAAATGGTGGTGGCGCCGGTCCTGCAGGCGCGGTTTGAACGGGCGGAGGCGCTGTCCGCAACGCCCCGCGGGGCGGGCGGCTTTGGCTCGACCGGGCAGGCCTGATGCTGCGGATCCTGATCCTGGCGGCGCTGATCTGGTGGGGCGGGCGGTTCCTGGGCCTGCCGCGCAACCTGCGCCTTGGGCTGCTGGCGGTGCTGTTCACCGCCGTGCTAGCAGTGCAGCTGACCCTGCCGGACGGGCATCCCTTGCGCGAAGGCACCGGCGGTTCAGCCGCGCCTTGGCTGATGCTGGGCGGCTTTGCCCTTGTGGCCGGTTTCTATGCGCGTATCGTGGCGGCTTTGAAGACCCGCGCCCAGCCCCAGGACACGCAGATGACCCAGCCCGCAGGAACCTTCACCGAAAGCGAGCTTGACCGCTATGCCCGCCATATCGTCCTGCGCGAGCTGGGCGGGCCGGGGCAGAAACGGCTGAAACAGGCCAAGGTGCTGGTGATCGGCGCAGGCGGTCTGGGCGCGCCTGCGCTGCAGTATCTGGCCGCCGCCGGTGTTGGCACCATCGGGGTGATTGATGATGACGTGGTCGACAACGCCAATTTACAGCGCCAGGTGATTCACCGGGACAAGGACATCGGCACGCCCAAGGTGTTCTCTGCCCAGGCCGCGATGGAGGCGCAGAACCCCTATGCGGAGGTGCGCCCCTACAACCGCCGCCTGAGCGATGACATCGCGGCGGAGCTGTTTGCCGAATATGATCTGATCCTCGACGGCACCGACAATTTTGAGACCCGTTATCTGGCCAACCGCACCGCCGTGACGCTGGGCAAGCCGCTGATCTCAGGCGCGCTGTCGCAGTGGGAGGGGCAGCTGAGCGTGTTTCACCCGGCCCAGGACGGTCCGTGCTACCAGTGCATTTTCCCGGAGGCGCCTGCGGCCGGTCTGGCACCCAGCTGCTCCGAGGCCGGGGTGGCCGGCCCGCTGCCGGGGGTTGTCGGGGCGATGATGGCGGTCGAGGCGGTCAAGCAGATCACCGGCGCGGGCCAGGTGCTGCGGGGGGAAATGCTGATCTACGACGGGCTCTATGGCGAGACGCGCAAGATCCGCCTGTCGCGGCGCGAGGGCTGCCCGGTCTGCAGCGGTCCCGGACAGAGCTGACCTGGCCGCCCGGAACCTTCCATGAATGAAGCCTACTACATCGCGCTGCTGTGCGGCGCCCTGTTCGGCGGCCAGCCGGAGACGGTGCATCAGTTCACCTATCCCGGCGGGGCGGCATCCATCCGGACCGATTGCGAAAACCGCAACCGCGTCATTGAATTCGGTCTCGACAAGCGCAGTAGCCTGGACAGCATTCAGCAGGCGCTGTTCGCGGCGGAAATCACCGGCAAGGAAGCGGTGGTTGCGCTGATTGATACCGACGGCACCTTGGGCCGCTTTGAGTGGCGCATCGCCCGCGCGGCCAATATCGCGGGCGTTCCGATCCGGATTATCCCGGCTGAATTGGCGCACAGCCTCGGGGCCGGCGGCTGATCCGGGCAGCCGGACCCGGATACGCCGGCCCGGCCCGCGCACCCCGCCTGAGCGTGATTGCGGCCCCCCGTCTTTACCGCTAGCGTCGCCTGCAAAGGAGACCCGCATATGTCCAACCCGCTTTTGTCCCGCTGGGACACGCCGTTTGAAATTGCCCCGTTCAACAGCATTTCCGATGATGATTTCGCCCCCGCGCTGGAGCAGGCGCTGGCGGCGCATAAGGAACAGATCGGCGCCATCGCCAATAGCGCCGAGCCGCCCGGCTTTGCCAATGTGATCGAGGCGCTGGAAACGCCCTGCCGCGCACTGGAGCAGGTGCTGGGCGTCTTCTTCACCGTGGCCGGTGCCGACAGCAACCCCAAGCGGCAGGAGCTGCAGCGGGAGTTCTCCCCGAAACTCGCGGCGCATTTCTCGGCAATCACCGCCAATAAGGCGCTGTATGCCCGGGTGAAGGCGGTTTGGGACCAGCGGGAGGAGCTGGATCTAACCGAGGAGCAGCAGCGCGTCCTGATGCTGACCCACCGCGGCTTTGTCCGCGGCGGCGCGGCACTGGAGGGCGCGGCCGACACCCGGATGCAGGAGATCAAGGGGCGGCTGGCGACCTTGGGCACCCAGTTCACCCAGAACCTGCTGGCGGATGAGCGCGACTGGTTCATGGAGCTGTCCGAGGACGATCTGGAAGGCCTGCCGGAGTTTGTGGTCAAGGCCGCGCGCACGGCTGGCGAGGAGAAGGGCGCGGGCGGCCCGGTTGTCACCCTGTCGCGCTCGCTGATCACGCCCTTCCTGCAGTTCTCGCCGCGCCGCGACCTGCGCGAGAAAGCGTTCAACGCCTGGGCCGCCCGCGGGGCCAACGGCGGCGCAACCGACAACCGCGCCATTGCCGCCGAGATCCTGCAATTGCGCGAGGAGCGGGCGCAGCTGTTGGGGTATGAAAATTTCGCCGCCTACAAGCTGGAAACCGAAATGGCCAAAACGCCTGAGGCGGTGCGCGGGCTGCTGATGGAAGTCTGGGAGGCGGCCAAGGCCCGGGCCGAGAAAGACGCCGCGGTGCTGACCGGGATGATGCAGGCCGATGGAATCAACGGCGATCTCGAGCCCTGGGACTGGCGCTACTACGCCGGGAAGCGCCGCAAGGCGGAGCATGATCTGGATGAGGCGGAGCTGAAACCCTATCTGCAGCTCGACCGGATGATCGAGGCCTCCTTTGCCTGCGCAAACCGGCTGTTCGGGCTGGAGTTCACACCGCTGGACGTGCCGCTCTACCATCCGGACTGCCGCGCCTGGGAGGTGACGCGGGACGGCCGGCATGTGGCGGTTTTCATCGGCGACTACTTTGCCCGCAGCTCCAAGCGTTCCGGCGCCTGGTGTTCAGCCATGCGGCAGCAGGCCAAGTTCCCGGATGTGCAGGCCCCGGTGGTGATCAACGTCTGCAACTTCGCCAAGGGCGACCCGGCGCTGCTGTCCTGGGACGATGCCCGCACCCTGTTCCATGAGTTCGGCCATGCGCTGCATCAGATGCTGTCCGATGTGACCTATGAGAGCATTTCGGGCACCTCGGTGGCGCGCGATTTTGTCGAACTGCCCAGCCAGCTGTATGAGCATTGGCTGGAGGTGCCGGAGGTGCTGCAGGAGTTTGCCACCCACGCGGAAACCGGCGCGCCGATGCCGCAGGAGATGCTGGAGAAAGTGCTGGGGGCGTCCAATTTCGACATGGGCTTTCAGACGGTGGAATATACCGCCTCTGCGCTGGTGGACCTTGCCTTCCATGACGGTCCGGCGCCGTCCGACCCGATGGAAAAGCAAAACGAAGTGCTTGCGGCACTCGGCATGCCGCACGCGATCACCATGCGCCACGCGACGCCGCATTTCGCGCATGTGTTCTCGGGCGACGGCTATTCCGCGGGTTATTACAGCTACATGTGGTCGGAGGTGATGGACGCTGATGCCTTTGCCGCCTTCAAGGAGGCAGGCGGAGCCTTTGATGCCGAACGCGCCAGGGCGCTGGAGGAACATATTCTCTCCACCGGCGGCTCTGCGGATCCGGCGGAGCTGTATGTTGCCTTCCGCGGGCGGCTTCCGGGCGTGGAGGCACTGCTGAAAGGCCGCGGGCTGGCTGCGGAGTAAGGAAAGCGCCCTTGCGGGCGCTGCCTCCCCTTCCGACGGCAAAGCCGCCTGCCGGGCAGCGGGACTTGAGTATTTCAGGAAAGATGAAAGAGCGGGCGCCAGTCCGCTCTTGTCCGTTCAGTAGCCGAGGCTGCGGTCGACGAGGTGCAAGAGCGGCTCGCCGGCCTCCGCGCGGCGGATGTTTTCCGCAATGACTTCGGCCGCGGTGCTTTCACGGGTTTCCGAGGCGATATGCGGCGTGACCGTGACATTGGGATGCGCCCAATAGGGGTGCTCCGGCGGCAGCGGCTCAACGCGGAACACATCCAGCGTCGCGTGGCCGACCTGGCCGCTGTCCAGTGCCGCCAGCAGCGCCGCGTCGTCAATCAGCGGCCCGCGGCCCGGGTTGATGACTTTTGCGCCCTTGGGCAGCAGGGCCAGTGTCTCGGCATTCAGCGTGTTTTCGGTGGCGGGGGTGTCGGGCAGCAGCAGGATCACGATCTCAGCCTGTCGCAGCGCAACCTTCAGCCCCTCCGGGCCCGCGTGGCAGGTGATGCCTTCGATCTCCTTTTGGGTGCGGCTCCAGCCGGAGACCTGGAACCCCAGCGCCGCCAGCGCCTTGGCCGCGGCGGTGCCCAGGGCGCCGAGGCCCAGAACCGTGACGTGCCGGTCCTTGGCCAGCGGCGGGACATGCCGGTGCCAGCGCCCGTTCAGCCCGCGGATATGGAGGTCCATGCCCAGGTGATAGCGTAGCGTGTGGCCAGCCACCCATTCGGTCATCCCCTGTTCCAGCCCGCTGTCCACCATCCGGGTGAGCGGCACGGAAGCGGGCACAACAGGCACGATTTTCTCAACGCCGGCCCACATGCTCAGCACCGCCTTCAGCCGGGTAAAGGGGGTGAAATCGCTGACCGGCCCGCTGGGGGCGTAGACGATGTAATCCACGTCTTCTGGCGCGAAGCCGGTGCGCAGATCTGCCTCCACGCCCCGCCGGGCAAGCTCCGCTTTCAGCAGCGGCTCATAGGTTGGCCAGCCATCGGCGCGGCCTGCAAACAGGACATTGGCGGTCATGAGGTCTCCCTGACGTTCTAGCGCGGCGATTGCCGCGGGCGGTGGATATGGGCGCTTTGCACGATGCCGAAGGCGCCCAGGAGCACCAGCATCGCCGAGCCGCCATAAGACACCATCGGCAGCGGCACGCCAACCACCGGCGCCAGCCCCATCACCATCGACATGTTCACCGCAAAGAATAGGAAGAAGGTGATGGCAATGCCCATGATCACCAGCGACGAGAACCGGTCCTTGGCAGCAATCGCCGAGGCGATGCAGAACAGGATGATCAGCATGTAGATGACCAAGAGGGTCACACCGCCGATAAAGCCGAACTCCTCTGCCAGGGTGGTGAAGATGAAGTCGGTGTGCTTTTCCGGCAGGAAGTTCAGCCGCGACTGGGTGCCTTGCATGAACCCGCGCCCCGACCAGCCGCCGGAGCCGAGCGCGATCTTGGACTGGGTGATGTGATAGCCCGCGCCCAAGGGGTCCTGCGAGGGGTCCAGAAAGGTGTCGATGCGGCGGAACTGATAATCCTTCAGCAGCTGCCAGTCGGTGCCGCGGCTTTGGAACACGGTGCTGACCAGCCCCACGCCGGCGGCAATCACCGCCACGAAATAGGCCCAGTGCACGCCCGCCAGGAACATCACCCCGCCGCCTGCCGCCATCAGCAGGATCGAGGTGCCAAGGTCCGGCTGTTTCAGCACCAGTGCGGTGGGCAGCAAGATCAGCGCCACCGGCAGCAGCACCCACAAGGGGCGGGAGGTCTTTTCGGGCGGCAGCCAGTCGTAATAGGCGGCCAGCAGCATCACCAGCGCGATCTTGGTGACTTCCGACGGCTGCAGCCGCATGAAGCCGATGTCGATCCAGCGCTGCGCGCCCATCCCGACGGTGCCGAACAGCTCCACCGCGACCAGCAGCGCCAGCGACCCCAGATAGGCCACCACCGAGATGTTGCGCCAGAACCAGATCGGGATCATCGCCACCACGAACATGGCCGCAAGGCCGAGGGCAAACCGCTTGACCTGCGGCTCCACCCACGGGCTGAAGGAGCCGCCCGCCACCGAATAGAGCATCAGGAAGCCGACACTGGCGACCGTGATCAGCAGCAGCGTCAGCCCCCAGTTGAGGTGCAGGATCTTGCGCAGCCCCGTGGGGGTCGATTTGGCGTGGTACTCAAGATAGCTCATGCCCGGCTGCTCCTGCTGCCCAGCGGCCGCTTGACGCGCTCGCGCTCCAGCCGCTCCTGCTGCGCCTTGATGCGGCTGCGGTCGGCGTTGGGGTAGGCCTCCAGCGGCGGGGTGCCGTTGTAAAGCGCCTGCAGCAGCACGTCGCGTGCCACCGGAGCCGCCGCCTTGGAGCCGCCGCCGCCGTGTTCGACCACCACCGCAACCGCGTATTTGGGCTTGTCATAGGGCGCAAAGCAGACAAACAGCGCATGGTCGCGCCGTTCCCACGGCAGGTCCTCGTTGCGGATCACACCGGCCGCGCGTTCGGCGGCGGTGATGTTGCGGACCTGGCTGGTGCCGGTCTTGCCGGCCATCTGCATGCCATCGCCGATGATGCGGGAGCGGTAGGCGGTGCCGCGGCGGTCATTGCTGACCGAATGCATGCCGCGCCGCACCATGCGCAGGCTGTTCCCGCTGACCGCCAGGGGCTCGCCTGCGCCGCTCGGCTGTTCCACGCCGTCCAGCGACTTCAACAGCCGCGGCGTCACGCTGCGCCCGGTGGCAATCCGTGCGGTCATGACCGCCAGCTGCAAGGGCGACGCAAGCATGTAGCCCTGGCCGATGGAGGAGTTCGCGGTATCGCCGATCAGCCAGTCCTTGCCATAGGAGCTGGCCTTCCACTCCTTGGTCGGGGTGATCCCCTGGGCCACCGCCGACATCGGCAGCTCGTGCTTGATGCCCAGGCCGAACATGTTGGCCATCTCGGAGATCTTGTCGATCCCGGTCTTGATCGCCACGTCGTAATAATAGACGTCGCAGGACCGTTTCAGCGAGGTGTTCAGATCCACATGCCCATGGCCTGCGCGTTTCCAGCAGTGGAAGCGGCGGCCGGCAACCTTGAGGTAGCCGGGGCACCAGACGGTTTCCTCCGGCCCGATCACGCCGTTTTCCAGCGCCGCCAGCGCGGTGATCATCTTGAAGGTGGAGCCGGGCGGATAGGTGCCCTGCACGGTCTTGTTGGACAGCGGGCGGTACTTGTCCTCTGTCAGCATCCGGTAGTCGGCAACCGAGATGCCGCGCACGAACAGGTTGGGGTCGAAACTGGGCGAGGAGCAGATCGCGCGGATGTCCCCGTCCTCGCAGTCGATCACCACCGCGGCAGCGCTTTCCCGGCCCAGCCGCGCCTGCACATAATTCTGCAGTTCCGCGTCAATGGTCAGCTGCATGTCGGCGCCGGAGATCCCCTCGCGCCGGTCCAGCTCGCGCATCACCCGGCCGGTGGCGTTCACCTCGACCCGCTTGGCCCCGGCCTTGCCGCGCAGCACATCCTCGCGCCGGGCCTCAAAGCCCACCTTGCCGATCTGGAAGCGCGGGATCATCAGCACCGGCTCGGGGTCTTCCATCTTGCTCAGGTCATAGTCGGACACGGGGCCGACATAGCCCACCACATGGGCGAAATCGTCCAGCTGCGGATAGACCCGCGTCAGGCCCACCTCGGGCGTGACGCCGGGCAGGGCGGGGGCGTTCACGGCGACTTTGGAGATATCCTCCCATCCGATCTGGTCGGCGAGGGTGATCGGCAGGAACGGTGGCGAGCGGCGCATCTCGGTGCGGGCGCGCTCCAGGTCCTCCGGGTCCAGCGGCACCAGGCTGGAGAGCTTGGCAATCACCGCCTCAACGTCGCCCGCATCCTCCGGCACCACGGTGATCCGGTAAGACGGCGAGTTCTGCGCGACGATCAGCCCGTTGCGGTCGAATATCTGGCCGCGCGCGGGCGGCAGCAGGCGGATGTTGATGCGGTTTTCCTCCGCCAGCAGGCGGAACTCATCGGCCTGATCCACCTGCAGGTAGCGCATCCGGGCCGCCAGGCCGCCGGCAAAGGCCAGCTGCAGCCCGCCCAGGAACAGCGCCCGCCGGGTCATCTTGCCGTGTGCGGCATCCAGATCCTTGGGATTGCGTTTCATCAGCGGCTCACCAGGGCTTCGGCTTCGGACGGGGACAGTTTGCGCACCCCCAGAATAGACTGGCTGGCCCAAACTGCCAGCGGATAGGCGGCGATGGTCATCACCACCTGGATCACGGTCAGGCTCAGCTGCGCCTGCGCAACCCCGAACAGGGTCAGGATCAGCCGGTTCAGGGTGGCAATCCCGGTAAGCACCAGCGCAACCGACAGCCATTCGCTGGCAAAGGTGCTCTCGCGATGGGGCGCTGCGCGGCCCTTGAGGAAACCGCAGCCTAGCACCGTCAGCAGCGCCAGCAGACCCGGCGGGCGGTGGAACAGCAGATCCGCCAGCAGCATCACCAGCCCGATGGAGAGGGCAGGCACATAATCCGGGCGGCGCAGGCTCCAGGCCATCGCCAGCGCCAGGAGCAGGTCCGGCGGCGCCCAGAACCGCGGCTCGGTCTCCAGCGGCAGCAGGTGGAAGAACATGATCAGCAGTGCCAGCGCCGCAAACGCCGCGCGCATGGTCCAGATCCGGGCGGGCGAGGTGTTAGCCATTGCCCGCCTCAGCCGTGCCGTCTGCGCTCTCTGCCCCCAAACCCTCGGGCCGCGGCTGCGGCACCGGATCGCCTGGCGGCGCCCCGACCAGCCCGCCCGGGTCCTGGATCACTTCGGTGCCGTGGTGGCGCAGCACCCGCAGGAACTCCAGCCGCCCGTAATCCGCGGACAGGCGCACCCGCATCCGCCCGGACCGGTCCTTGGCCACCTGGCCGATCAGCAGGCCCGCCGGAAAGACGGAGCCGTCGCCGGAGGAAATCACCCGGTCGCCGGGGCGCACCTGGTCGGGGTTTTCCAGAAAGCTCAGCACCGGCGCGGCGCTGTTGTCGCCAGTGACCAGTGCGGTCTGGCCGGAGGGCTGGATGGTCGCCGGCACCGCGCTGGCGGCATCGGTCAGCAGGATCACCCGCGCGGTGTTGCGCCCGGTGCCGGAGATCCGGCCCACCAGCCCGATCCCGTCCATCGCCGCCCAGCCGTCATGCACCCCGTCGCGGCTGCCCACGTTCAGCAGCACCGACTGCCGGAAGGGGGAGCCGCTGTCGGCCATCACCACCCCGGTGATATAGGTCAGCTGCGGGTCCAGCCGCACGTTGTTGAGATCCAGAAGGCGGGCGTTCTCCTGCTCCAGCTGCAGCGCCGCCTCTTTCCAGGCCCGCATCTGCCGCAGCTCGCTGCGCAGCTCGCGGTTCTGCTCAGACAGCCGCTGATAGCTTTGGAAATCGCGGATCAGGTTGATGGTGGCAGTCACCGGCACCATCGCCCAGTCCATGCTGGGCACCACCCTGTCCGCCACCTGGGCGCGGAAGCGTTCCACCCGCGGGCTGTCGATCCGCCAGACGACAAAGACCGCGGCCAGGCACAGGCACAAAACCGCTGTCAGCAGACGCCGCAGCGGGGTTGCGTAATCGTCGCGCTGTGACTTGTCCTTCGCCACGTCTCTCCTTCCAGCCGCCCCTCCAGCCGCTCACCGGCCGGCGCCGTTCCGGCGGTCAGGGTCTGTTAGCTGTCGTAGTCGATGGCGTGGGCCAGCTGTTTTTCGTATTCGAGCGCCTTGCCGGTGCCCAGGGCCACGCAGTTGAGGCTTTCGTCCGCGATGGAGACCGCCAGGCCGGTTTGTTCGCGCAGGGCGAGGTCCAGATCGCCCAGCAGCGCGCCGCCGCCGGTCAGCATCACGCCGCGGTCGACAATGTCGGCGGCCAGATCCGGCGGGGTGGTTTCCAGCGCGGTCATCACAGCTTCGCAGATCTGCTGCACCGGTTCGGCCAGCGCCTCGGCCACCTGGGCCTGGGAAATCTCGATTTCCTTCGGGACGCCGTTCAAGAGGTCGCGGCCGCGGATTTGCATCGACTGGCCGCGGCCGTCGTCGGGCATCCGGGCGGTGCCGATGGAGGTCTTGATGCGCTCGGCGGTGGATTCGCCCACCAGGAGGTTCTGCTGGCGGCGCAGGTAGCTGATGATCGCCTCATCCATGCGGTCGCCGCCGACGCGGACAGAGCGGGCATAGACGATGTCGCCCAGCGACAGGACCGCCACCTCGGTGGTGCCGCCGCCGATGTCGACAACCATGTTGCCGGTTGGATCGGTGATCGGCATGCCAGCCCCGATGGCGGCAGCAATCGGCTCGGCGATCAGCCCGGCGCGGCGGGCGCCTGCAGACAGAACCGACTGGCGGATCGCGCGCTTTTCAACAGGGGTGGCGCCATGCGGCACGCAGACGATGATCTTGGGCTTGGAGAAGGTCGAGCGCTTGTGAACCTTGCGGATGAAGTGCTTGATCATCTCCTCCGCGGTGTCGAAGTCGGCAATCACGCCTTCGCGCATCGGCCGGATCGCCTCGATCGAGCCGGGGGTGCGGCCCAGCATCAGCTTGGCGTCCTCGCCCACGGCCAGCACTTTCTTGACGCCGTCCTTGACGTGGTAAGCCACCACCGAGGGCTCGGACAGGATCACGCCGCGGCCCTTCACGTAAACCAGGGTGTTCGCCGTGCCGAGGTCAATGGCCATGTCCGAGGAGAACAGACCGCCCAAGTTTCCGAAAAGCGCCATGTAGAAGGGATCCTGTGAGTGCTGCCATTATACCTTGGGCGACTCCCGGGGAGCCGCCTGTCCCCACCTTATATGCCGCGCGGGTGAGCCGCGAAAGGGCGTATTATGGTGAAACAGCGCGTTTCCGCCAAGTCGCCGGACCGGCGCACCGGGCAAAAGGGCGCAGGCAGCGGCGGCCGGGCGGCCAGCCGGGCCGCGCCGGCCTTGCCGCGGGCGCCCGGGGGCGGCGGGCCGCGGCGGCGGCCCCGGATCCGGCATCCTGCGGATCAGCTTGGAAAAATCCGCTGCATCTCCGAGTTGAAATGCGCCCAGGTCAGGCTGGCGCTGTTGCCGGCATAACCCTCGTAATAGGATTTGCCGCTGGACACCGGCAGCCCGGCCCAGATCTTTGCCAGGTTCAGCATGAAGGTCTTTCGAGGCATTTCCGACGCCAGGAAGGCGCTGTAGCCTGCCTCCTCGATCAGCTGGTGCGCCAGCTGGTCCTGCAGCTCGGGTGTGAAACGGGCCTGCGGCTTGACCCCCTGATGCCGCACCAGGCGGCGCAGCGTTGCCGGGATCATCTGATAGCGGCCGATGGCGTGGGGCTGGCCCGGGGTGGCGTCGATCCAGGCGTTGATCTCAGCGATCGTCATCTGCGTCGGCTTCTTCGGCGGCTTGCGTGTGGCGCCATATTGCACCGCATCATACTGCGCCTTGCCGGCCTCGGCGCTGGCGATCAGGTCCAGCAGGCGTTTGACGCTGGGCGGTGCCTTCAGGACCGGGGCAAACATCCCGCCGCCGCTGCGGCCGCGGAACAGGCTGGCCGCGCCGGGATTGAGCGACACCGCCCCGCGGCCTGGGCCGGGCAGGGTGTCGGGCAGCAAGCTGGCAACGGCCTGCGGCGCCGGGGCTGCGGAGGGCGCAGATCCGGGCATCGGGGCAGAGGCCTTTTGCAGGAAGAAATTGTTGCCCACCAGAGAATACCCTTGCGCGCTGACAGCCGCTGCGGTCCACAGCAGCAGGGCCAGAAAGGTCAGGATCAGGGCAAGGGCGCTCATTCTAAGGGGCATGGGAACCTGCATTCTGCGGTGTCTTGTCGGGGTGCAGTCTGCCGCAGCGGTGTTGAGATTCCGTTTATCCGCCGCACGCTGCCCCTTCCGCCGCTTGGCGATTGCCGGTAGAGGGGGCGCATGCTCTCGTATCAGCACATATACCACGCCGGGAATCTGGCCGATGTCCAGAAGCACGCGCTGCTGGCCTGGATGCTGGCCTACCTCACCCGCAAGGACAAACCGCTCAGCTATATCGAGACCCACGCGGGCCGCGGCCTCTACCAGCTGGACGCGCCCGAGGCCGTGAAGACCGGCGAGGCGGCGCAGGGCATCACCAAGGTTCTGGCAGAGCAGGGGCTGGCGGCAGACCACCCGCTGCACCGCGCGCTGTCGGAAACCCGCAAGGCGCATGGCGCGGCCGCCTATTCCGGTTCGCCGCTGATTGCGGCATCGCTGCTGCGGCCGGGCGACTCGCTGCATTTCGCGGAGCTGCACCCGCAGGAAAACGCGGCCCTGCGCGCCGCTCTGAAACCCTGGAAGGCCAAGGTGCACCAGCAGGACGGGTTCGAACTCGCCATGTCGCTGGCACCGCCAGACCCGCGCCGCGGGCTGCTGCTGATCGACCCGAGCTACGAGATCAAATCCGATTATGCCCGCATCCCCGGCATCATCGGCCAGCTGCACAAGAAATGGAACGTCGGCGTCATTGCCCTGTGGTACCCGATCCTCAAGGACGGCACCCACAAGCCGATGCTGAAGGCGCTGGAGGCACAGGGGCTGCCGGATGTCCTGCGCCACGAGGTGACCTTTCCGCCGGTGCGCGAAGGCCACCGGATGGTCGGCAGCGGCATGTTCGTGGTCAACGCGCCCTATGGCGCGGCAGAGGAAGCGGCCCGGATTTCGGCGCTGTTCAAGGCGGTTTCCCGCAAGTAGCCCCGGATCGCGCGCTCCACCCGCAGGGCCAGCGCCGCGCCGCCTGCTTCGCCGTTCAGGGCGGCTGAATGGATCATACCCTTGGCAATGGCCACAACGCCGCGTGCCTCCCGCGGGACCGGGCGGGCGGCTGCACGGGTGGTATTATGTAAAGACCTTTGAAAGGCGGGACTTTCCCGCTACGCTTTCCGCCGGGGAGGACTGCCGGATGGAACGCAGGCTGGCCGCCGTGCTGGCGGCGGATATGGTGGGCTACAGCCGCCTGATGGAAGCGGATGAGCAAGGCACGCTTGCCCGGCTGCGCACCCACAGGATTGAACTGATCGACCCCTCGATTGCCAAGAACCGGGGCTCCATCATCAAGACCACGGGCGACGGCATGCTGGTGGAATTTGCCAGCGTGTCTGATGCCGTGGCCTGCGCCGCGGAGATTCAGGGCCGGATGCGGCGGCGAAACAGCGATGTGCCGCCGGACCAGCGCATCCAGTTCAGGGTCGGGATCAACCTTGGCGACATCATCTATGAAGACGGCGACATCTACGGCAGCGGCGTCAACGTGGCGGCCCGGCTGGAGCAGGCGGCGGGGGTGGGGGAGATCTGCGTGTCCGGGGCGGTCTACGGCCAGGTGCGCGGCTCCTGCGGGTTTCTGTTCGAGGATCAGGGAGAGCAGTCCCTGAAAAATATCTCAGAACCGGTGCGCGTCTACCGCCTGTTGCTGGATGAGGGCGCGCCCGTGGCGGCAGAAGACGCCAGCGGGCCGGCGCCGGTGATGAAGCCCACCCTCGCCGTGCTGCCATTCGCCAACATGAGTGGCGATCCCGAGCAGGAGTTCTTTGCCGATGGGCTGACTGAGGACATCCTGACCGAACTCAGCCGCCGCCATGAGCTGTTCGTGATCTCCCGCAACTCGACCTTCGTCTACAAGGGGCAGGCGGTGAACATCCGCGAAGTGGCAGAGAAGCTTGGCGCCCGCTACATCGTCGAGGGCAGCGTGCGAAAAGGCGGCAGTCGGCTGCGGATCACTGTGCAGCTGATCGACAGCTGCAACGATTCCCATATCTGGGCGGAGAGGTACGACCGCACCCTCGACGATATCTTCGAGATCCAGGATGAGGTGACATCGGCGATTGTCGCCACCCTGCCGGGGCGGATCGAAGCGGCCCAGCAGGATGAGGTCTCGCGCAAGAAACCCGCGAGCCTCGCGGCCTATGAATGCGTGCTGGCGGCCAAGGTCCTGCATCACCGCAGCACGGCGGAGGACAATGCCAAGGCGATGGACCTCATCGACCGCGCGGTGGAGCTGGATCCGGAGTTTGCCCACGCCCACGCCTGGCGCGGCTGTATCCGCGGGCAGGCCTGGGGCTATGGCTGGTGTGACGATCCCGAGGCGATGCTGCAACTGGCGCTGGAGTCGATCCAGAAAGCCGCGTCGATGGATGACAATGATGCGGACGTGCACCGGCTGATGGCGGCGGTGTCCATCCTGCAGGAAAACCTCGATCAGGCGCAGTACCATCAGGAGCGCGCTCTGTCCCTGAACCCGAACTACGATCTGGTTGTGGTGCAGATGGGCGAGCTTCTGACCTGGCAGGGCAGGCCCGAGGAAGGCGCGGAATGGATCCGGAAGGCGATGCGCCTCAACCCGCATTTTCCGGTCCGCTTCTGGAGCCACTTGGGGAAGGCGCATTTCACCGCCCGCCTGTACGAAGAGGCGCTGACCGATTTCAAACGCCTGCCGTCAATGGACGCCGTGCAGACCGCGCTGGCGGCGGCCTGCCACAGCTGGCTGGGCAACACGCAGCAGGCGCAGGACTGCGTGGCGCAGATCCGCGCGATGCAGCCGGAGGCCACGGCAGAGGGCTTGCTGGCCGGGCTGCACTACGGGCGCAAGGAAGACGCCGCGCATTTCACCGATGGTCTGCGCAAGGCGGGGCTGGCCTAGGCAGCACCGAAAAAGGGCGCCGCAGCGGGCGCCCTTTGGTCCTGAAGGAAGCCTGGCTCAGGCCAGATCCTTATAGGAAATCTCCTTGGTGTCGGCGCCTTCACCCACCCGGCCGCGGCGCACGATCAGGCGGTTCAGCGCGTTCACATAGGCCTTGGCCGAGGCCACCACCGTATCGGTGTTGGCGCTTTCGCCGGTGGCGATATTGCCGTCCTCTTCCAGCCGCACGGAGACGGTCGCCTGCGCGTCGGTGCCCTCGGTCACCGCATGCACTTGGTAAAGCTGCAGCCGGGCGGTGTTCGGATAGATCTTGCGGATCGCCTTGAAGGTCGCGTCCACAGGCCCGTCGCCCTCGGCGGTCTCGGTCACATCCTTGCCGTCGATCTCCATCTCCACGGTGGCTTCCGCCGGGCCGCCGGTGCCGCAGACCACCTTCATCGAGACGATCTTGAGGTGATCGTTCTCCGCGTCCGTGCCGGTGCGCATCAGCGCGATGAGGTCGTCGTCGAACACTTCCTTCTTGCGGTCGGCCAGCTCCTTGAAGCGGACAAAGACGTCCTTCAGCTGGTTGTCGCCCACCTCGTAGCCCAAGTGCTCCAGCTTGTCGCGCAGGGCGGCGCGGCCGGAGTGTTTGCCCAAGGGCAGCGAAGTGCCGGAAAGGCCGATGTCCTCGGGCCGCATGATCTCGAAGTTCTCGCGGTTCTTCAGCATCCCGTCCTGGTGGATGCCGCTTTCATGGGCAAAGGCGTTCTTGCCGACAATCGCCTTGTTCGGCTGCACCACGAAACCGGAAACGGTCGAGACCCGGCGCGAGATATGCATGATCTTGGTGGTGTCGATGCCGGTGGACCAGGGCATGATGTCATTGCGCGTCTTCAGCGCCATCACCACTTCTTCAAGCGCGGTGTTGCCTGCGCGCTCACCAAGGCCGTTGATGGTGCATTCGATCTGGCGCGCACCGCCTGCGACGGCAGCCAGCGCGTTGGCGGTCGCCATCCCGAGGTCGTTGTGGCAGTGGGTGGCAAAGACCACCTCATCGGCGCCCGGCACGGTCTCGATCAGGCGTTTGATCAGGTCGGCGCTTTCCGCGGGCGCGGTGTAGCCCACGGTGTCGGGGATGTTGATGGTGGTGGCGCCGGCCTTGATGGCGATCTCGATCACCCGGCACAGGTAATCCCACTCGGTCCGGGTCGCATCCATCGGCGACCACTGCACGTTGTCCACCAGGTTGCGGGCGTGGGTCACGGTCTCGTGGATCTTGTCGGCCATTTCGTCCATCGTGAGGTTCGGGATGGCGCGGTGCAGCGGCGAGGTGCCGATAAAGGTGTGGATGCGCGGCTGCGCGGCCTTGCGCACCGCTTCGGCGCAGCGGTCGATATCCTTGAAGTTGGCGCGCGCCAGCCCGCAGATCACCGCGTTCTTCGAGCGCTCGGCAATCTCCGACACGGCGGCAAAGTCGCCTTCGGAGGCAATCGGGAAGCCGGCCTCAATAATGTCCACACCCATCTCGTCCAGAAGCTCCGCAATCTCCAGCTTCTCGTTATGGGTCATCGTGGCGCCGGGGCTCTGCTCGCCGTCGCGCAGGGTGGTGTCAAAAATCAATACACGGGATTTGTCGCCGGAAATCGGGGATGCGTTGGTCATATCGGTATCTCTTGTCTCTGTCCTAGGCCCTTCCAGGGCATCATTAGCCTTCGATGGCGCGCGTGCGGCAATCCTCTGAGCGGGCGCGCCGGAAGGGCACGCTCAGAGGCGGGCTAGGATCAGTAGGGCGCGCAGGGCTGCACCGCGGAATGCGGCGGCGGCAAAGGGAATATCTGCGCAAATGCTCATGGCACGGATTTATACAGAGGTGCAGCCGAATGGGAAGGGGGATTTTGACCTTGCGGCATGGCGGTGTGCCGGCAGCAGCAAACCTCCGTAAAACCTTGCCCGGTAATTTCAAGACAATGTTGAAAAAAGTGTATAATATAATTAAGGGCCGTAGCCAGTTTCAATGCGACAGTTTGTCTGCGCTGTATCAGCCCTAAGGTCAGATACGGCAGACAGCTTCGCGTTGGGAGAATTCCTGGCTCCTGCAGCCGGGATCCGGCGTCCTGATTAGAAGAGACGCCATCGATAGGAGGAAACAGTGTCGAAAAAAATTGTCCTTGGATATGACGACAGCGAGGCTGCCAAATCGGCGCTTGCTTTTGCCGTCAGCCTTGCCAAAGCACAAGGGGCAGAGCTGGTGATCGCGCATGTGCTGGAGTGGTCGCCCTATTCCTTCCTCACCCCGGAGGAGATCGAGCAGCGCCATAAGCGCCGCGAGGAGGAATTGAAGCGCGCAGAAGATGCCTTGCTGAAGCCCGTGTGCAAAAGCCTGGAAGATGACGGTGTCACCGTTGTGGCAGAGCTGAAATACGGCCATATCGCGGAAACCCTGATTGATGTGATCAAAAAGCATGGCGCCAGCCACCTGATCATCGGCCGCACCGGCCATTCCGGGCTGTCATCGCGGCTGTTCGGCTCGGTCGCGGGCACTCTGGCGCAGGCCGCGCCGGTTCCGGTCACCATTGTTCCGTAAAGATAAACTCAGAGGACAGTCATGAGTAATTCAATTAAGGCGGCAGCCCTGTCTGCGCCGCTGCTGCTGGCGGCAACCGCCCCGGCGATGGCACAAACCGTCGACGAGCGCGTCAATGAGATTTTCGCCAATTCGACCGGCTGGTTCGTCAACCTGATCTTCAGCCCGTTCCCGGGCACCAGCTTTCCCTGGATCGTTGCCTGGCTGGTGGTCGCGGCCACCGTGTTCACCGTCTACTTCGGCTTGATCCAGTTCCGCGCCTTCCCGCACTCGATCTCGCTGGTCAGGGGCGATTATTCCGACCCCAATGACGCGGGCGAAGTCAGCCACTTCCAGGCGCTGGCAACCGCGCTGTCGGGCACCGTCGGCCTGGGCAACATCGCAGGCGTTGCCGTTGCCGTCGGCATCGGCGGCCCCGGCGCGACCTTCTGGATGATCCTGGCAGGCCTGATGGGCATGGCCTCGAAATTCACCGAATGCACGCTGGGCGTCAAATACCGCAACGAGTTCCCGGACGGCCACGTGTCGGGCGGCCCGATGTACTATATGACCAAGGGCTTTGCAGAACGCGGCCTGCCGATGGGCAAATTCCTGGCGGTACTGTTCTCGATCTTCTGCATCCTCGGCGCGCTGGGCGGCGGCAACATGTTCCAGGCCAACCAGGCGCATGCGCAGATTTCCGGTGTTGTCGGCGAATACCCCGGCTGGATCACCGGCGTGGTGTTTGCAGGGGTTGTGTTCGCCGTGATCGTGGGCGGCCTGAAATCCATTGCGCGGGTGACCGAAAAGGTCGTTCCGTTCATGGGGGTCATGTATGTCGCAACCGCGCTGGTCATCCTGGCGATGAATGCCGACCAGATCGGCTGGGCCTTCGGCCAGATCTTTGACGGCGCCTTCACCGGTCTCGGCGTTGCCGGCGGCATGGTCGGCGCGCTGATCCAGGGCTTCAAGCGGGCGGCCTTCTCGAACGAGGCCGGCGTCGGCTCGGCAGCCATTGCCCACTCCGCCGTGCGCACCAAGGAGCCGATCACCGAAGGCTTCGTGTCGCTGCTGGAGCCGTTCATCGACACCGTGGTGATCTGCACCATGACCGCGCTGGTGATCATCATTACCGGCCAGCTGGTGCAGGACCCGAACACCGGCCTCTACCTGCTGGACGAGGGCGCAGCCACGATCCAGACCGTCGACGGCAACAAGGGCGTGGCGCTGACTTCGGCGGCCTTCTCCTCGGCCTTCGGCTGGTTCCAGTACGTGCTGGCGCTGGCGGTGATCCTGTTTGCCTTCTCCACCATGATCAGCTGGTCCTACTACGGCCTCAAGGCCTGGACCTTCCTGTTCGGCGAAGGCGAAACCAAGGAACTGGTGTTCAAGGTGATCTTCTGCATCTTCGTGGTGATTGGTGCCGCCGCCAACCTCGGCCCGGTGATCGACTTCTCCGACGCGGCGATCTTTGCCATGGCGGTGGTCAACATCATCGCGCTCTACTTCCTGATGCCGATCGTCAAGCGCGAGCTGAACAGCTACATGTCGCGGCTGAAAGCAGGCGAGATCAAGAAGTACGTCTGACCGGCTCTAGCCTGGTAATCAGACGGCTTTCAGACCCAAGCCTCTCCGGTTCGCCGGGGAGGCTTTTTTGATGAGAGGGCAGGGGCGGCTTCAGCCGCCCTGTTCCACGATCCGGCGCAGCCCGGCAATCTGGCCGGGCAGATCCGCGGCGCTTGACTGGCAGAAGCCGGTCAGCAGCCCCCGGGACCGGCCTTCGGGGTCGTGCGGCGACAGCGGCTGGACCCCGTAGCCCGCACTTGCGGCGCGGCGGCAGATCCGGACGTCCGCCAGCCCGCCCGCCAAGTGAAAGGCAATCTGCATCCCGGCGTTGTGCCGCCTGAAGGACCCCAGGGCTTCGGGCCACTGCGCCAGCGCATCTGCCGCCGCCGCATAGCGTTCGGAATAAAGCCTGCGGGCGCGGCGGATGTGCCGGTCGTACTGGCCGGAGGCCATGAATTCCGCCAGCGGCCGCTGCGCGGTGATCGCGGCGCCGGCGCTGGGCTGAAAAAACCGGGCCCGGAACCGCGGCACCAGCGCCGGCGGCAGGATCGCGTAGCCCAGCCGCAGCGCATGCGAGAACGTCTTGGAGAAGGTGCCCACATAGATGCAGCGCCCCTCCCGGTCGAGCGCGGCCATCGCGGGCACCGGCTGGCCGGCATAACGGAACTCGCTGTCGAAATCATCCTCGATGATCCAGCCGCCGCGCTCCCTGGCCGCCTGCAGGAAGGCCTGCCGCTGCGGCACCGGCAGGGTGCCGCCCAGTGGAAACTGGTGCGACGGCGTCAGCAGCGTGACCTTGGCCATCTGCCGCGGCACCTCCGCACCGCGCTCCCCGGCCCGCAGCCAGCGCACCGGCCAGCCGCGCGCCCCGGCAAAGCGCTGCGTCGGAGTGAACCCGGGGGCTTCCAGCGCAATATCCTCGCCCTCCACCAGGAAATCCATCGCCAGCTCCAGCGCCTCGCGCGCGCCGCTGGTGACCAGCACCTGATCCGCGCTGCAGTCTATCCCGCGCCAGCGCGCGGCATAGGCGGCAATCTCGCGCCGCAGTTCCGGATCGCCAAAGGAATCTTCCTGGTGGCTCAGGCTGAGCGGATCCATCCGTGCCACACGTGAAACACAGCGTGCCCAGGACCGGGCCGGAAACACCGCCGGGTCCGGCGCGCCGGGCTGCAGCATCCCCGGCGCGGGCGGGACCGCCGCAGGCTGCGGCCGCGGCGGTGCTTCGGGCGGCTGGATCGGCGCCACGTCGCAGACAAAGATCCCCGCACCGCGCCGCGCCTCGGCAAAGCCTTCGGCCACCAGCTGCTCATAGGCCGTCACCACGGTGGAGCGCGCCACCCCCAGATCCTGCGCCAGCGCCCGGGAGGACGGCAGCCGGGTGCCGATGGCCAGGCTGCCGCTGCTGATCTGGCGGCGCAGCGCGCTGACGATTTGCAGATAGATGGGCTCGGCGCTGGCCTTGGACAGCAGTCCGGACAGGTCAATCATACTGGACTGCTCTTTTTGTCTGAAACTGGAAGTTAATTACAGTCCAGTTTGCGCATAGCACTCCCCCTGACACAACAAGAATTCACGAGGTCCGCAAATGCGCCAGCCCGATACCGAAACCGCCCTGAAAACCGAGCGCAGCCGCCTGCGCCGCGCCCATGAACGCGGGCTCTATGACCGCGAGACGGTGTATCAGGTGCTCGACGCCATGCCGCTGGCCCATATCGGCTATCAGATCAATGGCGCCCCATCGGTGCTGCCGACGCTGCAATGGCGCGAGGGCGATCATGTCTATTGGCACGGCTCCGCCGCCAGCCGGGCGATCCGCGCGATGGAGGGGGCGGAGGTCTGCCTGACGGTCACCTGCATGGACGGCTACGTTCTGGCCCGCTCCGCCTTCCATCACTCGGTCAACTTCCGCTCCGCGATGCTGTTCGGGATGGCGGAGAAAGTCACGGATGAGGAGGCCAAGGCGGCCAGCCTCAAGGCGATGGTCGACCACATCTTCCCCGGCCGCTGGGACGCCTTGCGGCCGATGACCCGGAAGGAGCTGAAGGCCACCGCCCTGATGCGGATGCCGATCGAGGAGGGGGCGGCCAAGATCCGCTCCGGAGCGCCCAAGGACGACGAGGAGGATTACGCCCTGCCGATCTGGGCGGGCGTGGTGCCGATGGCGATGGAGCTGAAGCCGCCGCAGCCGGATCCTGCCAATCTGGAGGGCGTCGCGATGCCGGATCACCTGAGCCGCATCCGCATCGGCTGAAAACGAAAAAGGCGCGCCGCCCTGGCGCGCCCTTTATTCATCGGGGCCTATTCTGTCTGGCTGGCGCCCTCTGCCCCGGTGCTGACCAGCGCGCCGTTCTCCCAGGTGCCGTCCGCCTTCTGGCCGCTGGCATATTTCATCGTGCCGGGCCCCTGGCGCTTGCCGTTGACAAAACTGCCCTCGTAGACGTCGCCATTGGCATAGGTCGCCACGCCCTGGCCATAGATCTTGCCTTCCTGCCATTCGCCTTCATAGGTGAAGCCGTCGGGCATCACGATCTTGCCCTGCCCGTGGCGCTGGCTGTCGGCAAATGCGCCAGTGTAGACCGAGCCGTCGGCATAGGTGACCACCGCTTCGCCGTGGCGCTGCCCGTTCTGCCAGCCGCCGTCGTAGCGGTAGCCGTCGGCATAGGTCATCACCCCCTGGCCGTGGTTCTTGGCGTTCTTGAAGCCGCCGGTATAGCTGATCCCGCTGGGGTAGGTGGCGGTGCCTTTGCCCTCGATCACCCCGGCCACCCATTCGCCTTCGTAGGTGGAGCCGTCGGGATAGGTGATCTTGCCCTGGCCTTCGGCCAGATCATCGCGGAAATCGCCCTCATAGACCGATCCGTCAGGATAAACAGCCTTGCCCTTGCCTTCGATCTGCCCCTTCACCCAGGCGCCGGTGTAGCTGTAGCCGTCCTTCTCGGTGAAGGTGCCGGTGCCGTGGCGCTGATCGTCCAGGAAGTCGCCCGTGTAGACATCGCCATTGGCGTAGGTCTGCGTGCCGGTGCCGTGGCGGCGGCCTTCTTGCAGCGCGCCTTCATAGATGTCGCCATTGGGCTGCACCAGGCGGCCGGTGCCATGCATCTGGCTGGTCATCCATTCGCCTTCGTAGACCAGCCCGTCCGAGGTCTCCAGCCGGCCTTGCCCCTGCAGCTGGCCATCCGCCACGCTGCCTGCATAGACGGTGCCCTCGGCATAGGTGATCTTGGCCTGGCCCTGCTGGCGCCCTTCGGCCCAGTCGCCGTCATAGGTATAGCCGTCCGGCGATTGCATCACGCCCTTGCCGTGCCGCTTGCCATTGGCAAAGCTGCCCTGATAGCGCACGCCGCTGGCATAGACCGATACCCCGTCGCCGTGGATCTGGCCGTCCTGCCATTCGCCCTCATAGGTGCTGCCGTCAGCGCGGGTCAGCTTGCCCAGACCGTGCGGCTTGCCCTGGGCGAACTCGCCTTCATAGATTGAGCCGTCCGGGAACCGTGCCACCCCCTGGCCGCGGACCTCGCCCTCGACCCACTCGCCGGTGTATTCATAGCCGTTCGGCAGCTTGTAAGTGCCTGTGCCATGCTGCAGCCCGCCTTTGAAGGTGCCCTCGTAGACGCCGCCGATCTCATCCTGCGTGGTGATGATCTCCCCCTCCTGGGCAAAGGCCGGCGCGGCCAGTGCCAGGATCGTGGAAAGCGCGATTGCGGTGCCGAAACGGGTCATTCAAAACCTCTGCCTGCCCAGGAATTACGGTGCTGCTGCCATATTGGGTTGCTCGCCCGGAAACTAAGCTACCGCAGGCGGGGCCGCAATGTCTTTTCCCCGGCACCAGGCCCTTGCTCTTTTCCTTGGCCGTCAATCTGGTAAATGGCTGAAGAAGGATTTTTGCAAAGGGCCGATGCAGCATGGCAGACCGTTTCCGCGTGACACTGGCGCAGCTGAACCCCACGGTGGGCGATCTGGCAGGCAACGCCGCCAAGGCCCGCGCCGCCTGGGAGGCAGGCCGCGAGGCCGGCGCCGATCTGGTGGCGCTGCCGGAAATGTTCATCACCGGCTACAATACCCAGGATCTGGTGATGAAGCCGGTGTTCCACCAGGCCGCCATCGCCGAGGTTGAAAAGCTGGCGGCGGACTGCACCGGCGGCCCGGCGCTGGCGATTGGCGGGCCGTGGGTCGAGGGCGGCCGGCTCTACAATGCCTATCTGATCCTGAAGGACGGCAAGATCGCCTCGCGCAGCCTCAAGCATCACCTGCCGAACGAGACCGTGTTTGACGAGGTCCGCCTGTTCGAGGCCGGGCCGCTGGGCGGCCCCTATTCCGTCAGCAACACCCGCATCGGCTCCCCCATCTGCGAGGACGGCTGGCATGAGGATGTGGCGGAAACCCTGGCCGAGACCGGCGCCGAGTTCCTGCTGATCCCCAACGGCTCGCCTTATTTCCGCAACAAGATGGAAGTGCGCTTCAACATGATGGTGGCGCGGGCGGTCGAAACCCATCTGCCGGTGATCTACCTGAACATGGTGGGCGGCCAGGACGACCAGGTGTTCGACGGCGGTTCCTTCGCCTTGAACCCGGGCGGCGCGCTGGCGGTGCAGATGCCGCTGTTCGACGAGTGCATCACCCAGCTCGACCTCATCCGCACCGGGGACGGCTGGCGCGTGGAGGAAGGCGAAAAGGCGCATCTGCCGGACGAATGGGAGCAGGACTACCGGGTGATGGTGGAATCCCTGCGCGACTACATGGGCAAGACCGGCTTCAAGAAGGTGCTTTTGGGTCTGTCCGGCGGCGTCGACTCGGCGATTGTCGCGGCCATCGCGGTGGATGCGCTGGGGGCTGAGAATGTCCGCTGCGTGATGCTGCCGTCGGAATACACCAGCCGGGAATCGCTCGACGATGCCGAAGCCGTCGCCAAGGCGCTGGGCGTCCGCTACGACTTTGTTCCGATCAGCGAAGGGCGCGAAGCCATCACAAATACCCTGGCGCCGCTGTTTGCCGGCCTCGATGCGGATATCACCGAGGAAAACATCCAGTCCCGCCTGCGCGGCCTGCTGCTGATGGCAATGTCCAACAAGTTCGGCGAGATGCTTCTGACCACCGGCAACAAGTCCGAAGTCGCCGTGGGCTATGCCACCATCTATGGCGACATGAACGGCGGGTACAATCCGATCAAGGACCTCTACAAAACCCGCGTGTTCGAGACCTGCCGCTGGCGCAACGCCAACCACCGCCCCTGGATGAAGGGTCCGGCGGGCGAGGTGATCCGCCCCAATGTGATCGACAAGCCGCCCTCGGCGGAACTGCGCGAAGATCAGAAGGACAGCGACAGCCTGCCGGACTACCCGGAACTGGACGCCATTCTGGAAATTCTGGTCGATTTGGAGGGTTCAATCGCGGATTGTGTCGCGGCGGGCTTTTCCCGGGATGTGGCCAAACGGGTCGAGCATCTGCTTTATATCAGCGAATACAAACGCTTCCAGTCCGCGCCCGGCGCCCGGCTGACGCCGCGGGCGTTCTGGCTGGACCGCCGGTACCCGATTGTGAACCGCTGGCGCGACCCTACCTGAGGCGCGCGTTAACCCCTTGAAGGCGCGGGTCTTTTCCGCGCTTTCGGCCCTTTCTCCGGGCAGCTTCCGTAACGGTAAAGTCCTGATATGCGGCGAAAAAAACACAATACCGCAATGCGCGGCAGAGGCGGCCGCGTGGACGCTGGACCGCCGAATCCGCAGCGGGCATAGAGGCCTCATGCCTGGACCGAGACTGCCTCATTTCCAATCCAATCTGGCCTTGCCCAAGGCTGTCGACGCCGTGGTGATCGGCGGCGGCATCATTGGCGCGGCCACCGCGCTGGAACTGGCTGAGCGCGGCCACTCTGTGCTGTTGTGCGAAAAGGGGCAGATCGCGGGCGAGCAAAGCTCGCGCAACTGGGGGTGGGTGCGGATCTCCTGCCGCGATCCGCGGGAAATCCCGCTGATGGCGGAATCGCTGCGGCTTTGGGAAGGGCTGGCGGCGCGCACCGGGCAGGACACCGGGTTCACCCGCTCCGGCATTCTCTACACCGCGGACACAGCCAAGCGCGAGGCGCAGCTGGAGCGCTGGCTGCGCAACCTCGACGGCTGGGGGCAGGCGGCCCGGATGGTGCGCGGGCCGCAGCTGGCGCAGCTGATGCCGGGCCATCAGACCAAAACCCGCAGCGCCCTGCTGACGCCGATGGACGGGCGGGCCGAGCCGCAGATGGCCACCCACGCAATTGCCACTGCCGCCCAGGCCGCGGGCGCCAAGATCATGACCGAATGCGCGGTGCGCAGCGTCGAAACATCGGCCGGGCGCATCAGCGGCGTGATGACGGAACGCGGCCGCGTCGCCTGTTCGGCGGTGGTGGTGGCGGGCGGCGCCTGGTCGCGGCTGTTTCTCGGCAATGCGGGCATCAGCCTGCCGCAATTGAAGGTCCTGAACTCGGTCCTGCGCACCTCGCCGGTGCAGGGCGGGCCGGACATCGCGGTGCGCACCGGAAACCTGGGCCTGCGCAAGCGGGCCGATTGCGGCTACACGGTCTCGGACGCGCTGGAGAACATGGTCGATATCGTGCCCGACAGCTTCCGCCTGGGCTGGACGTTTCTGCCCAGCCTCCGCCACGAATGGCGCGCGCTGCAATTCCGCGTCACCAGCCGCTGGCGCGAGGAGGCGGCGCAGGCCCGCCGCTGGCAGCCGCTGCAGACAACCCCGTTCGAGCTGTGCCGGGTGCTGGACCCGGCGCCGTCGCAGAAGGCGCTGAAAAGCGGCTGGGCGGCGGCGCAAAAGGCCTTTCCGGTGCTGCAGGGCGCCGATGTGGTGCAAAGCTGGGGCGGGCTGATCGACGTGACCCCGGACGCGATCCCAGTGATCTCGCAGGCCGACGAGCTGCCGGGCCTGTTCATCGCCACCGGGTTTTCCGGCCACGGCTTTGGCATCGGCCCGGCCGCGGGCAAACTGGCCGCCGATCTGGTGACCGGCGACACCCCCGTGGTGGATCCGCATGACTTCCGCCTGTCGCGCTTTACCGACGGCAGCAGATACGGGCCGCAAAGCGGCTACTGACCGCTTCCCTTACCCCATCAGCTGATAGCTCACCGGCACATAGCGGAACCCCTCGCCGCGGGGTTCGACAAAGCCCGCCGCCGGGAACGGCATGTGATAGCCGATCATCGGCAGCTTGTCCGCCGCCAGCATCCCCAGCACCCGGCGGCGCGACTCCGTTGCCGCCGCCTTGTCCATGTCGAATTTCACTTCCCAGTCGGGCCGGGCAAAGCTCCAGACATAGTGGTTGGCCAGATCCGCCGTCAGCACCAGCTGGCGGTTGCCGCTCTCCAGCATATAGCACATATGCCCCGGGGTATGGCCAAAGCTGGCCATTGCGGTGATCCCCGGCGCCACGCTGGCGCCATCGTCGACAAAGGTGGTTTTCTCCGCCAGCGGCGTCATGTTCTGGGCCACCAGATCGCCCACCCGGTCGCCCGGATCCCGTTTGGACCAGAAATTGTATTCCTCCGCCCCTGTCACATAGCGGGCGTTCGGGAAGGTTGGCGCGCCATCGGTCATCAGGCCGCCGATGTGATCGGGATGCATATGGGTGATCACCACCACGTTGATCTGGTCCGGCGTCACCCCAGCGGCGGCCAGCGCCCTGGCAATGCCGCCATTGCCCAGCCCGGTGTCAAACAGCACCAGCTCCCCGCCGGTATCGACGAGCGTTGGGGTGAAATAGAACTGAACGGTGCCGGCAGAGATGAAATTCTCCTGCGACACCTGCGCAAACTCCTCATCGCTTGCATTGCCGCCAAAGATGGCTTTCGGCTCCTCCCGCTGCGCCGAAGCATCCAGCAGAGTGGTGACCGGCATCTCCGCCAGTTTGAACGAATGGGCAACCGGCGCTTCGGCGCGGCCGCCATGGGCGCCGGCCAGCAGCGGCGTTGCGGCACCGGCCAGGGGCAGGGCGGCGGCCCCGGCCAGGGCAGCGCGGCGGGAGAGGGAAACAGTCATGGCATAACCTCCGGTGGAGTTGGACTGGCCTTACCCTAGCGCTCC
Source organism: Leisingera sp. UBA4491 (assembly GCF_002388965.1). Classification (NCBI taxonomy): domain Bacteria; kingdom Pseudomonadati; phylum Pseudomonadota; class Alphaproteobacteria; order Rhodobacterales; family Roseobacteraceae; genus Leisingera; species Leisingera sp. UBA4491. The sequence goes on along the minus strand of NZ_DGNN01000028.1, from coordinate 36,253 downwards.
GGCGGCAGAGGGCTGTAAACAATCCCGTGAGGCGGGTTAGGATGCGGTCAGGAGGCAGCGTGATGAGCCAGAACAAGACCGTTCCGACCGGGGTAAGCGTCGAGGCGTTTATCGCAGGTGTTGAACCGGACCGCAAAGCGGCGGAAGCGCAGCAGCTGGATGCGCTGTTCCGCCGGGTGACCGGCTACAGGCCGCAAATGTGGGGGCCGTCACTCGTCGGCTACGGCCGCTACCATTTCCGCTATGCCTCGGGGCGCGAGGGGGACTTCCTCGCCACCGGCTTCTCGCCGCGAAAAGCACGCCACTCGATCTACATCATGCCGGGCTATCAGGACTACGGCGCCATCCTCTCCCGCCTCGGCAAGCACAAGCTTGGCAAAAGCTGCCTCTATGTGAACAAGCTCGCCGACATCGACCTGGAGGTGCTCGCCGAACTGATCCGCACCGGGCTGAAGGACCTGAATGCAATCTGGCCGGTGCAGCCGGACTGACGGGCCGCGGCTTTCATCTTTCCGGAAATACTCCCGCCGGAGGCCCGCGCGCCAAGCGCGCGCCCGCTGCCGAAACTGGACAAACCGCGGCCCATGTGACAAGGGGCAAGGCAACAGGAGACTCGTGATGACCACCACCCGTTTTGCCCCGTCGCCGACCGGCTATATCCACGTCGGCAACCTGCGCACCGCGCTGATGAACTATCTGATCGCCCGCAAGGCCGGCGGCACCTTCATCCTGCGCATCGACGACACCGACCCGGAGCGGTCCAAGGAAGAATATGTCGATGCCATCAAGCAGGACCTGGAATGGCTGGGCCTGACCTGGGACAAGGTGGAGCGCCAGTCCGAGCGGCTCGACCGCTATGTCGCTGCGGCGGACAAGCTGCGCGAGATCGGCCGCTTCTACGAGGCGTTCGAGACTCCGACCGAACTGGACCTGAAGCGCAAGAAGCAGCTGAACATGGGCAAGCCGCCGGTCTATGACCGCGCAGCACTTGCGCTGCCGGAGGAGGAGAAGGCCAAGCTGCGCGCCGAGCGCGGCGACGGCGTCTGGCGCTTCAAGCTGGATCAGGAACGGATCGAGTGGACCGACGGCATCCTGGGCGATATCTCCATCGACGCGGCTTCGGTCTCCGACCCGGTGCTGATCCGCGGCGACGGCCAGTTCCTCTACACCTTGGCCTCGGTTGTGGACGACACCGAAATGGGCGTGACCCATGTGGTGCGCGGCTCTGACCACGTGACCAACACCGCCACCCAGATCCAGATCATCGAGGCGCTGGGCGGCACCGTGCCGTCTTTCGCGCACCACTCGCTGCTGACCGGCCCGCAGGGCGAAGCACTGTCCAAGCGTCTTGGCACGCTGGCGCTGCGCGACCTGCGCGAAGCCGGTGTGCAGCCGATGGCGCTCCTCAGTCTGATGGCGCGCCTGGGCTCCTCCGACCCGGTGGAGCTGCGGTCGGAGCTGGCGGAGCTGATCGACGGTTTCGACATCAGCCGCTTCGGCGCCGCGCCGACCAAGTTCGATGTCGAGGATCTCTATCCGCTGACCGCCCGCTACCTGCAGTCGCTGCCGCTGGCGGCGGTGCAAGCCCATGTGGACGCGCTGGGCGTCCCGGCGGAGAAACAGTCGGCGTTCTGGGACATGGCCAAGGAAAACATCACTACACTCAAGGATCTCGCGGGCTGGTGGGAGCTGTGCCGCGACGGTGCCGAGCCGCTGGTGGCCGATGAGGACAAGGACTTCATCGCCGAGGCGATGGCGCTGCTGCCTGAAGGCCCCTATGACAGCGACAGCTGGGGCAAGTGGACCGCCGCCGTCAAGGAAGCGACGGGCCGCAAGGGCAAGGGGCTGTTCATGCCGCTCAGGAAGGCCGTGACCGGCATGGAGCGCGGCCCCGACATGTCCGCGCTGCTGGCGCTGATGGACACCGTCCGCGCCCGCGGCTGAGGCGGTTCGCGGCGGAAAAAGCCGGTCAGACACAGATCCGGGGCGGCGCCGCAGGGGCCGCCCTTTTTTCGTGCGGTTCCGTCAAGGGGCGGCACGGCGGCGCTCCCGTCCGCCGGAGCTGCATCGCAGATGCATCCCCTGCGGTTGGGCCGGGCGCCGCGCGGACGCGCGGCGCGGCACCGCGCCTTGGCGCGGTGCCATGCCCAACTGAGAGAGGGGCAGCCTGCCTGCGCCTGAACAGGCGGGAGCGCGCCGCAGGACCGCAGCAAAACAGCGGACCGCCCGGTGGGCCGCGGCCCGCGGATCAGCCGCTGCCGCCCTCGCCAAGCTCCTTGCGCATCTCCGCCGCCGCCTTGGCCATTTCCGGGTTGGAGTGGCTTTCCAGCTCCTGCAGGGTCTTCTGCATCCAGCCCATCACCGAGGGCGAATCGCTGCCGCTGCGGGCTATCGGCGGGAAGGCGCAGCGCAGCAGGTGGCGCGCCGTCACCGGCGGCACCTTCACGTTGGGAAACTCCGGCTTCCGGGTGCTGCTGATCTCATCGGCAGGCATGGTCTCCCACAGCAGCCGCCCCAGCCGTCCCATCACCTCGACCGCGGTGCCCGGATCGTTGATGCCGGGCGACAGCGCCCGCTGCGCCGTCTCCGCCAGCAGGGTGAGGCCAAAGGACGGGTCCTGATCGAAACTGCGCACGTCGCCGATGTCGATCGCCTTCGAGGCCGCCTTGCAGAAGTCGTTGTCTCCGGCAGCGGCCCAGGCCACCGGCTGGCCGCGCAGGATGTATTCGCCGGGCGCCTTTGCCAGGGTGATTTCGGTGCCGGCTTCCTCTGCCAGTTCATTCAGCTGGGCCATCCCGGCAAAGCGCACAAAGCCGCTGCGGGAGGCCGGGATGGCCACCGCATCGGCGGGAACATCGCTGCTGTCAGAGCGCTGGCCGCCCAGGCAGGGCATGTCAAGGCGCGCGCGCATGCTGTCGCGGGTCCGGGATTCGATCAGCCGCAGCGTATGGTCCATGCTGCCCAGCCCGGACAGGTGATCTATCCAGCGCAGGATGGCACCGACGATCAGGACAACGACCACGATGGTGATGCCGAACACCACCAGGGCGCCTTCGGGCGTGTAATAGCGCGCCCGGAACAGGATCACCCCGCTGAGCGAAAAGATGAACCCGCCCACAAAGGTCGCCAGCACCCGGTGGGTCACGGTATCTTCCAGCAGCAGCCGGTACACCCGCGGCGTCGCCATCGAGGCCGCGGTGCGGTAGGCGCTGACCATCACGTTCAGCGAAAACGTGGTGACGGCCAGCATGCCCGACGCCAGGATCGTCAGCACCGGCAGCACCGCCTCGCGCCCGAAGTCCTCGCTCAGGCTGTCGGGCAGCAGCGGCTTGGCCAGCGGCGCCAGCAGCAGCGCCAGCAGCGACAGCACGGAAATCAGAACCACCCGGAACCAGAGCTTGCGGGCAATCCGCCTGAGGTACAAAAGGAACTGCTCAATCATGAGCGGAGCTTATCCTGCGCGCGCCGGTGCTGTCGATCAGATCGTCGAACAGCGCGCGCTCCGCCCGGCTCAGGTGCTGGTGGCGCGGATAGCGGGGCGCCGCCCGGTCATCCAGGAGGGGGGCGTTCCAGCCGTCGGTGGTGGCGATGAATTCCTGCACGCCCGCCTCGCCGAACACCTGCAGATAGCCCTGCAGCACCACATCCAGATAGCTCAGCAGAATCGGGTGCTGCTCGGTGGCGCCATTCTGCTTGTCCGCCGCCACCGCATAGACGGAAATCTCCGGCGATCCCGCCAGCGCGTGCTGCACCTTGTCCGATGCGGGCAGCCGCTCATAGGCGAATTCGCGGGCGTCCAGCGCCGCCCAGTCGGCGCCCGGCACCTCGGCGATCAGCCCGCCGATGGTGCTGGCGGCGCAGGGCACCGCCGACAGAAACGCCACCTCGCGCAGGTCCGTATGCACCCAGGCCCGCCGCCAGCCGCGCAGCCGGGCGGGCTGCGCGCCGCCATAGCCATGCGTCGCCGTGTTCACCAGGCTGCCGTATCCAAAGAAGTAAGGAGCCGTCATCCGCGCGCCTTTCCGCCGCAATTCCGGTTATTGATGTATGTCAAACCGCTTTTTCGCGCCATGTGCAATAAGCGATGCACCATAGCTGCGGGAGCGACCCATGCGGATTACCAAAAGGACCAACATTGCGGTGCGGCTGCTGATGTATTGCGCCGCCCATGAAGACCGCCTGGTGACCAAGGCCGAGATTGCCGAATGCTGCAACATCTCGGAAAACCACCTGGCGCAGGTGATCAACCAGCTGAGCCAGCTGGGCTACCTGGCGACCCAGCGCGGCCGCAACGGCGGCATGAACCTTGGCAGGCCCGCGGCGGAGATCCGGATCGGCGACGTGTTCCGGGATGTCGAGGGCAACCTGCCGATGGTGGAATGCTTTGCCGATGCGGACAACACCTGCCCGCTGGCGGGGGCCTGCCGCCTGAAGGTGGCGCTGGCCGACGCCGCGCAGGCCTTCTATGCCTCGCTGGACGACATTTCCCTGGAATCGCTGGTCTGCGACAACCACGATCTGCTGCGCATCCTGCAGCCGGTGTCCTGCGGCGCCCGCTGAGGCCGCCGCCGCAGCGCTGATCATTCGCGGGCCCGCAGGATGCGGGCCGGTTTGGCTGCCAGCGGCCGCAGCGCAAAGGCCAGCCCGGCCAGCAGCGTGGTCAGCACCCCGCCGGAAATGACCATCACCGCGTTCGGCCAGATCACCGTGTATCCTGTCTCAAACACATAGGCGTTGATGGCCCAGGCCCCGGCAATGCCTGCCGCCAGCGCCACCAGCCCGGCGGCCGCCCCCAAAAGCGCCGAGCGCAGCGCGAAACTGGCCAGGATCTGCCTGCGCGGCGCGCCCAGTGTTTTCAGCAGTGCCGCCTCATAGCGGCGGGCGGGCTCTCCGGCGGCCGCGGTGCCCAGCAGCACCAGAAACCCGGTCAGCAGCGTCGCTGCGGCGCCATAGGCAGTGGCGGCGGCCAGCTGGCGCAGGATGTCGGACACCCGGTCGATGGCATCCCGCATCCGGATGGCGGTGATATTCGGCATCTCGCGGGCCAGATCGCGCAGGATCGCCGCCTCCGCCTGCTCCTCGGCATAGACGGTGGCGATGAAACTGTGCGGCGCACCGGCCAGCGCAGCCTCGTTCAGCACCATCACAAACCCCATCCCCGCGGTGGAGAAATCCACGTTGCGGAAGCTGGTGATGGTGCCGGTGATATCACGCCCCAGAATGTTCAGCGTCAGCGTGTCGCCCAGGCTAAGCCCCAGTTCCTCGGCCTCCTCGGCGGCAAAGCTGATCTGCGGATCACCTGAATAGTCCGCGGGCCACCACTTGCCGGCGGTGACCTCGGTGCTGTCGGGCCGGGCCGCGGCATAGGTGATGCCGCGGTCGCCGCGCACCACCCAGTGATCACCCGCAACCTCTGCCGCGGGCTGGCCGTTGATCCGGGTCAGCACCCCGCGCAGCATCGGCGCGTTTTCCACCCGGGTGACGGAGGGATCGTTCTCCACCCGCTCCAGGAAGGCAGGCATCTGGCTGCGCTGGATGTCGACGAAGAAATACGAGGGCGCCACATCCGGCAGGTTGCCGGCAATCGCACGGCGCATGTTGCCGTCGATCTGGCCGATGGCCGCCAGCACCGTCAGGCCCAGCCCCAGCGCCAGCACCGCAGGCACCGCCCCGTCGCGCGCGCTGCCGATGGAGGACAGCGCCCACCGCAGGGCAGGGCGCCCGCGCGCAGCCCCGGCGCCGCGCCGCGCCGCAAAGCCGATGCCGAGCGCGGCAACCAGCAGCACCAGCAGCGCCCCCATCAGCCCGCCCGCGGTCCACAGCGTCAGCTGAGCCGAGCCGCTGAACCACGCCGCCAGCCCCACCAGCGCCGCCAGTGCCAGCGCGGTCGCCAGCAGGTAGCGCGGCGCGGGCAGCCGGGTGCGGCTGGCAAAGGCATCCCGGAACAGCGAGGCCGCGCGGATGCGTTCGGCCCGCGCCAAGGGCCAGAGCGCAAAGATGAAGGCGGTCAGCACGCCATAGACCGCGGCCTCCGCCAGCGCCGAGGGGTAGAACGAGAACACCGCCGGAAACGGCAGCTGCGCCGCAATCAGCGGCCCCAGCAGCAGCGGTCCCAGCCCGCCCAGCACCAGCCCGATGCCCACGCCGACCAGCGTCAGCGCGCCGATCTGCAGGAAGTAGGTGAGGAAAATCGTCTGCCGCTCCGCCCCCAGCGTGCGCAGGGTGGCAATGGTTGCAGTCTTGGTCGCCAGATAGGCGCGCACAGCGGCAGAGACGCCGACCCCGCCCACCGCCAGGCCCGAGAGGCCCACCAGCACCAGGAACCCGCCCAGCCGCTCGACAAAGGCGGTGATCCCCGGCGCGCCGTTCCTGGCATCGCGCCAGCGCATGCCGGTGCTCTCAAACAGCCCTTCGGCCTCGGCCTGCAAGGCGGCCAGATCGCTGCCCGGCGGCAGCTCCATCCGGTATTTGGTGTCAAACAGCGTGCCCGGCTCCAGCAGGCCGGACTCCCCCAGATCCTCCGGCCGCACCATGGTGCGCGGCCCCAGCTCAAAGCCGGAGGCGGCGGCATCCGGTTCCAGCGCGATCATCGCCATCAGGGCGAAATCCTGCGTGCCCAACCGGAAGCTGTCGCCGGGCTGCAAGCCCAGACGGTCGGCCAGCACCCGGTCCATCACCGCGCCGGGCAGGCCGTCCGCACCGGCCAGCGCGGCATCGAGCGGCATCTCCGGCGCCAGCTTCATCTCCCCCTTCAAGGGGTATAGCCCATCCACCGCCTTCACCTGGGTCAGCCCGCGCTCCTCGCCCACCGTGGCCATGGAACGGAACTCGGCAATCCCGGAATAGCGCAGCGCGGTCCGTTGCAGCCAAGCCAGCTCATCCTCGTTGGCAAACCGGTAGGTGAAGTTCAGCTCCGCATCGCCGCCCAGGATCGTGGCGCCTTCGCGCTCCAGCCCGGTCTCGATCGACGCGCGGATGGAGCCGATGGCGGCGATCACCCCGACCCCCAGCGCCAGGCAGGCGAGGAAGATGCGAAAGCCCTTCAGCCCGCCGCGCAGCTCCCGCAGGGCAAAGCGCCAGGCCAGGCGGAGGGCGGAGCCGCTCATTCGGCCGCTTCGCGCGCGGCGTCCCCATCGATGCGCCCGTCGCGCAGCCGCACCACCCGGTCGCAGCGCGCCGCCAGCTCCGGCGCGTGAGTGACCATCACCAGCGTCGCGCCATAGCGGTCGCGCAAGCCAAACAGCAGGTCCATCACCGCGTGGCCGTTGGCCTCGTCCAGGTTGCCGGTCGGCTCATCCGCCAGCAGGATCGCAGGCCGCGGCGCCAGGGCGCGCGCCAGCGCCACCCGCTGCTGCTCGCCGCCCGACATCTGCGCCGGGAAATGGCCCGCCCGGTGGCCCAGCCCCACCGCCTCCAGCTCTGCCTGGGCGCGGGGGAAGGCATCCTTGACGCCCGCCAGCTCCAGCGGCGTTGCCACGTTTTCCAGCGCGGTCATGGTCGGGATCAGGTGAAAGCTCTGGAACACCACGCCCATGTTGTTGCGGCGGAACCGGGCCAGCGCGTCCTCATCCATCGCGGTCAGATCCGCCCCCAGGGCCGTCACCCGGCCGCCGGTGGCCTGCTCCAGCCCGCCCATCAGCATCAGCAGCGACGACTTGCCCGATCCGGACGGCCCCACCAGCCCCAAGGTTTCCCCCTGCCGCACGTCCAGCGAGATTTCGTGCAAGATCTCCACCGGGCCGGTATTGCTATTCAGGGTCAAACTCGCATCTAAGAGATGAAGAACGGGGCTTTTTTGATCGGTCATCGGGCCTGCCTGTTGGGTGCACCTAACGGATATGGAGTGTTTGCCGCCATGCGCAAGACATTGGCACTGCTGAGTTTGCTGCTTTTCACCGCCCCCGCCTGGGCGGATCCGCTGCGGATCACCGCCCTGGGCGACAGCCTGGTGCAGGGCTACGGGCTGCCGCAGGGGCAGGGGCTGGTGCCGCAGCTGGAACGCTGGCTGAACGAAAACGGCGCCGAGGCCGTGTTGCAGAATGCGGGCGTTTCCGGCGACACCACCGCCGGCGGGGCAGAGCGCGCCGAGTGGACCCTGTCAGACAACCCCGACGGGCTGATCGTGCTCCTGGGCGGCAATGACATGCTGCGCGGGCTTGAGCCGCAGGAGGCGCGCGCCAACCTGACCCGCATCCTGCAGACGGCGCAGGACAAGGGGGTTGAGGTCCTGCTGATCGGCATGAAAGCCCCGCGCAACTACGGGCCGGAGTACAAGCAGGCGTTTGACGCGATCTACCCGGAGCTGGCGGCAGAGTTCGGCGCGGTGCTGCACCCGGATGCCTTTGCGGGCATGGCAGCAGAAGCGGGCGGGGACCCGGCGGCGGCGCAGGCCCTCATGCAGGACGACGGCATCCACCCCAACGCTCGGGGGGTGGCGCTGAATGCCGCTGCCATCGGGCCGGCGGCCCTGCAGCTGATCGCCGCGATCGGCAGCTGAAAACAGCCCCGGCCGTCAGGGCTGTTTTGGAATTTTCAAAGCAGATCGGAAGATCCGGATCAGGAGACCAGCGCGATATCCACTGCGGATTCACGGCCGTCGCGGCCTGCGCGCAGCTCATAGGTCACTTTCTGATTGTCCGCGAGGCCGGTCAGCCCGGAACGCTCAACAGCGGAAATATGGACAAAAATGTCCTTGCCGCCGTCTTCGGGTGCAATAAAGCCATAGCCTTTGGTGGTGTTGAACCATTTGACGGTGCCGGTGGCCATCGTCGATTTCTCCTAAGTCGTCTTCAGTTCCCTGCCCGCTTATGCGGCAGTCCGGCAAGGTTAGCAGATGCTCATGACCGCGCCGGGTGAGGCACAGTGATAGCATTCGCGTAACATTGCCGTGACAGAATTGGGTGCGAATCCCCTCTGGTGCAAGAAAAATGCGGTGTAAAACAGGGGTTCGCGGCAAATTTCCGCAGGTCAGAGCCTAAAGCACCGTTACAACCGTGCCCAGCGGCACCCGCTCGTACAGGTCCACCACATGCTCGTTCATCATCCGGATGCAGCCGTTCGACACCGAGTGGCCGATGGTCTGCGGCTGGTTGGTGCCGTGGATGCGGAAGTAGGTGTCGACTCCGTTCTGGAACAGATAGAGCGCCCGCGCGCCCAGCGGGTTGTCCGGCCCGCCGGGCTGGATGTATTCATTGTCGACAAATTTGGCATAGGCTCTGGGGTCGCGTTCGATCATCTCGTCGGTGGGGCGCCAGGTGGGCCATACCTTCTTGCGCTGGATCACCGCCTGGCCGGTGAATTCCAGCCCGGCCTTGCCGACGCCCACGCCATAGCGGATCGCCTTGCGCTTATCGGTCACGAAATACAGGTAATAGGAGCGCGGCAGCACCAGGATCTGGCCCGGGGCGAAATCCTTCCTGATCCGCACTTCCTGCGGGGCCGGGTCAAACACCACTGGGTCTTTTGTGCGGGCCAGGGCAGGCAGCGGCAGCAAAGTGGCTGCGGCGGCTGCGGTGCCCGAACTCAGAATCTTCCGGCGTGAAATCATGGCCATATCCCCGTAGTCTGTTGCAGGTCCCCTCATCTTCCGGTTGGAACGGCGGCCGGTCAACGGCTTTCCGCACCCGCGCGGGCAAGTGTTGCATGCAGCGCCGCCCAAGGCGGCAGACCCCGCCGCCGCGCCCCCGGCAGCGGGCGGCTGCCTGCAGCCTTGCGCCGCCGCGCCGGGCGGCTATACCAAGGCCATGCGACTGCTTGAGGAGGCGAACCCATGGGAGCCAAGACCCTGACCTGCCTGTCCTGCGCCCAGCTGAACCGGGTGCCGGAGGACAAGCTGGGCCGCGGCCCGAAATGCGCAACCTGCGGTGCGGCGCTGCTGCCGGGCACGCCGGCAGACGTGGATCCGGCGATCCTGCAGAAAGCCGTGCAGAACGATGACCTGCCGCTGGTGGCGGATTTCTGGGCACCCTGGTGCGGGCCCTGCCGGTCCATGGCGCCGGAATTTGCCAAGGCGGCCAAGACGCTGGGCGTGCAGGCCCGGCTGGTCAAGCTCAACACCCAGGATCACCCGTCCGCAGCCGCCCGCTACCGGATCCGCGGCATTCCCGCCCTCATCGCCTTTGAGCGCGGCAAGGAGAAAAAGCGCCAGGCCGGCGCCATGCGGCAGGGTCAGATCGTCAGCTGGCTGCGCGGCTGAGGCAGGCTTCCGGCCGGCCCCGCGCGCGCTCAGAACGGCCGCTGACCCAGCCCCTGCGGTTTGTCCGGCCTCTGGCTGGCTTTTGCGCTGCTGCGGCTGCTGCGCCAGGCCAGCGAAGCGATCACGGCAAATGCCAGAAGCGCGGCCTCAAAAGGATAAAGCAGGAGGGCGAGCCAAACGGGCCAGCCGCCAAGGAACACAGCGGCAAGCAACAGGCCCAAGGCGCCAACCGCCCCTATGACAGAACTCACCCAGGCCATGCTTGGTCTCCAATGCGCCTTGATCGCTTACAGAAAGGTAGAACAGGAGTACCGCGAAACAACTGTGCAAAAGAGGAGGCTTTCCGCCTCATAAGTGGAAATATCAGCTTTCAGCTATGCCTTTGGTGGTAATTCCGGCCTCTGCCGTATCCCGCCGCCGCGCTGCGCTGGCCGTGTCAGGCGGCGGCTGCCTCTCTCTGGCAGACGCCTGCTCCGCCCGCAGGGCCGGGGGGAAAGCTGCGCCAGGCCAGCAGCGCGGTCGCCGCAAGGGTCACCGCCGTGCCCGCCGCCGGGTACATCAGCAGGCAGAGCCAGACCGGCAGCCCAAATGCCGCATATCCGTAAACCGCAGCGAACAGCCCCGCGATCACTCCAAGGAAAATGCCTGCCCAAGCCATGATGCCTCCCCGATCCGCGCAGCACGGCCCCATTGCCCGTCTGCTTCTGCGGCCATCATCCGGCCAAGAAGGTTATCAAAGCGTTAAGATTCCGGAAGTGTATAGAAACCAGCGTAAATAATTGGCGGGCGGGCGCTGTTTCGCGGTCAGAGCGGCTTTGTCGCGCAACGCCCCTGGCGGGGCTCACTCTTCCATGAACTCATAGCCAAACCGGTTGATGATCAGGCTCTCGCGGTCCGCGACGAGCTGCCGGGTTTCCATATCGTAAAAATCCGATCTTTTCGCGGCTGCCGAGCGCGATGCGTTCATGGGCTTGCCCGCGCCAATCACGCAATCCAGCGTTTCGGCCCTTGCCAGCCTGTGGTCGAGCATGACCGACCGGAAATCGGCCGCAAGGCTCTCGGTATGCAGAAAACGGTCAATATAACAGTTTTCTTCGGCCCAATCCGCAAGAGACTGGGGATCTCGCAGATGTCCCGAGTGCAGGGTTTTGCTGCCGGCGCAGTAGAGGTTGCAAAACCGGTAGCTGTAAAGGCCGCTGTGGCTGTGAAGGCGCGAGGAATAATATGCGCCAGACAGCAAGGGCGCCAGCTTGGGATCCATTACTTTGCGAAGCCATGTCCGAAAAGCGTCGGGATTGTTCGGATCGGCATAGAGGTGCAGATTTGCTGTCCAGTCCTGGCGTGCTGCAGCAAGAAGGGCCGGGACAAACCCGCAGACCGCGCGGAACGGGTTCTGTGTGTAACCACGGCTCTTCAATGGCCGGAACTGTGTCAGAGCCAGGTAGGGCCCCGATTTCCTTTTTTGCTTTACGCCGTAAGACCAGAGAGAAAGGTAATAATCCCAAGGGTTTCGGATCGTCGCAAATTTCAGAATGCCGCTTGAGACGATAGCCTCATCAGGCTTCAAGTGGTGTGTCACCTGTCGCGGCGGAAATTCGAGCGCGTGCAGCCAATTCAAAACAGACACACTACCCGTCTTGTTCAAGTCAACGTAAACAAACTCGTCGGATAGGAACATACACTAACCTCAAACTGGCACCGCTGCTCGCCCTTGCGTGCTTCGTAATCCTCCTTAGTTTAGCGCCGCCGGTCAGGCATGCCAGTCCCGCCTCGCTGACACCCCTGCATTCGGACCCGAGGGCATTTGAGTCCTGAAGGCGAAAATAACGCTTACGTTCTGCCCGGCGGGCGCACGGCCGCCGTTAGATTTTCCGCGCGTCTGCGCTGCCCCGGAACGACCTGGGAAAACGCAAAAAAAATGTGCCAGAGTTTCCCCTGGCACATATTTGACTGATGTCAGTTCACCGCACAAACTTCTTGTGCTTCAACCGCTTGGGCTCCAGCGCGTCGGGACCCAGGCGGCGCTTCTTGTCCTCCTCGTAGTCCTCGAAGTTGCCCTCGAACCACTCCACATGGGCGTCGCCCTCGAAGGCCAGGATGTGGGTACAGATCCGGTCGAGGAAGAAACGGTCGTGCGAGATCACCACGGCGCAGCCGGCGAAATCCACCAGCGCGTCTTCCAGCGCCCGCAGGGTTTCCACGTCCAGGTCGTTGGTCGGTTCGTCAAGCAGCAGCACGTTGCCGCCCTCTTTCAGCAGCCGCGCCATGTGAACCCGGTTGCGCTCACCGCCCGACAGCAGCGACAGTTTCTTCTGCTGGTCGCCGCCCTTGAAGTTGAAGGACGAGCAATAGGCGCGGGAATTGACCTGCGCGTCGCCCAGCTCGATGATCTCGGCGCCGCCGGAGATCGCTTCCCACACGGTGTCGTTGTCGTTCAGATCGTCGCGCGACTGGTCGACATAGCTGAGCTTCACGGTATCGCCGTACTCGACGGAGCCCTCGTCGGGCTGCTCCTGGCCGGTCAGCATCCGGAACAGGGTCGATTTACCGGCGCCGTTGGGGCCGATCACGCCGACAATGCCGCCCGGCGGCAGCGAGAACTCAAGGCCTTCGATCAGCTGCTTGTCGCCATAGTGCTTGGCGAGGCCGTTCACCTCGATCACCTTCGACCCCAGGCGCGGGCCGTTCGGAATGACGATCTGGGCGCGGCCGACCTTCTCGCGCTCGGACTGGCTGGCCATCTCGTTATAGGCCTGGATACGGGCCTTGGATTTCGCCTGGCGGGCTTTCTGGCCCTGGCGCATCCACTCCAGCTCGCGTTCCAGCGTCTTCTGCTTGGCTTTGTCCTCGCGGGCTTCCTGGCTCAGGCGTTTCGCCTTCTGCTCCAGCCAGCTGGAATAGTTGCCCTCGTAGGGAATGCCGCGGCCGCGGTCGAGCTCCAGGATCCAGCCCGTAATATCATCCAGGAAGTAGCGGTCGTGGGTGACACACAGGATGGTGCCCTTGTAGTCGATCAGGTGCTGCTGCAGCCAGGCGATGGTCTCGGCGTCCAGGTGGTTGGTCGGTTCGTCAAGCAGCAGCATGTCGGGGGCTTCGAGCAGCAGCTTGCACAGCGCCACCCGGCGGCGCTCACCGCCCGAAAGGTTGGCGGGCATCGCATCGTCCGGCGGGCAGCGCAGCGCCTCCATGGAGACGTCCACCTGGCTGTCCAGGTCCCACAGGTTCTGGGCGTCGATCTCGTCCTGCAGCTTGGCCATCTCCTCGGCGGTCTCGTCCGAGTAGTTCATCGCCAGCTCGTTGTAGCGGTCGAGGATGTCCTTCTTGGCCTTGACGCCCAGCATGACGTTCTCGCGCACGGTCAGGCTCTCGTCCAGCTTCGGCTCCTGCGGCAGGTAGCCGACCTTGGCGCCCTCGGCGGCCCAGGCCTCGCCGGTGTAATCCTTGTCGAGGCCCGCCATGATCTTCATCAGCGTGGACTTACCGGCGCCGTTGACGCCGACCACACCGATCTTCACGCCGGGCAGGAAGGAGAGGTGGATATTTTCAAAGCATTTCTTGCCACCCGGGTAGGTCTTGGAGACACCCTGCATGTGGTAGACGTACTGGTAGGAGGCCATCTGATTGCTCCGTTAAGGGGGGAATTTGCTGGCTGGTGTGATAGCCGAAGGGGGGACGGGGGGCAATGAGGGATGCGGGCTCTGCGGCGGCCTGGGTGCGAAGGGCAGACAGGGCGCCGGCAAGCCGCCCTTGCCCGACTCACCCCATCGGGCGCAAAGTGGGGGGCACCAGAAACACGAGGGCGCCCCGGATTGCCGTTTGCCGCGCCCAGACCTGACGACGCCGCCGGAATACGGACCGACCCGGCCCGTAGGCAGCCCAGACCTGAGCCAGAGCGGCCCGGGGGCCTTCACAGCACAGGAGGACCCCACGATGATCGCCTCACGCCTGAAACATCATCTCGAGGCACAGGGCCTGCCGTTCGGCACCGTCCGCCATCCCTATACCGCCACTGCGGCAGAATGCGCGGAATCGGCGCATGTGCCAGGGGATCACCTGGCCAAATCCGTGCTGATCCATATGGAGGAAGGCCCGGTCCTGGCCGTCGTGCCGTCCAACCAGACGGTTGACCTGCACGCGCTGCAAACGATCATGGACCGCCGCCTGGGGCTGGCGCCGGAACATGAGCTGAACCAGGTCTTTGACGATTGCGACCCGGGCGCGGCGCCCTGCGTCGGCGCGGCCTACCACGTGCCCACCGTCATCGACGACAGCCTGACCGGCCTGGACAAGGTCTGGTTCGAGGCCGGCGACCACAAGACGCTGATCGAAATGAAGGGGGACGATTTCGACACCCTGATGAAGGACGCCAAGCACGGCTCTTTCTGCACGGTCCACTGACCACTGACACGCGCGCCAGCGGCCCGCTGATCTGCCCCGCCGGCCAGCTGCCCCGATCGCCGGGGCGGCGCCTGCCGGTGCGTCAGAAATCGAACAGATCTTCCAGGAAGTTCTTCTTGCTCTTCTTCTTGTAGGGCTTGTTGTAGCGCGGATCGTGATGCCCGCCCCGCTCCTCATGGCGCGGCGGCTTCGGCGCGGCCTGCGCGGGCTGGGCAGAGCGTTCGATGATCTTGTCCAGCTCGCCCCGGTCCAGCCACACTCCGCGGCACTGCGGGCAATAGTCGATCTCCACCCCGGCACGGTCGGCCATGACCAATGTGGTTCCGTCAATCGGGCACTGCATCTGCGTCTCCTTCCTCAACTCCTGCCCTTCACGTGGGCAGTGCGGCTGTGCTGCGCAAGACAAAGGCAGCGCAAAAAAGGAGAATTTGCGGCTTTCCGCCCATTTTTGCGCAACTCACCCATGATAAGCTGGCCGGAAAATCACGGAGGCGGAAGATGAGCAGAAAGACCATCCAGGCAGGGGTGCTGACCCTGATCCTCGCGGCGGCCCCGGCCCATGCCAGGGGCGGCGAAGGCGGTGGCGGCGGCGGCGGAGAAGGCGGCGGCGGCCAAAGCAGCGGGCTCAGTGCGCAAACCACGCGGGCGGTTGTCACCACCTTGACCCGCGGCTTCGACCGCTGCGGCGAGCTGCCGCAAGTCTACAAATTCGACTGTTACCGCCACACCTACAAGCTGGCGGCGCAGAAACTGGACAGCAACCAGTCCTATGCCGAGGCGGCAAAGGCGCTGGTGCAGGTCGAAGACACCCTGACGCAGGCCGTGAAACAGAACCTCGACCCGGCGCAAGCGCCGGTGCGCAAGGGGCTGAATTACTACCGCGCGGTCAAGCCGGCCGCGGTGCCGCAGGTCAAACGGCAGGCGGAGCGGGCGATGCAGCAGGCTGAAACGGTCCTGCTGCGCTCGCCCGCGGACAAACAGGTTCACTATGCCCGCATCGCCGAGGCGGTGAATTCCAACAAGGTGCTGCTGCGCTCCGCGATGCTGCCGGGCGCCGCGGTGCGGCTGGCCTGGCACCTCCTGAAAAAGGCGGTGCCGGCCTGATCCTGCGCCGCCGACGCCGCGTCAGCGCACCACATGCACCGCGCAGGCCGCGTGGCGCACCACATGGCCCGACGTCGACCCCCAGAGAAAGTCCTGCATCGACGGGCGGTGCGAGGCGAGGATGATCAGGTCCGGCTTGTTCTGCTCGGCCCAGTCCAGGATGGTGCGGCCGGAATGGCCCTCCACCAGCACGCCCTCGGCGTTGGGCAGGGTCTGCGCCAGCCCGTCCAGCTCCGCCTGCAGCGCCTGGCGGGTGTCTTCCATGAAATCCGCCGGCACATAGGAGATCGCATAGGCCGGGACCTGTTCGATCACATGCAGCAGCGTCACCTTGGCCCCAGGCGCCGAAAGCAGCCGTGCCACTTTTAGCGGCCCGGTGATATCGCGCTCCGGATCAAAGGAAATCGGCACCAGAACGTTATGATACATAGGTCGCCTCCATTGCTTGAAACCTGAGTCAGAGTAGCGGGGCCCGCAGCGCCCTGCCTTGACCCGCGTCAAGGCAGCCGCCGGCCCGCGGGGCGGGGCAGAGGGTTACGAGCCAAAGACCTCCGCCACATCGTACATCACCGGCTCAAAGCTGCGGCACAGCTCATTGATCTTGCGGTTGCGCTCGCGCATTTCCGCGCTGCGCAGCATCGCCATGAAATCCTCCCGGCGGCGCCACTGCGAATAGTTGGCGATGCGGGTCTGGGCGTCATTCACGTGCAGACCGGCCGAAATGAAGCCGGGCTGCTTGGAGATGAACTCGCGATAGGCATCCTCCAGCGCCTCCAGCAGGTCCTGGCAGGTCCCGGGCGTCATCTCGAAGGTGGTGATAACGGTCTGGATATCAGCGGTTTTTGCGATTTTCGGCATTGGCTCCTCCGTTGACTGCCTCCAGCCTACGCCTGTTCGCGGCGAAAGCGCACGGGTTTTTTCGGGCGTGCGCGCATAGAGGTCTTTGGGGGCAGTTAACACAACCTTAACCATAACGCGGAACCGTTGGCGCACGCCAACCCTGAGGCTCCGGGATGAAACCTGCCTTTGCTGCCGCTCTTGCCCTGGCGCTGGCCCAGCCGGCGGCTGGCGGGGCGTGGCTGGAACAGCCGGGCCACGGTTTCGCAGCCGCCAGCGCCGCCTGGCGGCACAGCGGCCGCGCCGCCGCGTATGAGCTGGGCTATTACGGCGCCTTTGGGGTCACGCCCAAGCTGACCCTGGGGGTTGATCTGAACCGGAACGCGGATGTGTCGGGCCATGCGCTGCTCTTTGCCCGGCTGCCCTTGCACACCGGCGAGCGTTCCCGGCTGGCGGTGGAGACCGCGGCGGGCGGCAATCATGACCGGGGCCTGTGGCAGCTGATGCAAAGAACCACCCTGTCCTACGGGCGCGGTATCGAGACCGGCCGCGGATCCGGCTGGCTGGCCATTGATGCCGCGTATGAGCTGCGCAACAGCGGGTTGGACGCGATCTGGAAGCTGGACGCCACCATCGGGCTGAACCGTCCCGGCAAGGCCGCGCCGATGCTGCAGGCCGAGCTGTCCAAGCCGGAGGGCGGGCAGCTTACCTATGCGCTGACCTCCTCGCTGCGCTACCCGCTGAAGCAGAAGCGGGAGCTGATTGTGGGCTTGGAATACCGCCAGGCAGGCCAGCGCAGCCTTGGCCTGAAACTGGGCTTGTGGCAGAAGTTCTGAACCCTGCGCCAAACTCAGGAGGTGCCCATGCCCGCGCCCGTCCGCCCCGCCGATGACGATGCCCGCCAGCTGGCGCAAAGCCTGATGGCAGAGGCCCGCTTTGCCGCGCTTGGGGTGCTGCTGGAGGAGGGCACCCCGCTGGTCACAAGGGTGGCGTTCGGCCTGGATCCGCAGGGCGGGCCGGTCAGCCTGATCTCGGACCTGGCCCAGCACACCCGCGCGCTGCGCCAGACCCCGGCCTGCTCGCTGCTGGTGGGGGAGCCGGGCGGCAAGGGCGATGCGCTCAGCCATCCCCGCCTCAGCCTGATCTGCCGGGCGGACTTCCTCGGCCGCCAAAGCCCGGAGTACGGCCCGCTGGCCGCGCATTACCTGCGCCGCCAGCCCAAGGCCAAGCTGTATCTGCAGCTGGCCGATTTCAGCTTTGTCCGGTTCCGGGTGACGGCGGCCTATCTGAATGGCGGTTTCGGCAAAGCCTTCCATCTTGACGCCGCCGATCTGCAGCCGCCGCCCCGGCCCTAGGCGTCCATCCTCAGCAGCACCTGAACCTCGCCCTTCAGCGCCTCCTGCCAGCGCAGGCGGATTTCGTCGTTATTGGCGCCCTGCTGGGTATCGCAGTAGGGCATGCTGTAGCGGGTGCTGTTGCCGCCGGTGCGCACCGGCCCCTGCGGCACCACGCTGTCGACATAGCGCGCGTAGCCCTGAAACGGCAGCTGCCCATTGGCCCTGACCGCCCAGGACGACGACGCCGAGGACTGATTGTGCCGTACCCGCAGGGGGTTGGCTGTATGGGTGGTGACGTTGTGGTACATGTTGCCCTCGAACACCACATCATTGGCGCGGGAGAAATTCAGGTCCGAAAAACTGGTATCAACCCGTTCCGCCCGGTCGATACTGCCGTTGAGCGAGCGGAACTTGTTGCCGGTCACCGACAGCCCGTTCAGGTAATGGCCGCTGCCGTAGGGTTTGATCACGATATAGCTGAACCAGGGCGCCACGTCGCCGGACAGGAACACATTCGCGGTCACCGACAGCGCGCTGAAGGAGAAGCCGGTGGTGAAGTCCGGCGCCGGGTCGCGCTCGTTGGTCCATTCGATAAAGCAGTTGTCGATGTAATTGTCCGACACGGTGGTGGTGCAGTTGTTGGCAGCCAGCACCAGCCCGGCAGAGCGGACCCCGTTCGCCACGTTGTCGCCCTGAAAGAAATGATTGCCCGTTACCGTGTTGTTGGCGCCTGCCAGCAGGGCGAAATGGCGGAACTTGGTGGCCCGGTTGCTGCGCAGCTTGGCATCATTGGCGTTCACGTTCAGGCCGATGCTGACGCGGTCTTCCACATCCAGCGGATCTTCTGCCGACAGGAACTGGCAGTTGTCGACCAGAATCCCCTGGCAGCCGGTCCCGGTCGAGGTGATGCCGCGGTCCTTGGGCCGCGAGAAAAAGCAGCCGTCCAGCGAGAACACCGAGCCCGAGGGCGCCAGCCGCAGGGCGCTGCAGCGGGCATTGCACTGGAACTCGATGCCTTCCATGCCGAATTTGCTGAGCGCGCTGAAGCCGCTGAAATCCACCAGATACTTGAAGTCGCGGAAGGTGAAGGTCTGGGTGCCCGCCGCATCAAACAGCGGTGCGGTCAGCGTCAGCTCGCCGGCGCCGGTGTTCTTGGACTTTACATAGATCTCGCGGCCGACCCCGGCGCCCTCCACCAGGGAGCCGACCTTGATGTTGGCGATATTGGCGACATTGGTCAGCCTGGTGGACCGCGAGGGGCTGTAGGTCGCCTGGGAGGTGACGGTGCCGGTGTCCCAGGCGGCGCTGCTGGCGGCCTCCAGCTGGCCGTTGCGGATGATCCGGCGGGTGGCATAGGAGGTCTTGTTCGGCACCGCCGCCTGCATGTCCAGCGGCGCGGTCACGGTGATTTTGCGGCCCTTCAGGTCCAGCGATTCATGGTCCACGTTGTTGAGCAGCGCCTGAAACGCCTTCTTGAAGCCCAGTTCCTCGTCGCCGAAGGCCGCCGCGTAAGAGGGGAAATCGAAGTTCTTCGTCAGCAGCAGCATCTGGCTGGCGGGCATCGACACGGTGCCTTCAAACACCGCTTCGTGGCTCAGCGACACGGTGCTGGCGAGGTGGAAGTCCCCCGCGGGGACCAGGATGCGGCGCCCGGCGGCGGCGGCATCGGCGGCCTCGAACGCTGCGGTGCAGTCGGTGCTGCCATCGCCCACCGCGCCATAGTCGGTCACGTCCACCACGCTCAGCATTTTACGCAGGAAGGCGCTGGTGATGTCGGTGATCTCGATATCGTCGATCCGCACGACACCGCCGTTGGCGCCAGTGAGGTCGAGCCCGAAATGGCCATAGGCGGCGGTGCGGCCCCAAGGCATATCCACGCCGGGGCGGTCGCCGCTGCCGACGATGCCGGTGACTTCGAGCACCCTGCCGTATTGGCTGAGCGCATACTGCATCCCGGATTCGGACACGCCGCCGATGTGGCTGCCGCCCGCCGCCGCGGCCCAGCCGGCCACGCGGACCGCGGGCAGCGCGCCGCTGACGGCCTTGATTCGCACCTTGATCTGCAGGTAGCAGCCCGGCTCCAGCGGCGTCTGGCCCATGAAGCGCAGCTTCTGGATGTTCTCGGTCTTCTGGATCTCCAGACAGCCGCCGAAGTCCGCATCCGCCGCCACAAAGACCGCGTTGGCGGCGCCGTCATAGGTGTCCGAGCCGGGGGTGCCGTTGCCGCTGGACCAGACATTGAGACCCTCCGCAAAGGCGGGGGGCATCAGCTGCAGACCGTCGGTGATTGCCTTGTTCATGGAAGTACCCTTTCCTGCTGCGCATCTCGCGTTCGGGGAAAAGGAAGTACAGGAGCGGCGTTAAAACCTGCCAAGCGGTGCGTACGCTGCCCTGCCGCCAGGCGCGTTCATCCTGTCCTTAAAGAAGGTGTAGCGCGTTGATTTACCGAGAGATTTTCAGATTAACCATTTGGTAATAAAGGGGGTGCACGGCGCCGTTTCGGCCGGGGACCATCGGCCGCCGCCACAGGCAGCCCGCCGCCGCGCGCTGGGCAGGATAGCGTGCCCCGGCCGGGCGGCAGACCATTGGAGCGCCCCGGCGCACCATCCGGGCGACCCGTTCCGGGGGGCCGGAAATCCGCCGGATGTTCGGGCAGGCGTAAGTGAGCGCCGTCTCAGCATCATTGATCAGGAGGATCTCAAACTGAGAGCCGGTCACGGCTGCGACCGGCTCTCTCTGGGCTAAGACCGGGAAGGTCAGAAGAAAAACACTTACCCCCGCAAACAGAACACTGCGCATCTGCCAGACCCGGACCGTTTCTTAATGTTAGGACAAGGTGACGCTGCGTCAAAACGTTTTTTGCGATCTGATAATTTTATTGCGCAAAGAAAGGCCGCAGGCCGCTGTGCGCGGCGGGGCTGAAAACAATAAAGGGCGCGGAAAACCGCGCCCTAACTGATTGTTATTTATTGCAGGCTCAGGCCAGCTCGCCCGCCAGCGCCTTTTCGATCAG
Source organism: Leisingera sp. UBA4491 (assembly GCF_002388965.1). Lineage (NCBI taxonomy): Bacteria > Pseudomonadati > Pseudomonadota > Alphaproteobacteria > Rhodobacterales > Roseobacteraceae > Leisingera > Leisingera sp. UBA4491. Next base: position 15,369 of record NZ_DGNN01000028.1, on the reverse strand, counting down.
GGCGATGGTGTCCTCGACCCCGTAAAGTGCGATGAAACCGCCGAAGCGGGGGCCTTGGGAGGCGCCCAGCAGCACCTCGTAGATTGCCGAGAACCAGGCGCGCAGCGGCTCGAATCCGTGGATCTTGCCGATGGCGAAGACCACGGACTGCAGGAATTCCTCATCCGCGAAATTGGCCTCGGGCAGCGGGTCGGTGCTGCCTGCGATCTCGTTCTTCTTGGCAATCGCGGCCAGCGCGGCTTCCGGCGATTTCAGCGCATCCGCCAGATCCTGCAGCGCCGCGCGCTCCTGATCGGTGGGCAGGCGGAAGGTTTTTGCCGGTTTCACGAAGTCGTTGAAGTACCGCACCGCAAAGCCCGCGGCCTGATCCATGCCCGGATGGGTGTCGGGGGTGGCGTTGGGGGCGTATTTGTTGATGAAGCCCCACAGGGTCGCCTTGTCCTCGGCGCTGGAGGCGGAGGCGAGGTTCAAGAGCATCGAGAACGGCACCACCATATCTGACTGCGGAACGTCGCCGCCGTGGATGTGCCAAACCGGGTTGTTCAGCTGCGTCTTCAGGTCCTGGGTGCGGTAGGCGCGCAGCTGCTGGTGGTATTCGTCCACCGCCTTGGGGATCACGTCGAAATGCATCCGCTTGGCGGTCTTGGGCTTCTGGTACATGAAATACGCCAGGCTCTCGGTCGAGGCGTAGGTCAGCCATTCGTCGATCGAGACGCCGTTGCCGGAGGATTTGGAGATCTTCTGGCCGTTTTCATCGAGGAACAGCTCATAGGTGAAATGCTCCGGCGCGGGCACGCCCAGCACCCGGCAGATGCCGTCATAGATCGGCGTGTTGGTGGAGTGGTCCTTGCCGTACATCTCGAAATCGACTTCCAGCGCGGCCCAGCGGGCGCCGAAATCGGGCTTCCACTGCAGCTTCACGTTGCCGCCGGTCACGGGCAGGGTCCATTCCTTGCCGTCCTCGTCGTCGAAGGTGACGGTGTAGGTCTCGGTGCAGACCTTCTTCATCGGCACATAGAGCACGCGGCCGGTTTCCGGGTGGATCGGCAGGAAGATCGAATAGGTCTGGCGGCGCTCCTCGCGCAGGGACTTCAGCATGATCGCCATGATGTCGTCGTATTTGTCGACGGCGCGCTTCAGGATCTCGTCGAACTGGCCGGAACGGTAGAATTCGGTGGCCGAGTAGAACTCATACTCGAACCCGAACGTGTCCAGGAACCGGCGCAGCATGGCGTTGTTGTGATGGCCGAAGCTTTCGTGCGTGCCGAACGGGTCCGGCACCGAGGTGAGCGGCTTTTGCAGGTGTTCGGCCAGCGCCTCCTGGTTGGGCACGTTGCCGGGCACCTTGCGCATCCCGTCCAGATCGTCCGAGAAGCAGATCAGCCGGGTCGGGATGTCCGAGATGGTCTCGAACGCCTTCTTGATCATGGTGGTGCGGGCGACCTCGCCGAAGGTGCCGATGTGCGGCAGGCCGGAGGGGCCATAGCCGGTCTCGAAGAGGACATAGCCCTTTTCCGGCGCGCCCTTGGCATAACGTTTGAGAACCCGGCGGGCTTCTTCAAACGGCCAGGCTTTGCTCTTCAGAGCTTCTTCGCGCACATCAGACATCATGTTCTCCATCGGCGGCGGTTGCGTCAGTTCTTCGGGGTGCCGCATGATCTGCCCGGATACCCTATGTATCCGGCCCTTCCCTCTATTGTGCCGATGCAGCATGAGTCAATAATGCCAGCCCCGCCACAGCCGGGATTTGCGGCGTTGCGCCGCGCAAAAACCGGCGCTTGGGCACAGCCTGTTATTGAACCTCCCCGCGGGCGTACCTATCCTGTCGGAGTGAATACTGCGCAAATAAGGATTTCGTCCATGAGTGAGCAAACCCCGCATCCGATGACCCCGCAGGACTGCCTTGTGGCCCTGATGGTGGCGGTCTCGGCCTCGGACGAAAACATCCGCACCGCGGAGCTGGTCAAGATCCAGTCGGCGGTCAACATGCTGCCGGTCTTTGCCGACTATGACATCGACCGGGTGAGCCGGGTGTCGCGCACCGTGCTGGACCTGTTCGAGCAGGAGGACGGGCTGGAGGCGCTGTTCGGCCTGGTCCGCGATGACCTGCCGGAGCGGCTGTTCGAGACTGCCTATGCGCTGGCCTGCGATGTCGCCGCTGCCGATGGCATCCTGGGCGAGACCGAGCTCGAGTTTCTGGCCGAGGTCCGCTATGAGCTGAACATCGACCGGCTGCACGCCGCCGCGATCGAGCGCGGTGCGCGTGCCCGCCATATGGTCTGAGTGCCGCCTGAGGCTTCAGACAGAGCGGCGTTGCCCGGGGCAGGGACCCGGGCAATGCGTGGCGTCAGCTGTAGGCGCCGGCTGAATAGGTCAGCTCATAGCTGTGGCTGTAGAGCTCGAAGATGATCCCGAACGGATCCTCCACATAGACCATGCGGTAGGGCTTTTCGCCGGGGAAATATTCCCGCACCGGCATCCGCTGCTTGCCGCCGGCGGCGACGATCTTTTCCAGCAGCCCTTCGACGTCCGGGTCCTGCACGGCAAAATGAAAGGTGCCGTGCTTGCGGTACTGGAAGTTGTCCTGCGGCGCTTCGTTGCCGTCAAATTCGAACAGTTCGATGCCGATGCCGTCCGCGGTGGACAGATGCGCGATGCGCAGGCGGGTCCAGCCGGGGCCGAACACATCGGTGCACATCTGCCCGATGGCGCTGTCGTCCTCGGTCACTTCGCTGGGCTGCATCAGCACGTAGAACCCCATGACGTCCGCGTAAAACTTCACGGCCGCGTCAAGGTCCGGCACCGACAGGCCGATGTGCGAGAAGGTTCTGGGCGTGGTGGTCATCTTTGGTCTCCTCATGCTTGGGATGACAGAAAGGTAGACACTCGCCCCTCTCCTGTGAAATTATCATTTCATATGGAAATGATAATATGGCGTAATGGTCCGTGCTGAACGCCACCTGGCTCGAAACCTTCACGACGCTGGCTGAGACCGGCCATTTCACCCGCGCGGCGCAGCGGCTGAACATGACCCAGCCGGGTGTCTCGCAGCATCTGCGCAAGCTGGAGGCGCAGCTGGGCCAGAGCCTGATTGCACAAGACGGCAAAAGCTTTTCGCTGACCCCGGCGGGGGAGGCGGTGCGGGCGCTGGGGCAGGCGCGCCGCGATGAGGAACGGCGCTTGCGAGAGGCGATCGCCACCGACAGCCCCGATGCCGGAGAGGTGCGGATCGCCTGTTCCGGCAGCTTTGCAACGCTGCTGTACCCCCGCATCCTGGCGCTGCTGGAGACCGCGCCGGACCTCACCGCGCATCTGGAAGCGGCGCCGCAAGCGGCGATAAAGCGCGGTCTTCTGGAGGGGGCGTTCGATCTGGGCATTCTGGACCACGACCCGGGCCACCCCCGGCTGGAGGCGGAGCATCTGGGGGAGGAGGAGCTTTGCCTTGTGCTGCCTGTCCGGGATGCGGGTGCGGAGATCACGTTCGACGCTTTGGAGGCGCGCGGCTTTGTCGCCCATCCCGATGGCTTTGCCCATGCGGATGAGCTGCTGCCGCTGAACTTTCCGGAGGCCTATCAGGGCGCTGACCGGCTGCGTGTGCGGACCTATGTCAACCAGATCGGCCAGATCCTGGACCCTGTCGCGCGCGGCATCGGCTATACGCTGCTGCCGCGCAGCGGGGTTGAGGCCTATGCGCAGCGGGGCCTGCTGGCGGTGGTCCCGCTCCAGAGGCCGCGCCGTCACGGGCTTTGGCTTACCTGCCGCAAAGGCCGCCCGCTGAGCGCGCGGCTGAAGCGGATGCAGCGGCTGGCGCAGGAGGTGGCGGCGGCGCTGGGGTAGCGGCGCCCTTGCCGCTCAGGTCCCGGCCTGCGCCGCCCTGAGCCGGGCCAGAGACTGCTTCTGCCGGCCGTCTGCATCGAAATTTGCGGGATCGAGCCAGGCCGTGAAAGCCGCCTCCAGCTGCGGCCACTCGCTGTCCAAAATTGAATACCAGGCGGTGTCGCGGTTGCGGCCCTTATAGACGATGGCCTGGCGGAACAGCCCCTCATAGGTGAAGCCAAGCCGCTCCGCCGCGCGGCGGGAGGGGGCGTTCAGCGCGTCGCATTTCCATTCATAGCGGCGGTAGCCCAGGTCGTTGAACACCCGCGCCATCATCAGATACATCGCCTCGGTCGCGGCGCGCGTTTGCTGCAGCGGTGGGGCGAGGGTGATGCCGCCCACCTCGATGACGCCGTGTTCCGGCTGAAGGCGCATATAGCTGGCGACGCCCTCTGCCTTGCCGCTGGCGCCGTTCACGATGGCAAAGCAGGGCTGCGTATCCGCGCCGCTGTTGGCCTCGACCCAAGTGAGCAGCGCCTCGGGGCCGGCAAAGGGGCCATAGGGCATATAGGTCCAGACCGCATCGCTGCGGTCCTGCCGGAACGCCGCGAACAGATCGGCGCTGTGGCGGTCCGCCTCCAGCGGCTCAACCCGGCAATAGCGCCCTGCCATGCCGGTGTGTCCGGGCGCGCGGGCACCGGTCCAGTTCGGCAGCGGCGCGCCAATGGGCTGGCCGTGTCCGTTGAAGAAATCCGTCATCAGGGCGTCCTTTGCAAAGCTCTGCCGCGGTGTCCGCGCACCGCCGCCTTGCCTGGATCTGCCATGCTGCTGGTCTGGGCGGAACGTCCAGTAACGGGTAATTTTCCCAGACCAGTTCCGGCTGTCAGCTGCCGTAAACGGCGCTCCAGCGCTCGATCAGCTGCTGCTGCAGCTGCTTGGCGCGCCGGTTCCAGCCGCGGGCGCCCTGGGGGCGTTCGCGCTCGGCGCGGGGGATGCGGGCGCGCTTTTTCAGATCCGCGGTGAAGATGGTGAAGGCCAGTTCGGTGCCGTCGGCCGCGGTCATGAAGCCGCCGAGGCCCGAGACGAAGTTCAGCGTGCCGGTCTTGGCGGCGACCTTGATCGGGTGGTTTTTGACCGGGCGGCCGTTGGCATCGCGCAACTGGAATGATTTCAGAAGCGGTTTCAAATGGCCGGCCTTGTAGGCCGCCACCAGCGCGCCCGTGAGGTCTGCCGGGGTCATCCTGGACTCTTCACCCAGGCCGGAGTGATCCACCAGCCGGGTGCCGGACATGCCGTATTTTTCCCCCGCCCAGCGGTTCATCTCCGCGGCGGAGGCCTTGAGCGACGCCGGCCGCCCGCTGCGCGCGGTGCTGGCGGCCATGCCGATCATCTCGGCCATCAGGTTGTTGGAGAATTTCAGCATCGCCTTCAGCATCACGTCCATCGGCGGGCTGTGATGCTGCGCCAGCAGCTGCGCCTGGGGCAGCGATCTGGCGGGTTTCGCCTGGGGCAGGGCGATGCCGTTGGCCCGCGCCAGGGTGCGGAACACGTCGCCTGCGTAGGCGCCCGGATTGCGCACCGGCAGCCAGCGCGAGCCGCCCTTGCCCAGGGCCTTGCTGGCCACGGTCCAGTGGTCGGTGCCGGATTTTTCGGCATAGGTGTAGACCGGCACCGCGCGGGAGGCGATCTGCATTTGCGAGGTGGCGACCTCGGGGCGGTATTTCTCGGTGCGGGCGTCCATGGTGACAGCCCAGCCGCTGGCGGCGCGTTTCCACTCGAAATGGACCCGGTTGAAGTTCAGCGCAATGCCGGAGACCGCAGGCGAATAGCCCACGTGATCGGGCTGCTCCGGGTCGATGGCGGGCACCTGCGGCAGCGCGCCGTCCCAGACCAGGAACCTGCCCCGCACCTCGCGCACGCCGGCGGTTTTCAGCGCCTTGGCCAGCAGCGCCAGATGGTCTGTGTTCAGCATCGGATCGCCGCCGCCTGCCAGGATCAGATCGCCGCCCACCACGCCGCCGGCGACGCCGCCGGTGGCCAGAAGGCGGGTGTCGAACCGGTGGCCCGCCCCCAGCACATCCAGCGCATAAAGCGCCGTCAGCGCCTTGGCGACGCTGGCCGGCGGCAGGGCCTCGCCGCTGCCGGACGCCTCCAGCAGCTTGCCGGTTTTCACATCCGCAACCGCACAGACCGCATGGCCCGGCAGTTTGGCCCGAGACAGCAGCGCCTGCAGCCCGTCGGCGCCGGCCGCCAGAGAGCTGACCTTGCGCGCAACGGGGCGCAGCGACACGGCAGGCGCATTGGCCAGGGCAGAAGAGCCCGCCAGTGCGGCAAGCCCGGAAAGAAGGAACGTCCGGCGTGAAGTCATCGTGCTCATATTTAAGGTGCGGACCCGCTCTTCCTCAATACCCGATCCCCGCCGCTGCGCCGCAAGGTCCGGGGTTTTGCCCCATCAAAAGTCCTGCTACCGCTGGCAGCCATGTTTCAGGCAGTCATCCTCATGTTTGCGGCCATGTCAATGATCCCGGCGGGCGATCTGTGCGGGAAGCTGCTGACCGGCAGCGGGCTGGCGACGCCGGCTTTTGTGGCCTGGTCGCGGTTTTCGATCGGTGCCGCGCTGATCCTGCCCTTTGTGCCGCGCCGGGCGTTCACGCTGCTGGGCGACTGGCGGCTGTGGCTGCGGGCCGGGCTGCTGAGCGGCGGCATCTTTTCGATCCAGATGGCGCTGATGACAGAGCCGCTGGCCAATGTCTTTGCCGCCTTCTTCATCGGTCCGGTGGTCAGCTATGTGCTGTCGGTGCTGCTGCTGCGGGAGCAGGCGACGGTGCCGCGCAGCCTGCTGATGGCGCTGGGATTTCTCGGCGTGCTGATGGTGGTGCGGCCGGGGGCCGGCGGGTCGGTCAACCTGTTGTGGGCGGTGCTGGCGGGCTGTTTCTACGGCGGGTTCCTGACCAGCTCGCGCTGGCTGGCGGGGGTGGGCTCGCCGCTGGAACTGAGCCTGACGCAATTGCTGCTGTCGGCCTGCCTGATGCTGCCCTTGGGCCTTGCCAGCCTGCCGGAGTTCTCAGCCCCGACTGCGGCGCTGACGGTGGGGAGTGCCGCGTTTTCGATGCTGGGCAACCTGCTGCTGCTGTTTGCCTACGGGCGGGTGCAGGCGGTCAAGCTGGCGCCGATGGTCTATTTCCAGCTGGTGGCGGCCGTCGGGCTGGGCTGGGCGGTGTTCCGCCAGCTGCCGGATGCCTGGACCTGGGCCGGGCTGGCGGTGGTGCTGAGCGCCGGTCTGGCCTCAGCCCTGCTGCGCCGCTGACCATTCGCCGCGGGCGCGCAAGGCGGTCGAGCTGACATCCACCATCGGCAGGTTGACGAAACACCAGGCCGGGCTGTCCGCCCGCGCCAGCAGCTGGCTTTCGCTGCCTTTCAGCATCGCGTGGCGGTAGATCCGGGCCGCGGGCGAAAACCGGGCCGAGATCCGGTCGCCGGGCCGGGCCAGCACCCCCACCGGCACCGTGTCCAGGATCTGCTGCCAGTCCTTCCAGCGGTGGAAATGGGTGAGATTGTCGGCCCCCATCAGCCAGACGAAGCGCACGCCGGGATGGCGGCGGCGCAGGTGGCGCAGGGTCTGGGCGGTATAGCGGGTGCCGAGGTCCGCCTCGATGCCGCTGACATGGATGCGCGGGTGCTGTATGAGGCCGCGGCTGGCGCTGATCCGCCGCTCCAGCGGGGCAGGCTGGCGCGCCTTCAGCGGGTTGCCCGGGGAGACCAGCCAGAACAGGTGGTCCAGCCCGAAGCGCTTGAGCGCGGCATGGGAAATCGCCGCGTGGCCCCGGTGCGGCGGGTCAAAGGACCCGCCCAACAGCCCGACGCTCTGGCCCGGGCGGATATGCGGCAGCTTGCAAATCATGAGGAGCTTGATGCGCATAAATTTCCGGGGAGTTCAATTGCCGGATGTGTGCAGAGGGCCTGCGGCGGGTGGCGGATTGGGTGAAACCGGCCGGCGGAGACGGATTCTAAACCGGCCTGCGGAGACGGATTCTCCGGTGCGCAGGAGGCGCGGATGGACTTTTGGCCGGGTTTGGTTTTGGAGGTGTGAATGAAAAGGGGTTTCGCTGAGAAACTTTGTTTATTGATAGATGGTTAATTCGGTTTCCCTGGCTTTGTGGAGCCTGTCGCACGGCAAAACCGCGCTTCGCGCACGCTTCTCCCGCCCCTTGGGCGGGTGTTGGGGACTTTCTCGGCGGGGGAGTTTTCAGATTTTTAATCTCCTTTGGCTTGCAGGTCTTCGGGAGCGAAGCTACGCATTGGGAAAACCATTATAAGGCCCAAGCTTATGAAATTCCTCTTTCTTGATGATACTAAACAACGCCGATGCCCACGCGAAGGTATGAACGACCTAATTGGTGTTGGCGGAGTAGTAATCGATGCGGAAGCACTACGCACACTTGAGGCAAATTTAGAAGCACTTATGAGGGAAAGCGGGTTCCCTGATGGAGCAATTTTCAAGTGGTCTCCACGCCGTACAGATTGGATGTACGAAAATTTACAGGGTAACGACCGAACACAATTTGTGAACGCAGCTTTGGAGCTTTGTCTTCAAGCAGAGGCAAACTTTCTGGTTGCTGTCGTTGAAACAGAAAGGCGATTCGCCACGGAAAATGCCGAAGATCATGAGACAGATGCATTGAACCTCGCACTTGAACGCTTTGACACATTTTTGGGTGACGAGCATGGTGTGGTGTTCGTAGCTAAGCCATCTGGAGGGCCCGCTGATGAGGAAAGATTGTTGGCGGATTGCGTGGAACTTCGGAGAAATGGCACGGGCTTCGTTGACTTCGAAAGCTTAGCTATGAATGTTGTGACAATTCCATTTAGATTGTCACGAGTTCTGCAATGTGCAGACTTAGTGGCTGCAATCACTGTATCGATGGTGGCTGGGCAAGTTCGATATGCAGACAATCATTTCGAAACTATTAGAGCAGGGTTCCTGCAAAATCGCCGAGGGCAAATTGGAGGAACGGGTTTGAAAATCCATCCGGATTATATCTATGCAAATTTGTACCACTGGCTGTTGGGGGATCAATACTTAGTTCGCGGAAACGCTGGGACACAATTCCCGATTCAAAGGCGAGCATTTGCCCAGTCAGCTGATGAAAGGTTGCCTGATTGAGGGGAGGGTGCTCTTCCCTCCCCAATGAATCAAGAAAACTTCTTCTGCGATTTGCCCCGGTACGCCCGCGTCCCCGCCTTGCCCGCCGTTGACCGCCCCCGTGATTTGACGGCGGCCTCGGACGCGGCCTCCACCGCCGACTGCCGCGCCAGCGGGTCGTCGGAGATGGCGAGGTCCACCGCCTCCAGCCGTTTGATCTCGTCGCGCAGGCGTGCGGCTTCCTCGAATTCCAGGTTCTCCGCCGCCTTGCGCATCTCGTCGCGCAGGCCGTTCAGATGCGCCTCCAGGTTGGCGCCGTGCATCGGCTTGCCGATCTGGGCGGTGACGCGGTTCATGTCCACGTCGCCCTCGTAGAGGCCGGCAAGCACGTCTTCGACGTTTTTCTTCACCGTCTCCGGCGTGATTCCGTGTTCGAGGTTGTAGGCGATCTGCTTTTCCCGGCGGCGGTTGGTCTCGCCCAGGGCGCGCTCCATCGAGCCGGTGATCTTGTCGGCATACATGATGACGCGGCCCTCGGCGTTGCGGGCGGCGCGGCCGATGGTCTGGATCAGCGAGGTCTCTGAGCGCAGGAAACCCTCCTTGTCCGCATCCAGAATGGCGACGAGGCCGCATTCGGGGATGTCGAGCCCCTCGCGCAGGAGGTTGATGCCGATGAGCACGTCGAAGGCGCCAAGGCGCAGGTCGCGCAGGATCTCGATCCGCTCCAGCGTGTCGATGTCGGAGTGCATGTAGCGGACCTTGATGCCCTGTTCGTGCAGGTATTCGGTCAGGTCCTCTGCCATGCGTTTGGTCAGCGTGGTCACAAGGGTGCGGAAGCCGTCGGCGGTGACCTTGCGCACCTCATCCAGCAGGTCATCCACCTGCATCGAGACCGGACGGATTTCGACCTGCGGGTCCAAGAGACCGGTGGGGCGGATCACCTGTTCGGTGAAGACGCCGCCCGCCTGCTCCAATTCCCACGCCGCCGGGGTGGCGGAGACGAAGACCGACTGCGGGCGCATGGCGTCCCATTCCTCGAACTTAAGCGGGCGGTTGTCCATGCAGGAGGGCAGGCGGAAGCCGTGTTCGGCGAGGGTGAACTTGCGCCGGTGGTCGCCCTTGTACATGCCGCCGATCTGGGGGACGGAGACGTGGGATTCGTCGGCGAACACGATGGCGTTGTCGGGGATGAATTCGAACAGGGTCGGGGGCGGCTCGCCGGGGGCGCGGCCCGTCAGGTAGCGGGAGTAGTTCTCGATCCCGTTGCAATGGCCGGTCGCCTCCAGCATCTCCAGGTCGAAATTGCAGCGCTGTTCCAGCCGCTGCGCTTCCAGCAGCTTGCCCTCGCCGACCAGCTGGTCGAGGCGCATCTTCAGCTCCTGCTTGATCGAGATGATGGCCTGATTCAGCGTCGGCTTCGGCGTCACGTAGTGGGAATTCGCATAGATGCGGATCTGGTCGAAGCTGCCGGTCTTTTCGCCGGTCAGCGGGTCGAATTCGGTGATCTGCTCCAGCTCCTCGCCAAAGAAGGAGAGTTTCCAGGCGCGGTCCTCCAGGTGGGCGGGGAAGATTTCCAGCGTGTCGCCGCGGACCCGGAAGGAGCCCCGCTGGAAGGCCTGGTCGTTGCGCTTGTACTGCTGGGCGACCAGATCCGCCATGATCTGGCGCTGGTCGTACATTTCGCCCGCTTTCAGGTCCTGGGTCATGGCGGAGTAGGTTTCGACCGAGCCGATGCCGTAGATGCAGGACACGGACGCGATGATGATGACGTCATCGCGTTCGAGCAGGGCACGGGTGGCGGAGTGGCGCATCCGGTCGATCTGCTCGTTGATCTGGCTTTCCTTCTCGATATAGGTGTCGGAGCGCGGCACATAGGCCTCCGGCTGGTAGTAGTCGTAGAAGGAGACGAAGTATTCGACCGAGTTCTCCGGGAAGAAGCCCTTGAATTCGCCGTACAATTGCGCCGCCAGCGTCTTGTTGGGGGCAAGGATGATCGCCGGGCGCTGGGTCTCCTCGATCACCTTGGCCATGGTGAAGGTCTTGCCGGTGCCGGTGGCGCCGAGGAGCACCTGGTTGCGCTCGCCCTCCAGGACGCCCTGCGACAGTTCCTTGATCGCGGCCGGCTGGTCGCCTGCCGGATCGAAGGTGGTGTTCATGACAAACCGCTTGCCGCCCTCCAGCTTGGGCCGCTGCTGCGGCGCCCGCTGGGTCATCATCGGCATGGACTTGTCGGAATGGGCATAGGGCATCGGGCGACTCCGTTTGGGACCGCGCTGATTTTGGTCTGTTTTTGTTCTTGTTCAAGGGGGCATCAGGGCCTGATGCGGCCAAACGCCTGTGGCAGCAGGGCAAAACCGTCGAAATACGCTGCATTTGCTCCCTTGCTGCAGCCGCATATCCGGCGCATAAATGCGCAACTTCGAGATTCACAGGTTGAGACACCAGGAGACAGCCCATGCAAGCGCGGATTTACCGGCCAGCACGCAATGCCATGACCTCGGGCATGGCGAAGACGCGGAGATGGGTCCTGGAATTCGCGCCCGCCAGCGCCCGCGAGGTGGATCCGCTGATGGGCTGGACCTCCTCCAGCGACACCCAGAGCCAGGTCAAGCTGCGCTTTGACAGCAAGGAAGCGGCGCTGGAATATGCCAAGGACCATGGCATCGAGGCGCTGGTCGTCGAGCCCAAGCAGCGCAAGCCCAACATCCGCCCGGGCGGCTATGGCGACAATTTCGCCACCAACCGCCGCGGCCCCTGGACCCACTGAGGCCAGCGCCGCAGTTGAAGCGGCTGCCGGGCTGCGGAAACGCGCTGGGCCGGTGCCCGGGACTGTGGGTCTTGTTTCTTCGGGGCAGCGGGGGCGCGCGCGATGTCTGAACCCAAGTTTCTGCTGAACGGTGATGCGCCGGGCGGCGCGACGCTGCTGCTCGCCCACGGGGCCGGGGCGGCGATGGACACGCCCTTCATGACCGCGATGGCAGAGGCGCTTGCCGCCCGCGGGCTGCGGGTTGTCCGGTTTGAGTTTGCCTATATGGCGGGCCGGCGCAGCGGCGGGCCAAAGCGGCCGCCGCCGAAGATCGAGCTGCTGCAGGAGGAATTCCGCACTGCCATCGAGGCGCTCGCCTGCGGCGGTCCGCTGTTCATCGGCGGCAAATCCATGGGCGGCCGGGTTGCCAGCCTGATTGCAGATGATCTTTGGGCGCAGAACCGGATCCGCGGCCTGGTCTGCCTTGGCTACCCGTTTCACCCGCCGAACAAACCCGAACAGCTGAGGACCGCGCATCTGGCCGGGCTGAAAACCCCGGCGCTGATCTGCCAGGGCACCCGCGACCCGTTCGGCACCCAGGCGGAGGCCGCGTCTTATGACCTGTCCGATGCGGTCTCGTTTTTCTGGCTGAGCGACGGCGACCACGACCTGAAGCCGCGCAAAAGGGTGACCGGGCTAACGCAGGACCAGCACCTGGAGACTGCGGCTGAGGAAATTGCCCGCTGGGTCAAGGCGGCGGATTGAGCGCCTGGCACCAGCCCGCGGGCGCGCGCCGTTACGGCAGTTTGAACAAGGCGGCCTGCTGTTTGCGCATCTTTGCAATCTCGGCCTGCAGCCAGCCGCGCAAGGCCTGATACCCCTCGGTTGCGGCATTGGCCGGTGTGGTGACCAGCCAGTAGCGGGCGCGGGATTTGACCGGCGCACCGGCGGCTTCCAGAAACCCGGCCTCCAGGTCATGTTCCACCAGCAGGCTGCGGCCCAGGGCAATGCCCATGCCGCTGATGGCGGCCTGAATGGCCAGGTCGGCGCGGGCAAAGGGATTGATCGACCGCTCAAAGCCGAAGTCCCAGCCGCAGGCGGTGAAATAGGCCTGCCAGCTGAACCCGGTGCCGTCGCTTTCGCCGGAACGGTCGACCAGCAGCCGCGCTCCGGGCTGCTGGCAATAGTCTTGCAAGGCCTGCGGCCCCAGATACCCCGGGCGGCAGACCGGCAGCAGCATAGCCTGCAGCAGCGGCTCTGAATGCAGGCCGGGGTAGGGGCCCATGCCATAGCGGATCGCGGCCTTGGCCTCGCCCGCGTGCAGGTCGGCCAGGCGGTCATCCACGTCGACCAGCAGATCCAGGCCGCTGTCCTGCGCGCGCTGCAGGGCGGGCACGATCCATTTCATGGCAACCGACGACGGCACCGACAGCCGCAGGCTGCGGCTGGTCTTGAGGTCCTGCAGCCGCAACAGCGCCGCTTGCCAGATCCCGCCGCTTTGCTGCGCCGCGCCGCAGACGATGCGGCCGGCCTCCGTCGGGGTGATCCGGCGGGTGGTGCGGTCGAACAGGGGCACCCCAAGGGCCGCCTCCAGCGCCTTGATCCGGTGGCTGACCGCGGATTGCTCCACCCCCAGCCGCTGGGCAGCCCGGGTGAAGTTCTGTTCTTCCGCAATGGCCTCCAGCAGGGGGGCGCTTTGCAGCAGTCTGGGGAGAAGGCTGTCAGGGTCATTCATGAATACTGATCATAGTTATATCAGTATAACAGGCACAAGAGTTCGATCATGCTGATGAGAGTTCATGAAAAGGAGTTCGCAGCATGACCCGCAATACCGCATCCGTCACCGCCCGTATCGTCAATGGCTTTGTCACCCGCCGCGGCACCGGCGCGCACGTGCAGGCAACCGGCGGCAATCCGGCCGGGGTTGTTCTGGACGCCGATGGCCTCAGCGGCGCGCAGATGCTTGAGATCGCGCAGAAGGTCGGGCTGTCGGAGACCGCCTTTGTCTCGCGCTCCCGCAGCGAAGGCTTCAAGCTGGATTTCTTTACCCCGGCCCGGCGCATCGCCCATTGCGGCCACGCGACCATCGCAGCCTTCAGCTATCTGGCCGAACTCGGCCGGGTGGCGGAGGGGGAAACCTCGAAGGAAACCGTCGACGGCCCGCGCAAGATCATCATCCGCGATGGCGCGGCCTATATGGAGCAGCTGGCGCCGCGGTATGAGGCGGCCGCCGATTGGGCAGACCGCGGCGTCCGGGCGGAGGATGTGCTGGCCGCGCTTGGTCTGGACGAGGACAGCCTGGACCCGCGGTTTGCCCCGGTGCTTGCAAATACCGGCAACAGTTTTGTGCTGGTGGCGGTCAGGGACGCCGCTGTTCTGGCGGCCATCCGGCCCCGGCTGCCGCAGATCGAGGCGATCAGCGAGGCGCTGGATCTGATCGGGTTTTACGTGTTCACAACGGATCCCGCGGCAACCGCTGCCGATGCCACAACGCGCATGTTCGCGCCTCGCTATGGCATTGCTGAGGAGTCGGCCACCGGCATGGCCGCCGGGCCGCTGGCCTGCGCGCTTTATGATCATCTTGGCGTTCGCAAGCCCAGGCTGATGATCGAGCAGGGCCACTTCATGGTGCCGGCGTCCCCCAGTGAAATCACCGTTGAGCTGGGGCTGGAGGCCGGGCGGATCACCGGCCTGATGGCGGGCGGGTCCGGCGCGGTGATGCAGGAACTGGAGATCAGCCTGCAAGAGCGGGCCTGAGGCCCGCGGCGGATGCCTTTTCGGGTTTCATGCGCAGGTTTTCCGGACCATTGCGGCCCCGCGCGGCGGTCCGGTTTCTAAGCGGCTAAGCGCCGGGAAAATTTCTTTCCCCGATAGTAAACAGCGGATAGGGTTCGTGTCAGGCTGGCGCGCGCTGCGCCGTCTGCTTGCGATGATCCAGGTCAAGATGTTGAGGCGAAATGGCTGACCCACAGCACCAAATTAGCCCGGAAGGCGCCAGCGTTCCGGTGTCCGGTATCGAAATCAGCCCGGCCAGCCCGGCAGAGCCGGAGGCCGCCGCGATGATCCGGCGGCATCTGTCGCAAATGGCGGCGCAGTCGCCGGAGGACAGCTGCCATGCGCTTGACGGCAGCGGGCTGGAAGAGCCCGGGGTGCAGTTTTTTCTGGCGCGCAGGGACGGCCAGGCTGTTGCCATGGGGGCGCTGAAATCCCTGGGCGGCGGCGCGCGGGAACTGAAGTCGATGCACACGCTGGCGGAGGCCCGCGGCAGCGGGGCAGGGCGGGCGATGCTGGATTTCCTGCTGGCCTTGGCCCGCCGTGAAAACGCCACCGGAATCTATCTGGAAACCGGCTCCACGGACGACTACCTGCCGTCGCGCCGCCTGTATGAATCCTTTGGCTTTGTGCAATGCGGGCCGTTTGCGGACTATGGCGAAGATCCCTGGTCGGTCTTTATGCACCTGGACCTGCGCGCCGCGGCTTGACCCCCGGCACGAGCCTGTCATAACTGGCGCCACGCGGTCCCTTAGCTCAACTGGATAGAGCAGCTGACTTCTAATCAGCAGGTTGAGGGTTCGAGTCCTTCAGGGATCGCCATCTTCACAGTTTTTTGCTGCCAATGAGGCACAATCTTGCACGCTTTGGGGGTGACCTGCCCCCCGCTGGT